>NZ_KV802666.1:93930-103116 GCF_001810775.1 Rothia sp. HMSC062H08
TGCCCGAGCTCTGCGAGGGCGGGTTCCCTGTAGGAGCGAAGGAAGAGTGCGGGCGCCTCCGTAGCCCAGCGTGGGAAGACGGTATCGCCCGTAGTGACATCAGGGTGTCCGAAGCGAAGCG
This sequence comes from Rothia sp. HMSC062H08, assembly GCF_001810775.1. Classification (NCBI taxonomy): domain Bacteria; kingdom Bacillati; phylum Actinomycetota; class Actinomycetes; order Micrococcales; family Micrococcaceae; genus Rothia; species Rothia sp. HMSC062H08. The sequence goes on from NZ_KV802666.1 coordinate 94,052, forward strand.
AGGACGGGTGCCCCTGTAGGAACGAGGGCGGATACCGCTTCCCAAGCGGGGTCACGAAAACGAAACCGCAACCTACTGTAAGAACGAACTAGCCCCAGAGGAACTGAATCGTACCCGCAGCAATAGATGCACCGTACGCAACAGCAATGATGACGGCGGCGGCAATGCTCACGTGCACGTCACGGCGCGAATACGAGGGTACGCGCGCCCAGGTGCGTTCGCCCGCGCCAAAGCCGCGCGCCTCCATGGTGATGGCCAGGCGGGAGCCGCGGCGGATGGCCTGCACGAGCAGGGCGAAGCTTTGTCCGCCGAAGGTTTGGGCTCGTCCGGCGAGGGATTGGCCCGCGCCGAGTCCGCGGGCGCGTCGTGCCTGGCCGAGGGCGTTCCATTCGGCGAAGAGGATGCCGACCAGGCGCAGGGCGGCGATGGTGGCGAGCACGAATCGTGCCGGCAGTTTGAAGGTCTGCGCGAGGGAGTCGCCGAGGTCGGTCGGATCGGTGGTGAGCACGAATGCGAGGGTGGGCAGGACCATGGCGAGGGAACGGATCATCATGGCTGCACCGACGGCTGCGGAGCCGGTGGTGATGGTGTTGAAGCCGAGGTTGAGGATCACGTCGCCGGTTTTGGCGCTGAGCATGGCGACGGACCAGCCGGTGGTGATCACGGCGATGAGGATGGGCCAGAAGCGGGCGAGGACGTTGACGGGCCGGAACCCGACGAGGATGAATCCGAGCAGTTCGAGGGCGAAGAGGATTCCGGAGGTCAGCGGGTCGCGCACGATGAGCGCGGCGATGATGAGGGCGAAGGAGACGACGAGCTTGACGCCGGCGTTGAGGTTGCTGAAGTAGCTGGTTCGGTCGATGGTGCCGAAGAAGTCGGTGTTCATGCGTTCTCCTTTCCGGGGGTTGCGGTGGCTTCGGAGGTGTCTAGGGCTTCGAGCGTGATGGATTTGCCACCGAGTGCGGCGGTGTAGTCTTCGTCGTGGGTGATGGAGATGACGGCGGTCCCGCCTGCGAGTAGTTCGCGGATGAGGTCGACGAGTTCTGCCCAGGTTCGTGCGTCTTGGCCGAAGGTGGGTTCGTCGAGGATGAGGATTTTGGGTGCGGTGGCGAGTGCGGAGGCGACCGAGAGCCTGCGTTTTTCGCCGCCGGAGAGGGTGAAGGGGTTGGCGTCGAGTAGGTGGTTGAGGCGTAGGTGGGCCGCGAGTTCGTTGGTGCGTGCGGTGAGGTCGTCTTCGTTGAGGGGGGTGCGGGTGAGTGCGGCGAGTCGGCGGGGGCCGAGTTCGAGTTCTTCGCGTACGGTGCCGCGGATGAATTGGTATTCGGGTTCTTGGAAGACGTAGCCGATGCGGCTGAGCATTTGGGCTGGGGTCCAGGTGGGCACGTCCCAGTGTGCAGTCTGACCGCCGTGGTTACGCAGCGTGTCGGTGGCGGCGAGGGTGCCGTCGGGTGCGGTGAGGAGCCCTGCGAGGGTGAGGGCTAGGGTTGATTTGCCGGCGCCGTTGGGGCCGAGCACGCTGAGGTGTTCGCCGGCGTGCAGGGTGAGGTTGATGCCGCTGCGCAGGACAGGCAGGTCGGTGGGTACGGGTGCGGGGGTGTCGCCGAAGCGTTTGATGGTGCGTCGGCGTGCACGTCGTTGTTTGGGGGTGGGTTGTGCGCGGGTGATGCTGAGGTTTTCGGCGCGCAGTAGCGCCTCGCCGTACTTGCTATCGCTGTTGCTCTGCGGCGCACGCGGCACGTAGTTGGGCACCCACACGCCGGCGTCGATGAGATCCCGACGGGCTTCGGTGAGCACGGTGTCGGGTGCGCCGTCGTGGGTGATGGTGCCGCCTTCGCCGAGTACGATAATGCGGTCCATGTGCGGCGCCCAGATGCTCACGCGGTGTTCCACGACGAGCAGGGTCGCGCCGGTGGCCTCCGCGGCGGCAAGAATACTGTCGCGCACCTCCTGCACACCGGAGGGGTCGAGGTTGGCGGTGGGTTCGTCGAGGATCATGGCGCCGGGGTGCATCGAGAGGATACCCGCCAGGCCGAGGCGCTGCTTCTGTCCGCCGGACAGCGCGCTGCTGGGGTGGTCGAGGGCAAGGTCGTTGAGCCCTACGGCGGTGAGGGCTTCGGTGACGCGGCGCCAGATTTCTTCGCGGGGTACGCGCAGGTTTTCGGGGCCGAAGGCGACGTCGTTGCCGACGGTTGCCATGACGATGGAGGATTCGGGGTCCTGCTGCATCATGCCCGCGGTGCCACGTGCTTCGGCGGGTGCTTGCCCGTTGATGGTGATGGTGCCGCCGGCGGATTCGCCGTCGTCATCGTGGAGCACACCGGCGATGGCGTGCAGGAGCGTCGATTTGCCGGCGCCGGAGGTGCCCAGTAGCAGGACTTTTTCACCGGGGTTGATGGTGAGGTTGAGTCCGCTGATGACGGGTTCTGGGCGTCCGGGGTGGTGCCAGCTGAAGTTGTTGAGCTCGATGCGCGCCCCGCGCGGTGTTGCTTCCATGATGGTTCCTTAGCCTTTTGTGTGGCTGCTGTAGTGTGCCGAGTGGTGACTCGTGGTGAGTGACTAGCCGGTGGATAGTTGCTGGTGGTTAGCGGCGGGTCTTGCCGGATGCCAGCGAGGAGAGCACACCGGTCTTGGCGAGGTTCTGCACGAGAATCCATGCGAGGAAGCCTGCGATCACTGCGCCGGAGATGACGGCGCACGCTACGTAGATGATTGCCTTGACCGGTTCCATGTCGGGGTAGTAGATGAAGATTTCGTTAACACCCATGAACAGGCCGCTGAGCGCACCGGCGAAGACTGCTACGAATGCGTCCCAGCGACGGTAGCGGAAGATTGCGAAGGCGATTTCAGCGCCAACGCCCTGGAAGAAGCCGGCAATCAGGATTTCACCACTCCACGCGCCGCCGGTGAAGAGCACGGAGATGAATGCTGCGACGATTTCACCGAAGAGTGCCGCACCGGGCTTGCGGATGAGCAGGCCGCTGAGGGTGCCGCCAAGCAGCCATGCGCCGGCGACGATGGGGCGGAATTCGGGTGCTGCTACGAGTGCAGTTTTGGCGGCGGGGCCGACTGCGATGTCCCAGATCCAGAAGATGACGGCGCAGGCTACTGCGATAACTGCGGCGATAACGATTTCGTTGACTCGCCAGCGCAGGTTCGGCTTCTTCGATTCTGCCTGGCTAGATGCCTGGGAGGCGGGGGTTGCGTTCTGTGACATTGGTGATCCTTCCGTCGTTGGAAGGGGAATGTCCTCGCCCTCTGATTGGACGAGGGCATTGAGAAGAAATTCGACTCCCTACGCCGGTACTAACCGGATCAGGTTCGAGGGTCTGCTTAGCACTCTCAGCGCCTCGGTGGCGCTCCCCTGTCGTTGTGGGCTTCCTTGTCCGTACCGTTGTGGTGCAGGTGGAAGCCCAGGTTCGATTGTAGGCGTGTCTGGCTGTTCGTGCCAATTTGCCGCTTTTTGTTTTCTTCTTCTGCCCACATTACAGAATTGCACGGTGTACAATTTTGGGACGGAGCGGCTCCAAGGCGGCACGAACGCCTTAAACCCTATACGCTAGGGAGTGGCGCTCTTTTCTCACCCAACCCCGAAGGGGTTCACGGGCAGGACGCCGCATCGTATACAGCTAAGGAGATACACATGAACCCCGTCGCTAAGCTTGCCATTGCGGGTATCAACATGGGCGCTACTGCCCTGGTTGGTAAGGGTCTGGGCGCAGCCTGGACCAAGGCTACCGGCAACCAGCCTCCCGCCATTTCCCACGACTCTGAAGACACCCTGCGTCAGGTCATCCTCTGGACCGTTCCGACCTCCGTCGTCGGTGCTGTAGTGAGCTTCGGTATTGCTCGCCTGCAGCGTCGTTTCTTCAACTAAGACTTTGCGCCTTCCGCGCGAAAGTTCATGAACTAGGCGGTACGTATCTCCACTCGGTACGTACCGCCTGGTGTTCCATCTTCAGCACGCCCGCCCCACTTCAGCCGGTTTCACGCCGCCGCTACGCTGAAGCGCCACCTCGGCATCCGAAAGCACAACTATGACTATTTCTTCTCCCCGCCGTAAGACGAAGGCTCCGCGTAGGGTCGTTGACCACGCGAACAGCCGCCGTTCGGTCGCGTCCTGGGTCATGTGGGATGTTGGTTCGTCGAGCTTCGACTCGATTATGATGACCTTCATCTTCACCGTGTACCTGACCAGTAGCTATTTCGGCACTCCCGAAGAGACCTCCTCGGCGCTGTCTCTGGGTCTGACCATTGCAGGGTTCCTCATTGCGATTCTGGCGCCGGTGACCGGTCAGCGTAACGACAAGTCTGGCCGCGGCATCTTCTGGCTCGGCGTGAACACGCTACTGCTGGTCGCTTCGATGGCGGCGTGCTTCTTCGTCGCCCCCGACCCGGGCTACCTGTGGTTGGGTGTGTTCCTGGTGTCTGCCGCGAGCGTGTTCAGCGAGTTCGCGTACGTGAACTACAACGCGGTGCTGCCGCGCGTTTCGAACCCGAATAATATCGGTAAGATTTCGGGCACCGGCTGGGCCGCCGGTTACATTGGCGGCATCCTCGCCCTGGCCGTGGTGCTGTGGGGCTTCGTGCTGTCCCCCTCGTCCCTGGGCTTGAGCGAGGAGGGGGCCCTCAACATCCGCGCGGTGACCCTGTTCGCCGCGGCCTGGTGCCTCATCTTCTGCGTGCCGCTGCTGATTCGGATGCGCACCCGCGAGCGCTTCCTGCCGGAGGTGTTGCCCACCCGCGAGCTGCGTTTCCTGGAGCTGGGCATGGAGCGTCTCTCCCCCGCCCGCCAGGGTAGCCTGCTCGCCTCCTACAAGGCGCTGTGGCGCACCATTAAGCGGCTGAAGATGACGTCCCCGCAGACCCTGTGGTTCCTGATTGCTTCGGCGGTGTTCCGTGATGGTCTGTCCGGTATTTTTACGTTCGGCGGTATTCTTGCGGCGGGCACGTTCGGTTTCAGCACTTCCGAGGTGATTCTGTTCGGTATTGCCGGTAGCGCTGTCGCGGCGGCTGGCGCGATCCTGGGCGGCTACCTGGATGACTACCTGGGCCCGAAGGCAATTATTGTTATCTCGCTGGTCGGCATTATCTTGGCGGCTACCCCGCTGATGTTCTTCCCCGAACCGGGCGTGTTCTGGGTATGCGCCCTGCTGCTGTGCCTGTTCGTGGGTCCGGCGCAGTCGGCCTCCCGCACGTTCCTGGCTCGCCTGGCCGAGCCCGGCACCGAGGGTGAGCTGTTCGGACTGTACTCGACGACCGGCCGCGCCACGAGCTTCCTGGCGCCGATGCTTTTCGGCCTGTTCGTGAGTATTCTGGGCGCCCAGATTTGGGGTGTTGTCGGCATCCTCGTGGTTGTGGTTGCGGGTCTGCTGATGCTGCTTCCGGTAGAGGCTCCCGGGCCCCTGCGGGTGCGGGCCAACCGCCGCGAGAAGGTGAAGTCTTAGCCGCGGCGGGACCTACCCGGGGGTCTACCCGGGGATCCCCGCGGTCCCTCAGCGGGTATAGCGAAGGGGCGGGCAGAGTTAATCTGCCCGCCCCTTCGCTATGCGCCATCGGCGCTAGGGTACGCTCATCGAGCTACTCGGTCACCACATCGTCGTCTGCCTCGGCGGCCGTCTCAGTGGAGCCTTCCGAGGTCACCTCGCGGTTTTCCTCCGCCTCGTCCAGGACCTCTTCGCTACCGGTTATCTGAGCCCAGGTCGCGTCGTCAATCAGCGGATCGTCAATCACGCGGACCCACAGCATCGCTCCCTGCGCCAGGGCGCTGACGTTCTCGTCGTACGCCTCCGCAGGCAGACCCTCAAAGATCTCAGCCAGACGCGCGTACAGGTCATCGTACGAAATGTCGCCCTCAGCCTGCAGCCAGCACTCCGCCGCGAACTCCGACAGCTCGTTCAACGCGGTGTCCTGCAGCAGCAGGAACGGGCCGTCCTCGCCCACACGCACCGCAGAGGTTCCCGGCGCGCGGTCAATCACAATCGTACCGTTCAGGTACACGCCCGGCAGGTGATCCTCAACCGTGTACTTCTCCAGGCTCTCAACCTCATCAGCGCCCGGCAGCTCACCACCATTCAGCAGATCCTGAACCAGCGGCAGGGTGTCCTCAACCTCCGAGTACACCAGGCGCCACACGCCGCCGCAACGCTCTACCAGCTTGGCCAGCGACACGACGCCCTCGGGGTGCTTCGCCAGACCCGAGCTCTGCTCGCTCAAGAACACCAGCGCCTCGTGCAGCGGCACGCGTTCCAGGCGCGGCTCCTTGGCCTGCTCGTCACGCGAAATCAGCACGATACGGGTCAGCTTGTAGCCGCGGTCCTCGGGGTCGACCACGTTCAGACCGGCCTCAACCGGGTTCTGCTGTTCCTTCGGTGCATTCGGGTCGACAATCACCGACAACGGCTTCGGGTAGGGGGTCACGAAACCTTCATCCGAGATGACGGCGGTCTCGTCCGTCAGGTACGCCAGCTTCGAGCCCAAGAAACGCGAGGCCGTGGTCTTGCCGCTACCCGAAACGCCCACCAGGGCCAGGGCGCGCTTCGACTCGGGGTCACCGATAACCGCCGAATGAAGCATCACGCCGCTACCCACCAGCTGCTCGATCATCGCAACGGTGATGCGGCTCGTCAGGTCCTGCAGGCCCTGCTCCACGCTATCCACGCGCAGCGTGCCAACCTTCATGAACGGGCCCATCAGGGGCTGGGCTATGTCCAGAATCGGGGTGTCAGATACGGGGTGCACCAGCAGCACCTGGTCGTGGTTCGAAACCGCCTCATACGCCTCGTCCGGGGTCTCAAAAAATTCGGGGTTCAGCGGCTCCCAGGCACGCTTAAAACCCTCGATAAAAGCCTCAGACTGGTCAATCAGGTAGACGGAAACCTCCGCGCCCGCCAGGCGCAGAACAACAGGAAGCAGATTCATAACAATCCTTCAAATGAGTGAGAGAATAGCCCCGCACGTGAGTGAACGCACGAGACGCCGGGTGTACGCCCATATGAGGAAGCGCGGGCGACCCAGCCAAGCAGGCCACCCGCGCCCCAACCCCAAACGGGAATAGACTACGACTCCGTCGGAATCATCGTCTGATGAAAATTCAAATAACTACGCGAAGCAGTCGGGCCACGCTGACCCTGGTAACGGTTACCGTACGCGCCCGAACCGTACGGGTGCTCGGTCGGGCTGCTCAGACGGAAGAAGCACAGCTGACCCACCTTAGAACCCGGCCACAGCATAATCGGCAGGGTGGCCATATTCGACAGTTCCAGCGTCACGTGGCCCGAAAAACCGGGGTCGATAAAACCGGCCGTCGAGTGGGTCAGCAGGCCCAGACGACCCAGCGAGGACTTACCCTCCAGGCGGGCGGCCACGTCATCGGGCAGGGTCACCTTCTCATACGTCGAGCCCAGCACGAACTCACCCGGATGCAGGATGAACGGCTCGTCGGGAGCCACCTCCACCAGACGCGTCAGGTCCTCCTGCGGCTGCGCGGGGTCGATATGCGGGTACTTGTGGTTATCGAACAGACGGAAGAAACGATCAATCCTCACGTCCACACTTGCAGGCTGAATCATCGACTCATCGAACGGATCAAGAACGATGCGTCCATCAGCAATCTCTTGACGAATATCGCGATCTGAAATAAGCACGTTTAAAGGATACCTGGCAGAGCCCGCAGACCGCAGGCTCGAGCCCGGCACGACCCGGGTGGTGCGTCACATTGGGCGGGGTGAAACATTTCACGAACCGGCACGGTACACGCTAGACTGGAGGGGATGCGGCTGTAGCTCAATGGTAGAGCGCACGCTTCCCAAGCCTGATACGCGGGTTCGATTCCCGTCAGCCGCTCCACAAGCCCCGGACTTCGTCACGGGGCTTTTTTCGCGTCTGAAGCGGGAATCGCTTCCAGGCGGAAATACATTCCCTCGCGCGCTCGGGATTTCCACCCTCCAGCCCGTCAGCCGCTCCAATAGAACGTCACTCTGGATACAAAGGTTTCCGGCCCTGCCGGGAAGTGTCCGGAGTGGCGTTATCAACTTACCTGTCTTAGTTCCGCCGTGAGTCTATTGCTTCCTGTGCTGCGAAAGTAGCGTTCAGTGCTCGTGGAAAGCCGCAGTACACTGAGGCGTGCAGGATAGCTTCCTGAATTTCCTCTTCGGAAATCCCGACATTGAGTGCCGCTCCAACATGAACTTTAAGTTGAGGTTCGCATCCGCCTAATGCAGTCAATACGCCAATGGTTACTAGCTGGCGACTGCGTGCATCCAGACCGGGCCTATCGTAAATATCCCCGAAAGCAAATGCGGCGATGTGGTGTCCTAAAGCAGGGTTTGACGTGGAAAGTGATTCGATAACACTCTGACCAGCGTCTCCGTCGATACGGGAGAGAACCTGCAATCCAAGATCACGACGTCGCTGGTTATCGACGGAATCAATATCGTACTGATCACTCATTATGGATGGGAACCTTTCTGATACATTGCTATCTTGAATTCGGTAGCTGCCAGCGATAACTGAAGATCCTCTATTCGTTGTCGAAGGATGTCGCGATGCTCCAGCATCAAATCAAGACGCTCCTGTACTGTTTCTGCACCTTGTTCAACCAAGGAGATGTAATGCTGGAGTTGGGCAATCGACATTCCAGAGACCCGCATTCGGGTAATAAAAACCAAACGCCGTACAGCCGCAGCATCGTAAAGCCGATAGCCGGATGCGTCGCGTCCTACTTTCACCAGCTCTGCGCGTTCGTAATAGCGCAGCGTATGTGCGCTGATTCCCAAATACTCGGCAGTGGTAGCGATATCCCACTGAGTGTTCTCGTCATCTCTGATCAGGTCGCGCAACGCCGCAGTATTTAGCCCTCCGGGTGGATCGATAGCGAGCCTAAGGGCTTGCTCTAACCGTTCTTCCAACATGTCAATTACACTAAACCTTTGAGTGCGCTCGAAGGCAAACTGCTATGGTGCTTCACGTTCTGTGACCAGGGATAGGTGTGGCTGATGTTGGCAAGGTAGCCGTTCAGGAACGGTACGGTAGCGGTTGGTCAAGTCCTGTGGAGTGGTGTAATCGTT
>NZ_KV802667.1:0-62542 GCF_001810775.1 Rothia sp. HMSC062H08
CACAGGACTGTCCAAGTCCCAGGTCTCACGTATGGCAGCCGACCTGGACGAGCACGTGGATCAGTTCCGCAACCGGCCCCTCCACGATGCCGGGCCTTTCACCTTCGTCGCCGCTGACGCGCTCACCATGAAAGTACGCGAAGGAGGACGCGTCGTCTCGTGCGCGGTTCTGGTTGCCACCGGAGTCAACAATGACGGACACCGCGAAGTGCTGGGGTGCGCGTATCTACCAGTGAGACCGCTCCAGCCTGGAAGGAGTTCTTCGCCGACCTGGTCGCCCGAGGCCTGACCGGCGTGCGCCTGGTCACCAGTGATGCCCATCTGGGCCTGGTTGAGGCCATCGCCGCCAACCTACCCGGAGCCACCTGGCAACGATGCCGTACCCACTACGCCGCTAATCTCATGTCCATCACCCCCAAAGCACTATGGCCCGCTGTCAAAGCGATGCTGCACTCGGTGTATGACCAGCCCGACGCGGCATCGGTCAACGCTCAATACGACCGGCTCTTGGACTACGTCCACGACAAGCTCCCCGCCGTGTGTGATCACCTCGATCAAGCCAGGGCAGACGTCCTCGCGTTCGCGTCCTTCCCCACCGGGGTGTGGACCCAGATCTGGTCCAACAACCCCAATGAGCGCCTCAACCGCGAAATCCGCCGACGCACCGACTCCGTGGGGATCTTCCCCAACCGCCAGGCCATCATCCGCCTGGTCGGAGCCGTCCTCGCCGAACAAAACGACGAATGGGCCGAAGGCCGACGCTACCTCAGCCTCGACATCCTCACCAAATCACGACTCACACCCCAACCCACCGGGCAGGAGGACACCCCACTCCAACTCAGCGCATAACCCACTCCGAAGGACACAAAACGATTACACCACTCCACAGGACTTGAGCTGAGCAAGAGCACGTTCTACAATTGACGCATAAGTTCAAGGAGGTTCGCATGACCGCTTACGACCACTCGTCGGGGTACACCTACGGCACCGATGCCGTCCCCACGTCTCCGCTCACACTCGAGGATCTACGCCAGATTGAGGCCGCCGCGCACGTCCAGCCCGGTGACGCAGAGCTGCTCGCGCGAGCAGAACCCATCCTGGCGCCGCATGCCATGGAAATGGTCGACACGTGGCGCGGGATTTTGGCTCAAAAGACCTACCTGGCAGCACATTCCGCGCATCCGGATGGACAGCCGAACCCCGAGTACGCGCAGGCGTCAAAGCCCCGATTCGCCCAGTGGATCATCGACATGTGCACGCGCGAGCGGGATCAGGCGTGGTTGGACTACCAGTACCTGATTGGAGCTCGACACATGACCGCGGCGAAGAACGCGGCGGATGGGGCGGACTCGACGCCATTCGTGCCTCTGCGCTACGTGCTCGCCTTCATCGCGCCGACTGTGGAGGTCGGGCACCGTCTCCTGGCGGAGGGCTTCGAGGGCGCAGAACTGGACGCTGTCCGTGACGCGTGGACTCGCGCTGTGACTGTCGCCGTGACAGTGTGGGCGTATGCCTACCGCGATCACCCCGAGCAATTCTGATCCGGCGCTCGCCACCTACGACTCCCCCATCGGCCGCCTCACGCTTGATAGCGGTGTATTCGTCTTTCGCACTCTCTGACTGCTCTCCCTGGAAGCCTCAGTGGCTTCCAGGGAGAGCTTTCTTTCTGGGTTATAGGACACTACGTGTTGCTGGTTGGGTGACTTTTCGGCTTTCTGGTGCGGGAAAGTCACTCTTTCAGTTGGTCGTGTTTGCCTCGTTCCTGTGAATACTGCATCGTGCTCTGTGTGTGGCTGCCCCATGATCCGTCACGGTAAGAAGTCAACAGGAGGTCCTTTGAAGATCGCGGTGGTAGAAGTCCGCTCATCATCAAGGACCTCGACCTCTACCCACAACCCCCGACCAATACCTGGTCACCCACACTCAACTCGGAAGAGCCGGAAATAGCCTTCGTGATAGCGGAATAAAACGAAGGTGTGGAACTTGCAAGGACCGATCTCAAACTGGGATTCGATAGAACAGTTTAGCAAACGCTGACTTCGCTTTGCCGTCACTTGGAAACCTATCCGTTGGAAGTGCAGCTATCCTCACATACGCTTTTCCAAGTGAAGTATAGCTATGCACGTTTCACCGACGTTAGTAAAAACCCCGAACTTATCGCAGCCAACAGAAACCCGGTAGAAAATATATAGGAGCCAAAGGTGGCGCCTTTTAAAATCCAAGTCGTGGGAACGACAGCAAACAAGATCGGTGAGTTCGCAAAATCACCTGTGCTAATCGGAAGACCTGCCACCACAAAAAAGATGATAACAATCCATGAAACTAATGAAGTAGTCCAAAGCCGAAGCGCAAAACAGGCCAGAGTTAGCACAACCGAAGAGAAAACAAGTACTAAAGCAGTATGACTCGACAGTCGCTCATTAACAAGCTCGCCAATGATAGAGACATAAAGCAGACTCAAACAAAGGTTAACTACTTATGCGAGAAGCAGCGATTTAGCAATGAACCGGAGCAGAACTTTATCGTGAATACTAAACGAGACGTACGAGGCAGGGACCTTAGCATGCGACAAAGCTAGACCTGCCGTGGCAATTGGGAGCATGATGAGTAACGCGGATTGCGCTACGGCAATGGTATTTCCATAACGGAGAAACAGCAGCGGAAGAACTAGTGCACCGAGATAAGCGATCGTGACCCAACGAATGATTGCAATTCGCTCGATAGAACACAAAGACTTCATTTTCTTACTGCTCCTTTACTTCGAAACCTAGCCACAAGAACATAGGTAATAATTAGGATTGGTACCGGGATAAGCGCAGAGAAACCGAAATTTGATTGCTCCTGGATATCTACGAACGAGATTGCGGTACCATTGAGATTCAGCCCTACGGAGTGGAGGGCGTTTGATATGTATGGGGTAGCATTGTCAGCTAGGTTACCGGGTAGCACTATCCAGAAGTACAGAAGAACACCTGAAATTACCGCGGCAGTCGGAGGTTTTGAGAGACTTTCTAATGTCGAGTAGATCAGAGCAATTAGTATACTTTGGAAGGTAAGAAAGCAAAGCAGGGTTGCTAGCCCAGAGTGCATTTTCGAACCAGACAAAACCATTGTTAGATCGAATAGCAGCACACTAAGTAGGTTTACAAGAACTATTGAAAGTGTTCGACAGATGGTGCGTAGGACGCTAGGCAACCAGGCAATGTATACCTGCTGAGGCAAACCCCCGTAGTGGACCTTGGAAACCCTAGCATCAAGTATAAAGAGTAATGCGAGGGAAATTAGTGGCTGCGTTCCAGTAAAGAAGAAGCTGTATCCCCCTGTTATTGGAGTTCCGCTTGCCTCACTTGAAATCCATGCACCGAGGAATAGTGACGCCATTGAGCCCAAGATAGCCGCGAGAAAATACCAGATGTTCCAATAGTAAGTAAGCAAAGCACGGATAGCTGAAGTAATTCGCATGGTCCTACCCCCGGTGATATAGGTCCGCGAGATTCACGCCGTTGAGGTCGGGGATATGCAAAGCTTTGCCGTTACGAACTACGACACACTCATCCGGGACGCCTTGAATCTCATGGAGGAGGTGCGTTGATATTACAACGCAGTTCCCTTCGTCCCGATAACGACGAAGCGTCGCAGACAAGGAGATCATGCCATCTGGATCCAAACCATTCTGTGGCTCATCAAGGAACAAAAATCTTGGTCTAGATAATAAAGCAAGACAAAGCTCCAGCCGTTCCTTCATGCCGGTCGAGTAGTCCTTGGCTTTCCGCCCGTGGGCAGCGCGGACGATGCCCACACTATCCAAGGCCGACTCAGGATCAACATCCAGACCCCAGAATGCCGCGACGACCTGTACATTTTGTTTACCGCTCAGATACGGAAAGTAGCTTGGATGGTCGATTGCAGCTGACATTTCGCTAATGTCTGTCTGATCGTATCTAATGTGGCCACTTATTGGTTTTATCCGACCAAGGAGCGTTTTCATTAAGGTGGTTTTACCTGCCCCATTTGCTCCAAGGAGGCAGATTATCCTGCCAGTATTTAGCTGCAAGTTAATGCCGCTCACTACTGGGGAATTCTTGTACCCAACCGACAAATCAGTTACCGATATAGCTGGCATGGCCTACCTTTCAAAGAAAACGGCCCTGGAGGTAAGGCCTAGGATGCCTTCCCTCCAGGGCCGACTGCTGCGACAAAGCTACTAACCACTTGCAGCCAACAGAGATGCCGCAGCCGTTAGCACACTGGGCAGTGAAGCATGCAATGCCACCCGTCGGGCACCCAGGGGCGCACAGGAACTTCGAGGTGATGTGAGGACAAACAGCTTCCTCAACCTCTTCAACACGGGTGTCAAGGTCAACGGTGACCACGACTTCTCCAAGCTCTCAGAATCTGAACATATTCAGGTAACAGAAAGTTACCCGCACTGCTATGATACAACGATGCAAGATTAGTAGGGGCAACTTTCAGAATGTTCAGGTCGCAGGTTCAAATCCTGTCCCCGCAACGGATAACTCCCGATAGCTTAGCTATCGGGAGTTTTTTTATTCCCTAAAACCCGTACTCCCGCCGACCTGTCTCCTTCTGCTGTCCTCCCGTCACCTTCCGACCGCCGGTCTGCCTTCTTTCGCCACCTTCCTGCACCTTTCCTGTCGGCGACCTGTCTTCATTTGCCGCCTACTTTTCTTCTTCTTGTGCTACCTTTCTGCCGCCTGCTGGGCGGCTTTCTTTATATCTCCTGCCTCTCCGTATCTCCTGCCTTCTGTAATCTGCGGAGGGGGTCTTCTGAACCTTGTCGGGGCGGTGCTTCGGGGAGACTGATGGGGGGGGGCAGCCTGCTGCCCCTTCCGGGGTGCTTGAGGTGGATCTTTCGGCCTCTCGAAACCCCTCTTGAAACCTCCTCACGGAATTTCATAGAACCGTCGTGAAAGTACCCTGGACTGGTTTCGGAACGTCTCCCGATGCGTCTTTCGAGGTATTCCTCAGTCCGTCTATCGGGGCTTCAAGCGGGTGTGCCCATGGGGGTGGTGGAGTCACTTCCGAGCGGTTGCTGGAGGGTGGTTACGCCTTCTTGAGACGCTGCTTTTGAGCTCCTTGAAAGGGGATCTGAAAGGGGTCCTGAAGGGGGCTCTGGGGCGGGTCTCAAGAGCGTGATGAGGGGTCCGATAGGATGCCTGGGTGGGGGAGTGGCGAGGGGGCTGTTTTTGCCTCAAAGTGCATTCTCAAAGTGGAATATGCGAAAGGTGCCTATATTCCGGGCTTGGAAATCACCCGTTTTGCCCCGGAATTCCGCGGTTTTTGGCAAAAATTGGGCTTCGAGTGCAACAATTCACTCTGAAAGTGATTGTAATCACATACGAAACATTCAAGTTAATTGTAGAGTTTTTTGAAACTCTTTCAAAAAACGCTCAAAAACCCCGGAAAATCAAGGAAAAATAGCCCATTCAACCTCTACTTGAGGGTGATTCAAGTTAAACTAGAAGCTTAGAAAAAGCTCTTGTTAAGATTGAATCTTGTTCGATACCCAAAAATAGCCCCAAAAAACCGCTGGAAAAGGCTTTTTGACCTGGTAGCTTTGAGTACGTGGTCACCGCGGTCCGCCGCGTAGCTCTCCGAAATGAATACTGCACCCCTCCATCACACGAGGAAACCCCCGCAACACACACGGGACGGTTACTGGACTTGCTCCATGCGGCATCACATTCGCAGGCCGACCGCCTATAGGCTTCTCACCTATAGACCACCTATCACTCAACCACTCTCGGGCGTCCGCGCCCCACGAAACACCAACAACGAGGACAACCCATGGCACTTCGCCCCCGCACCGTTAAGGCTGGCTCTCTCGCAGCCATCGCCGTACCCTCCGTGCTCGGTAGCACCCTGGTAGCACCCGCTTCCGCATTCGCACCCGTCGTTCAGGACATCCCCGGCGCAGCTACCCAGGCTCCGAAGTCCCTGTTCACCTCCACCGTGCAGCCCACCCTCTCGCAGGTTGCTGTGCAGATCCGCCAGCAGGCAGAACAGGCAAAGCAGACTCAGCAGGCTCCCGCAACGACCGCGGTTCAGCCCATCCAGAAGACCTACACTGCCCAGGCAACTCAGCAGACAACCCCCTCGGCTACCTTCCAGTCCGCACAGGCGGCTCAGCCTTCCGCTCAGCCCACCCTGGCACAGGTTGCACAGACCCCCGCAGCTACCCAGGCTCCCGCAGCTACCCAGGCTCCCGCAGCTACCCAGAGCGCTGCAACCCCTGCCGCGCAGCCCGCGCAGACCGCACAGGCTACTCAGGCGGCATCCGGTGTGGCAGCAACCCGCACCAACCAGACTTTCCTGTCCTACACCTCCCCGGCTGGTACCACCTCGCAGTACCACGTCTACGCTGAGGGCGTGGACTTCTCCAAGCCCGTTGGCGTGGTCTTCTACTTCGACGGCGACTACTGGCGCAACGACCAGTCCAAGGTCTACGACCCCTCCGGTGAGCTGGCTCAGATGGCTGCATCCGCAGCGGCACAGAACATGCTGTTCGTGCCCGTCATCTCCCCGGACGCCAACCGTTACGACGCTGGCGTGACCTGGTGGGAAGACATGGAGCGTAACGGCGAGTTCTTCCGCTCCTTCGCTTCCTCCTTCATCGCGGCTAACGGTGTGGACTCCTCCAACGTGTGGACCATGGGCTACTCCGGTGGCGCTGAGTTCATCACCTACGAGCTGAACACCAAGCCCCAGACCTGGCGTAACGGCGGCGGATCCATCATGGTCGCTGGTGGTGGCCTGGACGAGGGTACCCCCTCGGCTGCGCTGAAGTCCCAGCCCATGTTCTGGTACGCAAACTCGAACGACGGCTCCGGCGAGACCTACCCGCAGACCTGGAGCGCACGAGGCGCCGTTGAGGGCGGCTACAACGCCTACCGCAACGCCGGCTACACCAACGCTTCCGCGACCGTTCTGAACGGTTCGGGCCACTTCGACTACAACTTCTCGCAGATTCTGAGCAACTCGCTCTCCAAGGGCAAGGCAACCGCCGCTCCCAGGGTCGAGCAGAAGACCGAACAGAAGGCTGAGCAGAAGCAGCAGAACACTCAGCGTGCCCGCACCATGAGCTCCGCAACCTACCAGAGCTACACCTCCCCGGCGGGCACCACCTCCCAGTACCACGTGTACGCGAACAACCTGGACTACTCCAAGCCCGTTGGCGTGGTCTTCTACTTCGACGGTGACTACTGGCAGCGTGACGAGTCCAAGGTCTACACCCCCGACGAGGGCATGCTCGCGGCGATGGGCAAGATTGCTAACGCCCGCAACATGGTCTTCGTACCGATTATCTCCCCGGACACCAACGCATCCGGCAACGGCATCACCTGGTGGGAAGACATGGACGCTAATGGCGAGTTCTTCCGCTCCTTCGCGAAGTCCTTCGTTAGCCAGAACAACCTGGACGCTTCCCAGGTGTGGACCATGGGCTACTCCGGCGGCGCTGAGTTCATCACCTACGAGCTGACCGACCACAACACCGCATGGCGTAACGGTGGCGGCTCCATCATGGTTGCAGGCGGCGACTCGGACGGCTCCGTGGACGCTGATGCAACCACTAAGGGCTTGCCTATGTACTGGTGGGTTGGCGCGAACGACACCTCCGGTAACACCTACCCCGTCACCTGGAGCGCACGTGGCGCAGTCGAGTCCGGCTACAACGCATACCTGGGCGCTGGCTTCTCCGACGCCCGCGTGAAGCTGATTGACGGCTTCAGCCACCACGACTACGACCTGCCGCACATCCTGGCGTCCTCCCTGGACTTCGCGGGTAAGACTCCGGCGCTGGGCTACAGCGACCTGTCCGACTCGAACCCGAACTACAACGAGATCAGCTGGAACTCTGATCACCGCATCATGCTCGGCTTCGCGGACGGTACCTTCCGCCCGAACGCATCGGTCAACCGTGCACAGCTGGCAACCTACCTGTACCGCGTGGCTGGTCGCCCCGCAGTGAATGCACCGGCTGTTTCGCCGTTCAGCGATGTTCCGGTCAACCACCCCGCGTACAAGGAGATTTTCTGGCTGAGCCAGCAGGGCATCAGCGGTAGCGACTTCCGCCCCCTGGAGGCCGTCACCGAGTCCACCATGGCTGAATTCATGTACCGTGCGGCTGGATCCCCGGCACAGGCTCAGGGCGGCTACGCATCCCAGGCTCTGGCATGGGCTGCCTCCAACGGCATCGGTACCGGCTCCACCTCTTCGGATGCGATCACCCGCGCCGCTATGGCAGGCTACCTGTACATCTACGCGAACTAAAGCTCGCACCCCATAACGCATAAAGATCCGCCCCGTTCCTGAACTCATCAGGAACGGGGCGGATCTTTATAGGTTTAGCTCAAGAAGCTATGCGCTAGACCAGGCTTACTGGACCAGGCTTAGAGAGTCTGGGTGGGGGATTCCACAGCCAGGGGA
Source organism: Rothia sp. HMSC062H08 (assembly GCF_001810775.1). Classification (NCBI taxonomy): domain Bacteria; kingdom Bacillati; phylum Actinomycetota; class Actinomycetes; order Micrococcales; family Micrococcaceae; genus Rothia; species Rothia sp. HMSC062H08. The sequence goes on from NZ_KV802667.1 coordinate 8,449, forward strand.
GCCGGAGCAGCCGGAGCGTTCTTTGCCTTCAGAGCGGCCAGGCGAGCGTCCAGCTCAGTCTCGCGCTCCATCTGGTCCAGGGTGTTGAACTGAGCGTCCAGGGAGGAAGCTGCCAGCTCCTGCTGACCGATGACGCGTGCCTCTTCGCGGCGAACCTTCTCTTCGAAGCGGCTCATCTCGCTGGTCGGGTCCAGAACGTCGAACGCCTTCAGAGCGTCGTTCACCTGGGTCTGAGCTGCTGCAGTCTTCTGACGTGCGGTCAGCTCATCGCGCTTGTACTTGACCTCTTCAAGCTTGGAGCGCATCTTCTCCAGGCCGTCCTTGAGCTGGTTGACAACCTGAGTCTGGGAAGCCAGCTGAGGCTCAACAGCCTGTGCAGCCTTCTCAGCCAGCAGCTGCTTGTTCAGAGCAATCTTCGCGAGGTTATCGAACTTGTCAGCGTTGGCAACATCGCCAGCTGCGCGGAACTCATCAGCCTTGTTAGAAGCTGCCAGAGCCTTGGTGCCCCACTCCTGAGCGGCCTTGACGTCCTCAGCGTGGTCCTTTTCGAGCAGTCGCAGGTTGCCGATGGTCTGTGCTACTGCAGCCTCCGCCTCGCGGATGTTGTTGGTGTAGTCACGAACCATCTGGTCCAGCATCTTCTCCGGGTCCTCAGCTGCATCAATCAGAGCGTTGATGTTTGCCTTAGTGAGCTGTGCAATACGGCCGAAGATGGTCTGCTTAGCCATAATCTCCTACTTTCTGTTCACGGGCTGCGGGGGAGCACTACGCTCCTCGTGAGCCGTGCCCGTATAACTAATTATGTGGCAGATTTCTGGGTGCATGCTGTGAAAATGATGCACGCCTGATTTCTGCAACCTAAACTTTTGGTAAATTACCTCAGGTGTTTTCCGACTGGGGAAGAAAGCGGTGAGGTAAGCTATGCACCCCGCCGGTCAGACTGTAGAAAAACCTACAGAAACCGACCGGCAGGATTTGTAGCGTGGAGGCGGTTAGAAGCTGCCGCCGTCACCGCCGCCGCTACCCCAATCGCCGCCACCGCCGCTGAAGCCGCCGCCCCAGCTACCGCCGCTACTACCGCCACTGCTGTGGCCGCCGCTGCTACCCCAGCTACTGGTGCCGGAGTTAATAGCGGTCATCAGGGCGCCCAGCAGCAGGCCCTTCGCCAGGTCGCCGCCGAAGCCGCTACCGCCGCGGTTGTTCTGGTTGTTGTAGTAGTTGCCGACCTCGCTCTGAGCGCGGTTCTGCGCGTCGGTTGCCTTCTGGATAGCCATATTGGCTTCCTTCATGGCGTTCAGCGGATCCGAAGAAGCCAGGCGCTGTGCCTGACCCAGGTGACGCTCCGCCTCAGAAACAGCGGTCAGGGTCATCGGGCCCACCGCAGCGCGGCGGTTATTGATGTAGCTACGCGCACCGTTCACGGCAGCGTAGGCAGAACGCATCGTACGGTCCAGGTTCTGCGACGCCGCACGAGAACGCTCGCGGGTAGCACGCATATTCGTCATGGCCTTATCCAGCTCAGCGGAGAGCTGATGTAGCTGGTTCGCCAGAGTCAGCGGGTCATTCGGGCGAGCCGAAGCACTCTGGTTGACCTGGTTGAGCACCGCCTCCATACCGGCGGCGACCGCACCCAAATCATCGCGACGCTGAGAAGCAGCGAGGCTCTTCGCCTCAGCCACGTCACGCTGAATGCTCAGCAGGTCGGTGCTCAGACCCAACTGAGCCTGCTCCAGCTCCTGTGAGCGGGTATTCACAGCCGCACCCAGCGCCTGAATTTGCGAGGCGGCTTCCTCCGCGGTGCGCAGGTGAGCAACCGCCTCCGAACGTGCCGTAGCAATGGTCGCCTGAGCCTTCTCAACCTCAGCAGCGCACAGCACCATGTTCGACTCCAACAGGGCAGGAGTCTTCGAAATGGGCTCCAGTGCGCTGGGCAGGTAACGTTCCCTCATCGCGTGGTACTGGGCGGTAATCTCTTCCACCGAAGCACGCAGCTGCGGCAGACGCTGAGCCAGAGCCTCAATAGCTTGGGGTGCCTCCTGCTCCAAGTTGCGCAACTGAGCCAGCTTAGCGTCCTGTTCCTGAGCGATACGGGTAACTTCCTGAGAGTTATCAATAATCTCAGTCAACCAGGCACGCTGCTCGGCCTCAGTGTCGGGAATGCTATCGGTCAGAAGCTGCTGACGCTGGAAGGACTTACGCATCAGATCCTCAGCGCGTGCAATCTCCTGAGCAAACTCGGCGACCTGCTGATCGCTGTACTGTGCACGCGCAAAATCCAGTTCCTGCTTCGCATGGCTCATCGTCGTATCAGCCTGCAACAGGGCGCTACCGGCGCGAGTGCGCAGCTCCTCCAGCGGAACCTCCGGGATGGGGGAGTAGTTACGAGGCGCACCGTAGGAACGCTGAGGCTGCTGCTGAGCGTTCTTCTTCTTGCGGCGACGGTACATCGCGTAACCACCAGCACCAACAGCTGCCGCCGCACCCACACCGAGCACACCGGTCACCACACCAGAAGAGCTACCGCCCTTCTGAGCCTCAATACCCTCAACCGCAGCAAGAGCTGCACCCGCATAGTCGCTGTTCTGCAGCTTCGGCTTAATGTAGTTCTGGTACACCTTCGTCTGCTGATCGCTCGAAAGAGTCTTGGTGCTACCTGCCAAGAAATACGCCTGGCGGGACTCGGTCGCAATTACCAGCACCACATCGGCAGAACCCCAATTGTTCTTCGTGGCAAGCGCCTTCGTCCAGCTCGAAGAAGTAGACGGGTTCTCGAACTTATCAATGGTCACCACGTGCAAATCCACGTTGTACTTCTTCGACAGATTCGAAATCTTAGATTTCAGGGTAGCGGTATCACCCAAAGAGTTCGTGGAATCGTACACGGTGGTGCCCGTAATCTGCATCGGGTCAGCAGCCTGTGCCGACGTGCTCAAAAATGCAGAACCAGCCGGCAGAACCGCCGGGGCACAAGAAAGACCTGCCGCCAGCACTGTGGCACCCAGAATAGTGCGCAGGCGAGGGCGTGCGGGACGAATCTGACGCGCAAAGGCGTGCTCGGTCATGGTCTTTCCTCCGTTGTCGTGAAGTATGAACGGACCTGTACTTCACGGCGTGCTTGAACATCGCACGCCTTAGTGCTGGTCACATTATTAGTGTAGCGGTGGCTCAGCCACGCAAACACACAGATACGAGAATGTTGCGCCGCTGTTTGCCACCCGTTTACCGACTTCCCAGGCTTTATACAGGAAAGCCGGTATATAGGAAGCCGGTATACAGGAAAGCCGGGGTCTAGCCTCACGCCAGACCCCGGCCCACCGGCTATTCAGTTAGTTAGCGCCGACGCGCAATCTTTAGATTGCTCATCAGGTGCTCCACTACCTCCGCGGCATCAACATCGTGGATGCTCTGTGCCATGCCGTTCACCACCTGAACCCGCGAAGACGAGGCGAACATCCAACCCAAGAACTGCACAGTATTCAGCAGCCTAGAACTGCGTTCTGCCTGCTTTCGCATCTGTGACCACAAAAAGGGCGTAGTCGGCACACCACGGCCCTTATACACCTGGGAGTTAGAACGGGCGTCCAGAAGCTCAGCGAGGGCCTCAATATTTTCGGTCAGCTCCTTCAAGTCCTCATCCCCGGCAGAGGGGCCGACGTAATACCGCTCGACCAGGCTCAAAGGCATGTAGCCGCTACAGCTGCTCACCCACGCCAGCTTCAACCGCAGATTCTGCAGGCGAAGCACCTGCCGCAGAAGCCGTGAATGAGTGCGCAACACCGACAGCGGCATGGAAGATAACCTCTTCTCCTCCGAAAGCAGACCCTCGGCGCCCTCCCCGGAAAACGCCTTATACGGATCCGAGACGCCCACCAGAAGCACCGGTCCCTCGTAGTGCACGAACGCCAGAACCTCGGGAACACTCGAGAGGGAACGGATGCGCTCGCCAATGGTCGGAAGATCCTCCCCATCCGGGGCGTACTGTTCGCGGCTGAACATCAACGTCTGGATAGGCTGCTCGGCAAGGTCGGGCGAGTCATGAGCAAGCGCCCGCAAATCGGTCACAACCTCCGCCAGAACGCCGTCCTGCTCAACCTGCAGAAGCTCCTCCAGAAGCTCAATGACAGAGCGCGCCTGCAAGCTCAAGACCGCAGCGCAGAACTCCGCATCCTGAAGCTCAAGACGCACCTTCTCCAGGCGCTCTTCCAGCGTGGACTGCACGCCCTTGAGCTCAAACTCGCTCAGCTGCTCCGGGCGGAGCATACGGTGCGTACCATCCTCGCCGGGACGGTAGAAAAGCTCGCTAAACTCCAACGTAGACTGAACGCCCTTCAACGCCTGCTCTCGCAACTCGGGCAGAACGTCAAAGGCGACTTCGGTCATCTCATTCCAGACCTTGACCTCATCGAGATTTGAGTCCTTACGAACAGTCTTCTTCCAGGTCTCGGCAAGTTGCATAGCGCGATCAAAATCGCTCAGCTCCACAAAAGCCGCCAGCTTCTGCGCGCTCTCACGCAGATAACGCACCGCGTAGAGGCGGTCGCTCAAAGAGTCCGGGAGAGTATCCTCCAGCAGGCGCCAACGGAAGGTACGCTCAAAGCACTCCTCGGTCAGGCTAATGACGGCGGCGCTCAGGGAGAGCGCGTGATCACGGGCAAAAGCGAAAGAGCCCGGGGTATCCGCCAGACGAGGCAGGGACGTATAAAACTCCAACGCCCCGCTCAGCTTCAGCCGAGATACCCGGATGGTTTCTTCCAGCTCGGCGGCAAGCACCGTGCGGTCAGCCTGGGCAGTCTCCTTGAAACTGTGCAACGGAGAAACCTGCGCACGTTCGAGCGTCTGCAGGTTCATGACCGCACGCATGAGGTAGTTCTCAAGAATATTGATCTGCTGTAGGCGCGGACGCTGATTCAGCGGAACATGATTCTCCTGCGTGCCCACCAGCAGATGCTGCGGCACACCGCTAATCGACGGTAGTGCAAAGACCTCATCCTCTGATGTACTGACAGAAAGCACCATGGGGTAGCGGCTGCGCTGTGCGTTCTCTAGAGGGGGAATGAGCTTGAAGTTGGTGCTCAAAGAGAAATGGTCGGAGGGCGCCGGGTTACTCTTGGGAGCTTGCTGGGCGGTCTCCTGCTGCGGGCGCTCTTCAGGCTGCGCCGGGGTGTTCTGGGGCATGCTCTGCTGCTCCTGGCTTTCTGCTGATTGGCTTTCTGCTGAATGGTTCTGCGCCGAAGAACCGGAGATACCACCGGCCTGCATCGGCTCCAGCGGGGACGGCGCTGCCACCGGCTGAGGAGGCTGAGGTGAGGCAGGGTGAGGCGAGGGTGCCTGAGCCTGCTGTGCCTGAGCCTGTTGAGCTTCGACAGCCTGATCCTGCTGGGGGAGCGGGGACTGTGCCTGGGGCGTCGCAGATATCGGGGCCTGCGTGGGGTTCGGTACCTGGTTCTGAACAGGACCCTGCGCCGGCTGCTGATTGTTGCTGCCGGGCTGTGCCGGCTTCGGCTGGTAGTGCATCGGGTAGCTCACCGCGCCCTGTACTTGCTGATTGGGCACCTGCTGAGGAGGCACAGACTGCGAAGGCGACTGCTGAGCGGGTGCCTGCTGAGGCGGTACCTGCTGATTCATCGCCTGGTTCTGCTGTTGCTGCAATACCTGCCGCCTAATCTCACGCGCGCGACGGCGCGACGGGCTCAACGACGCAAACAATGCCACCACCGCGCAGATCAGTACAAACAAAAGTAGCGCGTACAGGCGGGTTGCGCCATCCAGCGAAGACGCCACCGCCGGTAGGGTCGGCAGCGCGCCAAGAAGAGCGAAAACAGCAGAAATAATCCTCATAACTTCACCATAACCCAGCTGTCCCCTGAACGCCCGCGGTACCGTTGCCTTACCGCATACTAAAAGGGAAGTAGGCGGGGTACCGGGCGCTCTCCGCTAGTGCCTCCCGCATCCGCATCACAGTTAAAAGACGATGCGGCGCAAGCCCTCATGCAGGGGCTCACGCCGCATCGATCATCACTCAACTCATTATCACACCCGGGCCGGTCCTCACACCGACCCTTCGGGACATACTGGGGATTCTCGCCCCTCCCGGTGCAGGGCTCTCATCTCCCGCCCCGGAAAACTATCAAACTCTATACGCTACCTACCGGCGGTCAACGCCTGGGTAGCCATCGGCTGTGCCAACTCGGCAGTTTTCTCCGCACGATGACGGCGGTACACCATTCCCGAGCAACAAGCCACAATACCCGCACCGATACCGATGGAGCTTGCCAAGACCGCACAGAAAATCAGGGTTCCGATCATCATGGGTTTCTCCTTTGCCTTTGTCCTTTGCCTTTGTTCTCGGCTCTATGTGCCTTCAACATTACGGAGCAACCCTGTGTTCAAGCTGTGTACCAAGAAGCGTCATGCTGTGTAAACCATGGAGAAAAACCTAGTGCTTTAAAAGAGAAGCCTGGGAGCGACGAAAAATAGCGAACAAAGCCCCAAAATAAACTAGCCGCCGGGTAAATCGCCGGGTGCCTCAAGACCGGCTAATCTACCCCAAATGAAAGGGCGAGAGAAAAATTCCCAGGGAACTCCCCGATAACCAACAGCAAAAAAATATAGAACGCCATAAAACACCCTCTACAGTAGAAAGATAGCGTGCGCCCAGGGTGAGGCACACGCGCGACTCTAGGAGAACTTATGACTCAGAACAACGGATGGTCCTACGGCGGCAATGACGGCGTCACGGATGCAACCCGTCCCCTGCAGAACGTGAACGGACAGGCAAGCTACCAGCCCGCAAACCAGCAGCAGGGTCAGAACGCATACCCGCAAGCATATGCTTCTCCCGGCTACACCTACCCCCAGGCAGCCGCTGCTCAGGTCGCATCGGCACAGTCTGCACCCCAGAACACCGATAACAACAAGCGTTACGGTGCCGGCGTTGTGCTCACCGCGGCTCTGCTTGCAGCCCTCGTTGGCGGTGGCGTTGGCGCGGGTGTCGGAGGCGGCATCGCAGCATCGAATAACAGCTCCACCAGCACCTCCTCCCGTGGTTCCGTCAGCTCCAATATCAGCAACTCTTCCACCGTGGCCGGCGTAGCAGAAACCGCGAAGAAGGTCCTGCCCTCTACCGTGACCATCGTTGCTTCGAACGGCTCCTCCTCCGGCGGCGGTAGTGGCGTTATCCTCGACAAGGAAGGCCACATCCTCACCAACCACCACGTGGTTACCCTCGAATCTTCCAGAGAAGCATCCACTATTGAGGTGCGCCTGAGCGACGGCACCGTACGCACCGCAACCGTGGTGGGCCTGGACTCTGCCGCTGACCTGGCGGTCCTGAAGATTAACCCCTCCGGCCTGGACCTGCAGCCCATCACCTGGGGTGACTCCTCCAAGCTGGTCTCCGGCGAGGTAGTGGTTGCCCTCGGCGCGCCGTATCGTCGTAGCGAATCGGTAACCTCCGGCGTGGTCTCGAACGCAAACCGCGTGCAGCCTGCCGATGCGAAGGGCCAGAACTACATCCCCATGGTTCAGGTTGACGCTCCCATCAACCACGGTAACTCCGGTGGCCCGCTGGTGAACCTCAAGGGCGAACTGGTCGGCATTAACGCGCAGGGCCAGGCAAGCCAGGATGGCGGCACCGCCGACGGTATGGCGTTCTCCATTACCTCCAACTACGCCAAGCGCATCTCCTCCGAGATCATCGCCAAGGGTAAGGCAACCCACGGCTACCTGGGCGCGAGCGTGAAGAACAGCCCCGCGGACACCGGCTCGGGCTCGTCCAAGCTCATCCCCGGTGGCGTTGAAATTGCCTCGGTAGAATCTAACAGCCCCGCCGCGAAAGCAGGCCTGCGATCCGGCGACGTCGTGATTGAAGCCGACGGTCACGCCGTGACCAAGAGCGACGAGCTTAACGGTACCGTGCGTGCCGCGGCAGCAGGCTCTGATCTGAAGCTGAAGATTAAGCGCGGCTCCTCCACCCAGGACATCACCGTGACCCTGGGCGACGCCGACAGCCAGAAGTAAAACACGTCTTGCCTCTGAGCGCTGAAGGGCACGGCTGAGAAACACCCGCTCAGCCGACTCTACCGTTCAGCAGGACTAACCGCTCAGCAAGAGTGCCACCTGGCGTAACGAAGAAGCTCCTACCCCAAACGCTGGGGTGGGAGCTTCTTGCGTTAGTACAGCAAAATGCATTGGTGCCGCAGAGCGGGGGGTGGGTCAGGCGCCCTCGAGAACCTCGCCCACGCGCTTCTGCAAAGCCGGGACAACCTCCTGCTCGAACCACGGGTTCTTCGCCTGCCACCTAAAATTCAGCGGCGAAGGATGCACCAGCGGCAGGAACTTCGGAAGGTAAGACTCCCACGCGCGAACCGTCTCCGTCAGGTTCTTCTGCGCCTTCGGGGCGTGCACACCATCCAGGTAATGCTTCTGAGAGTACGCGCCCACCAGCAGAATCAGCTGAACATCTGGCATGAGCTCCAGTAGCTGCGGATGCCACTTCGGCGCGAAATCCTTACGCGGCGGGTTATCGCCGTGCGCGCCCTTACCGGGGTAGTAGAAATCCATCGGCAGTAGCGAAATCAGCTCGGGGTCGTAGAACTGCTCGTCCGTTACGCCCATCCACTCGCGCAACTTCACACCGCTCGGGTCATTCCACGGGATACGGCTCTCCTGCGCGGCGCGCCCGGGCGCCTGACCAATTACCACGATGCGTGCCTTCGGGGACGCCGAATAGACCGGCTCCCAACCCTGCTCCGTGAACTCCCTATTCTGCGGATCCAGGCGAATCTGTTCAGCCAGGGGAGGGGCTGTCTCCAGAATCTGCTGAACCAGATGCTCCGGCAGATTATGGTGTGTTGCAGCCATGCTAGATGGCGCCTCCCTCAAAACCGTTCTGGCGCCACGCCTCAAAAATCGCAATGGACGCAGAATTAGCCAGGTTCAGCGAACGGCGGCCCGGCTTCATCGGAATCTTCACCCGCTCGCTCACGTGCGGGTCCTGCTGAACCTCAGCGGGCAGACCCACCGACTCCGGACCAAACATGAACACATCACCGGGACGGTACTCAATATCCGCATACGAAGTCGAAGCAGTCGTCGTGAACGCAAAAACACGCTCCGGAGCCAGAGCCTCCCACGCATCCTCAAGGGTCTCATGCACCGTCACCACCGCCAGGTCGTGATAGTCCAGACCCGCGCGGCGCAGATGCGCATCATCAAAGTTAAAGCCCAGCGGTTTCACCAGGTGCAACTCAGCGCCAGTAATCGCCGCCAAACGGATAGCGTTGCCGGTATTGCCGGGAATCTCAGGGGTATAGAAAAGAATCTTGAACACGTTCCTAAGTGTACCGCGCAGCCCCCGACCAGCCCGGAACAGCCCCCGACCAGCATTGAGCGTCCCGGGGCAGTAGCGCTCGCCGACCCAGCCGCAGATGAACACACCTAGAAGAGTGCGGATAGAGCGCGATAAAATAAGTGAGGCGAAAAACTGCCGACAACCCAGCAGGAGGAACCATGAGTGCAGAAACCAACCGTCAGAACGGCCGCGTCTACCTCGACCATGCCGCCACCACCGACGTACTGCCCGCCGCCATCGACGCTATGGTCGAACAGATGCGCAACGGTGGCAACCCCTCCTCCCTGCACGCCGTAGGCCGCGACGCCCGCGCCACCGTCGAATACGCCCGCGAACGCATCGCCCGCGCCGTCGGAGCCGACCCCGCCGAAATTATTTTCACCTCCGGCGGCACCGAAGCAGACAACCTCGCCGTCAAGGGCATCTACTGGAAACGCCGCGAAGAAAACCCGCAGCGCACCCGAATTCTCGTCTCCTCCATTGAACACCACGCCGTGGAAGAAACCTGCGAATGGCTCGAAAAGGCAGAAGGCGCGCAGCTCGAATGGATCCCCGTAGACGAGCACGGTAGCGTCAACCCGCAAACCGTCCGCGAACTCATCGAAAAGAACCCCGAAGACGTCGCGCTCGTGACCGTCATGTGGGCGAACAATGAGGTCGGTACCGTACAGCCCATCCCCGAGATCGCCGCTATCGCCGCCGAATACGGTATTCCCGTGCACTCGGACGCGGTGCAGGCATTCGGCGCAATCCCCATTGACTTCCACGCCAGCGGGGTAGCGACCCTCGCAATCTCCGGCCACAAAATCGGTGGTCCCATGGGCATCGGCGCGCTGGTTGCAACCCGTGCCGTGCAGATGACCCCCGTCCTCCACGGAGGCGGCCAGGAACGCTCCGTACGCTCCGGCACCATCGACGCACCCGCCATCGCAGGTTTCGCAGAGGCCGCCGTGCACTCGGTACAGCACCTCGACAAAGAATCCGCCCGCATCGCCGCGCTACGCAACGAACTCGTTGCGGCAATTAGCGCGCTCATCCCTCAGGCGCACCTGAGCGGCGAAAACCCGCTCACCGAAGAATACCCCGGCCAGAAGCGACTGCCCGGCAACGCCCACTTCACCTTCGAAAACGCAGAAGGTGACACCCTGCTCTTCCTGCTGGATATGCAGGGCATCAGCAGCTCCACCGGCTCCGCCTGCAACGCCGGGGTGACCCGCCCCTCCCACGTGCTCATGGCAATGGGAATGGACGAAGACACCGCCCGCAGCGCCCAGCGATTCACCCTCGGCCACTCCACCACCGGAGCCGATATTGCACGTCTCATCGCGGCACTACCCGCCGCCTACGAACAGGCTGCAAAGGCGGGACTGTCCTCGCAGCAGCCGGACGCCTCCCGCTGGCACTAGAAAGCCAGAAGAAAAGATACCGAACCGCCCTCAGCCTGCAATCTCAGCGTTCGCTGAGGGCGGGCTGAGGGTGCACTGCCCAATATCCCGCCGAGCCCCTGCGTACAATGGGTAGCTACAGTAACGAAAAGTCCGCCCACACAAATAAGGCGTACCTTTCTAAAGGCTCAACACAACAGAAGGATAGGCAGTGAAAATTCTTGCAGCTATGAGTGGCGGCGTTGACTCCGCAGTCGCCGCAGCCCGCGCCGTAGAAGCAGGACACGAAGTAGTCGGCGTTCACCTCGCCCTATCCCGCATGCCCGGCACCCTGCGCACCGGCTCCCGCGGCTGCTGCACCCTCGAAGACTCCATGGACGCCCGCCGCGTCTGCTCCCAGCTGGGCATCCCCTTCTTCGTCTGGGACTTCTCCGAACGCTTCAAGGAAGACGTCGTCGACGACTTCATCTCCGAATACGAAGCCGGACGAACCCCCAACCCCTGCATGCGCTGCAACGAAAAGATCAAGTTCGCCGCGCTCCTCGAACGCGCCCTCGCACTCGGCTTCGACGCCGTGGTGACCGGCCACTACGCCCGCGTCATCACCACCGAAGACGGCAACCGCGAACTGCACCGCGCCGCCGACTGGGCCAAGGACCAGTCCTACGTGCTCGGTGTGCTCACCCACGAACAGCTCAAGCACGCCTGGTTCCCCCTGGCGGACACCCCCTCCAAGGCACAGGTACGCGCGGAGGCGGCAGAGCGCGGCTTCTCCGTGGCGAAGAAGCCGGACTCCTACGACATCTGCTTCATCCCCGAAGGCGATACCCGCGCCTGGCTGGGCGACCACATCAGGATGCGCCCCGGCCTCATCAAGGACACCCACGGCGAGGTGCTCGGCGAGCACCCCGGCGCGCAGGCATACACCGTAGGCCAGCGCAAGGGCCTGGCACTGGGCCGCCCCGCCGCCGACGGCAAGCCCCGCTTCGTGCTGGAGGTGCGCCCCAAGGAAAACGAAGTTATCGTCGGCTCCCGCGAGCTGCTTGCCGTGCACGAAATCCGCGGTATCCGCGCCACCTGGGCGGGCGTACCCGTAGAACAGGCGGCACGCTTCCTGGAAGAGCCCGCACAGCTGGGCGCTCGTAGCGAAGAGTTCGAGGTGACCGCACAGGTGCGCGCGCACGCTGACCCGGTCCGCGCCAAGGCGTACATGACCTGGGCACCCGACCCCGAAGCTGAAGAAGAAGGCACGCTGCGCCTGGAAACCGTAGTGCGCCTACTGGACCCGCTCTCCGGCGTGGCACCGGGACAGACCATGGTGCTCTACCAAGGCACTCGCGTACTGGGCCAGTCCACCATCGCCCGCGCCTACTCGCTGGACCGCGAAGACATTCAAGAAACCCTGTCTGCTGGCGCCTCCACCAGCGCCGACTAGCCGCACAGAATAGCCGCGTACCCCGCTATTCGCAGCTGTTGCCGCAACAGCCTGCTCGAGCGCAACGCACAGAAGACCACAACCGGACTGAGGAGAGACCGATGACTGCCGAACACACTTCCTGCGAATTTGACCCCCACGCCACCTCCATGGGCGATGAAGTCGCGCCGGAGGTTTACGAGGAGCTCTTCGCCATGCGCCGCTCCATCGATAACTTCGATGCAGCGTTGGTGCACATCCTCGCGGAGCGTTTTCAGGCAACTAAGCGCGTGGGCGTCCTGAAGGCTAAGCACAACCTGCCCGCTGGCGACCCCGGTCGTGAAGAGGCGCAGATTGCTCGCCTGCGTGCCATGGCGAAGGAATCCAGCCTGGACCCGGAATTCGCGGAGAAGTTCCTGAACTTCATCATCTCTGAGGTGATTCGCCACCACGTGCGCATCGCGAACGAGCACGCTGACCAGGACGAAGAGACTGAAAAGTCTGAAAGCTAAGACTTTCTAAGATTTCACCCTCTTCGAGATCTCAGCCTCTCCGAAAAGCCCCGCTCTTATCCCTGCTGAGCATCCATCGTGCTGAGCGTCCAGCGGCAGAGCATCGACCCGCCCGCACTTTTCCCTAACCTGTCTTAACCTCACTCGTTTATGCCCCCTCAATCTTCCTCCCGCCAGAATGCCCGCACCGAGCCGGTGCCGGAGCGCCTGCTACTGCCCGGTGAGTACCGCGCCCCCGAAGGCGACGAACTGACCGAGCAGGACCTTGCTGCGCTCGCTACTGAGCGTCCGCTGGTGCGCGCTAGCGGTCGGGGTGATTTTCCCGGCGATGATTTGGGCGAAGCAATGTCTCGAGTGGAAGGGGAGCTGGGTGCCCCGCACCTGCCGTTCTTGCCGCATCTGCCGACGCTGGGTTGGCGGAGTACTCCTCTGGCACGCACCCTGGCGGTGTGCGAGGGACTTGCTTTTGACGGTGCCTCGTTTGGCTGGCGCATGGTGCATAGCGGCGGCAGGGGAGCACGCGAGTCTGCCTTGGCGCAGGACCGTCTGCTTTCGGATATCAATCTTCTCGCTGACCGTGTGGGTGCGCAGAAGAAGAGGTTCACTTCCAGTGCTGAGGGTTCCGCTGCGGTGTATAAGATTCAGCTGGTCGGTCCGCTGACTCTTGCCGCCAGTATCTATCTGCCCGGCGGCGAGCGTGCCATTAGTGATGCAGGGGCGAGCCGTGACCTGCTGGAGTCGTTCCTGGAAGGCCTGGAACGCTGGATGGGTTCTCTGCGCGAGGCTCTGCAAGCTCCGCGGGCGCTGATTGCCGTGCAGCTGGATGAATCCGAATTTCAGCGTCTGCTGGAGGGGGCCATCCCTACGGTGAGTGGCTTCCGCTCCCTGTCGGCGTTGCAACCTCACTACTATCAGCAGGTGTACCGCCGTATCTCGGAGCGTTTCGCCGAGCTGAATCTGCAGCTCATCCTGGACGTGGATGGCACCGCGCTCAAGCCTGTGCAGGAGCTGAAGCTGCTGAGCCAGTCCCGCCCCGCCCTTGACGCGTTGGCTCTTGTGAAGGCGATGCGTGTTGAGGACGGCGCTCCCTGCGCTTTGCTGTTGCATCCTGATCGCGCCCGCCTCAAAGGGCCCGGCACGCTGCAGGTTCCGCCGCTGAGCGACCCTCGTTCCTGGGAGCCCGTCGCGCAGCTTCTGGAGGCGCAGACCCAGCTGTGGCTGCCGGTGGTGACTTCTGCACGGGTTCCTGATCAGGTGCGCCGCCTGTACAGCCTGTGGCGTGAGGTTGGTCTTGAGCCGACGCAGTTGAGTGCGGTGGGTTTGATGCCTGATGAGCGTATTCAGAGCGGTTCCGTGCCTGCTGGGATGACTTCAGCCGCGGTAAGTATGCTGGATGCCACGGCTTCGCTGGCTCGGGTGACAGAGTGTGCCCGTGCATTGGCTGAGTGCGCGGTATGATTAGATAATCAGCATTTTTATGTAAGTATTTACGACAATTCTTTAGGGAGGTACTGTGAGCGCAAGCGACGCACACACCATTTTGGTGGTTGATGACGATGATGCTCTGGCGGAAATGATTGGCCTCGTGCTCGCGCAAGAGGGCTTTAACGCTGTTTTCTGCGAAAATGGCAGCCGCGCTTTTGAAACTTTTATGCGCTCCACTCCCGATTTGGTGCTTTTGGATTTGATGCTTCCTGGCATGAACGGTATTGAAGTGTGCCAGCAAATTCGCCGTTCTTCTAATGTGCCGATTATTATGTTGACCGCTAAAAGCGACACTGAAGATGTTGTTAAGGGTCTTGAAGCTGGCGCTGATGATTACATTGCTAAGCCTTTTAAGCACGCTGAATTGTTGGCGCGTATTCGTACCCGTTTGCGTCCGCGTGAGAGCCGTCAGCTGGTGGTGTCCATTGGCGATATTGTCATGGATATGGACGGTCGTACCGTCAAGTACCACAGCACTGAGGTTCCGATGACTCCTCTGGAGTTTGACCTGTTGGCCGCGCTGGTTCGTCACCCGGGTCAGGCGTTGAGCCGCCAGGAACTGCTGGACATGGTCTGGGGTTACACTGATGTGAGCGATTCGCTGGTAAACGTGCACGTCCAGCGTTTGCGCGCTAAGTTTGATGAGCTGGGTGCGGATCGTTTTATCCAGACGGTCCGTGGCGTTGGCTATAAGATTCCGACCGAGCTGGTGGGATCTTCCGGTAGCTAATCGGAACCTATTCATAGGCGAAGGGATAACCTGATTGTCTGTTGCGAAGTCGAGCCATGAGCACGGCGCTTTGACGGCGGAGGCGGTAGCCTCCGCCTCTTCGCGTACCCGCGCTTCCAAGCCGCGTAAGGCACAGAAGCAGCGTAGGAACCTGATGCAGCGCGCTCAGCGTCTGTGGAAGGAATCTCTGCAGTTCCGTGCTCTGGGAACCGCGGGCATCATGATGTTCCTGAGCTTCTTGATGGTGGGTTGGTCCTTGTCGAGCCAGATTGCATCGAGTCTTTTTGAGAATCAGAAGAGCCAGGCGTTGGCGGAATCAGAGAGTGGTTTCCGCAACGTTCAGAGCGTGCTGGACTCCTCTGAAGCCCGTAGTGACAGCGAGATTCGTCGTAATGTGAGCCGTACCCTGACCGTCTTGGACGCGGGTAGCTCGGGTAAGCGCAATTGGATTCTTGTGCCTTTGGAAGGTCAAGGTAAGCAGGGTTTTATTCCTGAGCAGAGCAGTAATAATTCTTTGAATTCTTCGAGTATTCCGAATGATTTTAAAAAAACTGTTCGTGATAAGGACGGTATTTTCTGGCAGACGTCTACGGTGACTACTGTCGAAAATAATCGTGAGCGCACCTATCCGGTGCTTATCGTTGGTACACATATTTCTATTTCTCAGAACCCTAATTACGGTTTGTTCCTTGTGTACGATATGACGGATTCTTCCGCCACGATTGCGCATATTAACTTTGTTCTTTTTGGTGGTTTCTGTGCACTGCTTACTGTGGTGCTTTCTGTGGTGTGGATTGTGACTCGTTTTGTGGTCCGCCCGATTACGCAGACCGCTATTACGGCGGAGAAGCTGGCTGCTGGCGACCTGGATCAGCGTGTGTCTGTACACGGTGAGCATCAGGCGGCGCGTCTGGGCTATTCCTTCAACCTGATGGCTGACTCGCTGCAGGAGAAAATTGTTCAGCTGGAGCGCCTGTCGACTTTGCAGCAGCGCTTCGTATCTGACGTTTCTCATGAGTTGCGCACTCCGCTGTCGACGGTGCGTTTGGGTACTGAGCTGCTGTACGATTCGCGTGAGAATATGAACCCGATGCAGGTCCGTAGCGTGGAGCTTCTGCATGAGCAGGTGGACCGTTTCCAGTCAATGCTTTCTGATCTGCTCGAGATTTCGCGCTTCGATGCCGGTAGCGCAATGCTGACCATTGACACGGAAGACTTCATCCGTGTTCTCTCGAATATTTTGCAGGAGGCTCTGCCTCATCTGGAACGTACGCATACGAAGCTGAACGTGCATACGAGCCATGAGAGCATCATGGTGGATATGGACCGTATACGTATTGAGCGTGTGCTCCGTAACCTGCTGTACAACGCGATTGAGCACGGCGAATCCCGACCGATTGACGTGTACGTGGATGCAAACGCCACGAATCTGGGTATTGCGGTGCGCGACCACGGTATCGGCTTGTCTGAGGATGAAGCCGTTCAGGTGTTCAACCGTTTCTGGCGTGCTGATACTTCGCGTAAGCGTACCCTGGGCGGTACGGGTCTGGGTCTGTCGATTGCTGCTGAGGATGTGCGTCTGCACGGTGGCACGATTGAGGCGTGGGGCGAGAAGGGCCGCGGTGCTTGCTTCACGGTGAACCTGCCCCTGGTTCATGGCGCTCCGTTGGGTGAGTCGCCGGTTTTGGTGACGGGTGAGCCTGAGTCAAGCTCGCATCGTTCGGCGCCGGCTAAGGATACGCTGCCCAATATCGCTCCTCGTACGGCTGCTGGGGGCGACCTCTAGAAGAGGCGCGGGGCCCTGGTCCCTGTCATGAAACGGGGGATTGGGGTCGGTGCGGTTGTATTTGCACTTATCCTTGCGTATTTGCACTGTTTACCCAGTACAATCAATGCAGATATATTTTCACGGTGTTGCTATTTCGCTGTGTTGATTCTTTCGCCGCGCTGCGATGGCCTGCAGTGGTAGCTGGTGATTGTTTGTCTTTGTTCGTAGAGGAAGGTTAAGACCTCCATGTCTCACAGGGGTATTGTTTCTCGACGCGCCGCGCTGTCTTGGTGCGCGGTGTCTTTGGCGACGCTGATGAGCTCTTGCGCGGGTCTTCCTTCGAACGACCGAGTGACTCAGCACAGCAGTGGTCTGGACGTGAAGAGCGTTAATACTTCTCCGGCGCGTGCGCCGGGACCGCTGGCGGGCGCTACCCCCGAGGCGATTATTGAGGGCTTCGTGCGTGCTGGCGTGGATAGTATCGAAAATTATGCTGTGGCGCGCCAGTATTTGAGCTCTTCTTTTGCGGGCCGTTGGAATCCCTACGGTACAACTCGTGTGTACCGTAATACGGTGCAGCCGCGTAGTGATGATAGCGGAAACGCTGAGGGTACGTACCATGTGCGTTTTCAGCAGACTGCGACCGTGAATAGTCAGGGTATTACGAGTACCTTCCCTGAGGCTCAGACTGAGACTCAGGATTTCACCGTGGTCATGGAAGATAACCAGTGGCGTATTAGCTCCTGCCCGGATGGCTTGTGGCTGGATGGCACTGAGTTTGAGCGTGTGTTTAGCCCGTGTCGCCTGTATTTCTACGATCGTGCGTTCCGTTATGCTGTGCCGGATATCCGTTGGTTCCCGCATACGGATCGCTATTTTGAGTTGCTGGTGCGTACTCTGATGATTGGTCCGGCGTCCTATTTGAAGGATGTCGCGTTTTCGGCGTTGAATGAGTCGATGAGCCTTGAGACCGCTAACATGAGCGATAACCAGGATGTGCTGGTTCGCCTCTCGGGTGAGCACCTGGACGATAACCGTTTGGCGCGTGTGCGTGAGCAGATTATGCACGGCTTGGAGAACTTCTCGGGTCTGGGCAAGACTGAGGTTTTCTATAACGGCACTCTGATTCCTGAGAACGCGCCGAGCGGATTTTCTGCGGTGAAGCTGAACCCGGGTGTTCCTGCCCGCACGGTTGCTATTAACTCGAACGGCCAGATGGTGGCACGTGATGACTATATGAGCAATGCGGGTGAGCAGCTGCTTCTGCGTGGCGTGACCCAGTTGAGTTCCCCGGCGATGGGCTATTCTGCAGACGTTTATGCCTGCTTGGCGAATGATGCTGCGAGCCTGTACACGGTGTATCAGGGCACTGCCCGCCGCGTGTGGCAGAGTACCGCGCTGACTGCCCCCAGTTTTGATGCGTACGGCTGGGTGTGGGCTGCCGATGGTGAGGGTACTGTTCGTGCCTTCAAGCCGGATTCTGAGGATGCAACCGAGCGTGAGCGCGGTGTGGATATTGGTTTGTCCTGGCAGCGTAATTTGAGCTTTACGAGCGTGAATGTTTCTCACGATGGTGCCCGCATGGCGATTGTGGCGTCTACTGAGGGTGCGTCGGCTGTGATTATTTCCGGTATTGTGCGTGATGATGCCGGTAAGCCTCTGCGTCTGACGGAGATGGTGCGTCTGAGCTCTTCTGTGACTCCGCGTAATGCCCGTTGGGCTGGCGACCAGAGCGTCGTGGTGGTGAACGTGAAGAATGGTGAGTCTGAGGTGATTTCCCTCAGCGGTGAAGAGACGAAGCTGGACCGTTTGGATGGTGTGATGACCATTTCGACGGCGGATAATACGTCGAATATTATTGCTCACCGTTCTGACGGTTCGTGCTACCTGATGGAGGAGCGCGGCTGGATCCGTCTGGACACGACCCTGCACGAGATTAGTTACGCCGGTTAGCCTCGGGTAGGCGCGAGCGAGGAAAGGGTGCTTTCGGTGAGTTCAGTACAGCGTGGTTTGAACGATTCCGTGAATGGGTCCTGGAGCAAGTCTCTGACCGGGCTTGCGGGCGCTCTCAAGAGTGCCGGCGGGTCTTTGGGGGAGGTGCTGATGCCGCGTACTTGCCCGTGCTGTGCGGTGCCGGTCGCCTATGGGGCAGGCTCGCCACTGTGTGAGGCTTGCTTGCCGCAGTTGCGTTCGGCGTTGGCTAAGGTGGAGCGAGTATATGCTCTGCAACCTCTTGATGGCGCGGCTGCTCCCGAGGTGCGTGCGGCATCCCGTTATGAGGGGATCATGCCGCGTGCCCTGTTGGCGTTGAAGAATGCGGGCCGTACCGACCTGCTGCCCCTGTTGGGAGAGGGTTTGGCGCGTAGCGTGTACGAGCTTCTTCGGGCGCATCGGGTTGAGCTTCAGAGCGTACCGGGGTCTTCTATCTCTTCTGTGGGCACCTCCGCCGCACCGGTTGAGGTTCTGCTGATTCCGGCGCCGTCCTCTGCCCAGAGCGTGCGCCGCCGCGGCTATGCGCCGGCGAATCTTTTGGTGCAGGAGGCGGCGCGTCAGCTTAATAAGCGTCTGCCTGCCTCGGTGCGGGTGCGCGCTGTGGACGTTATCGGGTACGTTCCTCGCGGTCGGCGGGGGAGCGGCGCCTCCCTATCTTCTCGTGTGGGTGCTTTTCTCCTTAGCGCCTCTGAGACAAAGAATGAGCAGAAGAGCCTGGGCGCTGTGGGGCGTGCCGAGCGGATGCACGGTGCCTTGCGCGTCATGGAGCCTGCCCTGTGCACGGGTCGGGTGAGCGTTATTTGTGATGATGTGGTGACCACCGGTGCGACCGCCTCTGAGATGGTGCGTGTGCTACAGGAATCCGGTTCGCGGGTGCTGGGCGTGTGTGCTGTGGCGGCGGTACCGAAAAAGGCTCAGACATAGCGTTTCTTGTAGTTAGTTGCAAGAGATACACGATTTTTGGCGAATAAAGTTCGCAGACGGACGAATAGCTATTATTTAGGCTAAATATTTGTCATATCTAGTGATATGAAACATGTTTCGTACTAGAATATAGACAAGGGAACGGCATTGGAGTCGAACCCCCGTACCGGGTCCAGCCGGACGCGGTATAAGCCCCCAACCTGGAGGGAATGATCGTGGAAGTCAACATCTACGGCCGCAATATCAAGGTCACCGAACGCCTGGAAGAGTACGTGAGCGAGAAGGTTCAGAAGTTCGCTCAGCTCGGCGATAACGTGAAGGACATCGACGTCAAGTTCAGCAAGGACGGTCACCTGGGTGGCGAGTCCATCCGCGTTGAGATTACCGTTGTTGGTACTGGTCCTGTCCTCCGTTCCGAAGCCCAGGGTCACGACAAGTTCGCGGTCTTCGATGAAACCTACGGCAAGCTCCTGGAGCGTCTGCGCCGTGCACGTGACCGCCGCAAGCTGCACAAGCGCGGTGGCAAGCACCCCGTCTCCGTGGCGGACGCTACCGGATCGATTCCCGTGGTTACCGAAGCAATTACCGAGATTCTGCTGCCGGATGTTCCGGTTGAAGAAGCAGCATTCGACAACAGCGAGGTCACCCTCGCCGACGAGGCCGCATCTCCCATCGAGATTCGCCACAAGAGCTTCAAGGGCGAGCGTCTGACTCCCGCAGAAGCTGTTGACCGTATGGAACTGGTCGGCCACGACTTCTACCTGTACATTGACAGCGAGACCGGCGCACCGGCTGCGGCATACCGCCGTAAGGGCTGGAGCTACGGCATCATTACTCTGGACAACGAGTAAAACTAACGTACCTGCTGGCTGCTGAGGCGTAAGGCTCTTTAGGGGTCGTACTCAGCGAGCAGGCTCAAGACCCGGGCGGTCTGGGAATACACACCGTGTTTCTCCAGGCCCCCGGGTTTTTCTTTGCCCTCCACACATCTGTTCCTTTAGACGGATGGATCGGCTCTGCCTCAACCGGAGGGTGAAAGATTCGAGTGTTACCAAATGTCACCTCGTGGGCGTACAGCGTAAAAAATAGCTCGGACGGGCGAATTAGGCGGCTCTGCCATACAATATGTAGGAAGGCCTCACCGCGCGCACTCTCGCGCGCCCTTGGTGAGGGTACCGAAACAAGCAAGGAGTAGAAGCTCAGTGGCATCTTTCTTGGAGAAAATCCTCCGAACCGGCGATAAGAGGGTTCTGCGACAGCTCGAAGCGTACACCAAGGCGGTGAACTCGCTCGAGGACAGCTTCGCATCTATGACCGATGAGGAACTGCGAGCAGAGACCGACAAGTTCCGCGAGCGCGTCAAGGACGGCGAATCCCTCGACATTATGCTGCCGGAGGCCTTTGCGGTGGTCCGTGAAGCATCCAAGCGCACCCTGGGCAAGCGCCACTACGACGTCCAGCTGATGGGTGGCGCTGCACTGCACCTGGGCAACATTGCCGAAATGAAGACCGGTGAGGGTAAGACCCTCGTCGCGACCCTGCCCGCGTACCTGAACGCGCTCAGCGGCAAGGGCGTGCACATTGTGACCGTGAACGACTACCTGGCTGAGTACCAGGCGAACCTCATGGGTCGCGTGTTCCGCTTCCTCGGCATGGAGTGCGGCGTGATTCTGTCATCCATGGAGCCCGACGAACGTCGTAAGCAGTACGCCGCAGACATCACTTACGGTACGAACAACGAGTTCGGCTTCGACTACCTGCGTGACAACATGGCGTGGACCGTGGAGGAGCAGGTTCAGCGCGGCCACAACTTCGCCATTATCGATGAGGTGGACTCCATCCTGATTGATGAGGCGCGTACCCCTCTGATTATTTCCGGCCCCGCAGCCGGTGAGGCAAACCGCTGGTATGCAGAGTTCGCGCGCATTGCCGCGACCCTGCTCAAGCGCGGTGAAGACTACGAAGTAGACGAGAAGAAGCGCACCGTCGGTATCCTCGAATCCGGTATTGATAAGGTTGAAGACCACCTGGGTGTGAAGAACCTCTACGAATCCAAGAACACCCCGCTCATTGGCTTCCTGAACAACTCCATCAAGGCGAAGGAGCTGTTCACCAACAACAAGGACTACGTGGTCATTGACGGCGAGGTCCTGATTGTTGACGAGCACACCGGTCGTATTCTGCCGGGCCGCCGCTACAACGACGGCATCCACCAGGCGATTGAGGCGAAGGAAGGCGTCGAAATCAAGCCTGAGAACCAGACCATGGCGACCGTGACCCTGCAGAACTACTTCCGCATGTACGACAAGCTGTCCGGTATGACCGGTACCGCGGAAACCGAAGCGGCAGAGTTCATGAACACTTATGAGCTCGGCGTGGTGCCCATCCCCACCAACAAGGGTGTGCAGCGTATCGACAACCCCGATAAGGTGTACCGCGACGAAATCGCCAAGTTCAAGGCGGTCGTCAAGGACATTAAGGAACGCCACGAGAAGGGCCAGCCGATTCTGGTTGGTACCGCAAGCGTGGAGAACTCCGAGTACCTTTCCCGCCAGCTGGCGAAGGCAGGCGTGCGCCACGAGGTGCTGAACGCAAAGAACAACGAGCGCGAGGCAGCTATCGTCGCGCAGGCGGGCCGTAAGGGCGCCGTCACCGTGGCAACCAACATGGCTGGTCGCGGTACCGACATTATGCTCGGCGGTAACCCCGAATTTGAGGCCGTCGAGAAGATGCGTGAGCTCGGCCTGGACCCGAACACCAACTCTGAGGCGTACGAGGCACGCTGGCCCGAGGTCCTGAAGGCCTGCGAAGATGCCGCAGCTGAAGAGCATGAGGAAGTCACCAAGCTCGGTGGCCTGTACGTGCTCGGCACTGAGCGTCACGAGTCCCGCCGTATCGACAACCAGCTGCGCGGTCGTTCCGGCCGTCAGGGTGACCCGGGTGAGTCCCGCTTCTACCTGTCGCTGACCGACGAACTGATGCGCCTGTTCAACACCGGCATGGCAACCCGCCTCATGGCGGCAGCCCCCGAGGACTCCGCACTGGACTCCAAGATCGTCAGCCGCGCTATTGCTACCGCCCAGTCAAACGTTGAAGGCCGTAACGCTGAACAGCGTAAGAACGTGCTCAAGTATGACGACGTGCTCAACCGCCAGCGTGAAGCGATCTACAAGGACCGCGGCCGCATCCTGCACGGTGACGACCTGAAGGAACAGATTTCCGGCTTCGTGGACGAGGTGCTGACCACCATCATCGACGCCCGCGTCTCTGAAGGCCACGCCGAGGACTGGGACTTCGACGAACTCTGGAGCGCCCTTAAGCAGGTGTACCCCATCTCCATCACCGTGGACGACCTCGCAGAAGACGCTGGCGACCGCACCAAGATCACTCGCGACCAGATCGTGAAGGAAGTCCTGGCGGACGCACACCTCATCTACGATGAGCGTGAAAAGAGCGTCGGCGAAGAGAGCATGCGCGAAATTGAACGCCGCGTCATGCTGTCCGTCATCGGCGAGCGCTGGCCCGAGCACCTGTACGAGATGGAATACCTCAAGGAAGGTATCGGTCTGCGTGCGATGGCTCAGCGTGACCCGCTGGTCGAGTACCAGCGTGAAGGCTACGACATGTACCAGTCGATGCTCGGCGCGATCCGTGAAGAGACCGTGACCTACCTGTTCAACCTGGACCTGTCCAAGCAGCGCACTCAGGCTTCTGCCGTGCGCCTGGCTGAGCCTTCGCGCCCGAAGTTCCTGCAGTACTCCGCCCCGGATGAGGACGGCCACGAGCAGGTTCACGTGGAACGCTCGAAGGACAAGTAGCCTCAGCGTAAAAGCTGAAATGCTATAGACCTAGCAGAGAGGGTGCGAATCCAATACCGGATTCGCACCCTCTCTGTTTGTCTGTGTGTTTTGTAGGGGAAGCCGGGGAAGCCTTAGTCTTCGTCCAAGCGGCTCTGCGGCTGCTCGATGGAGGTAATCAGCCACATGCCGTGAATCAGCCGCATCTGCATGGTCACCACGCGAACCTTATCCGCACAACGCAATAGCGCCACCGCCTCGTAAAGCTCCTCGTGCACCTTCTGCGCTCGCACCCGCAGCAGAACCGGCGGAAGAGTCAACAGCATCTCCTTGCGCACCTGACGCGGGTTCTTCGGGAAGAACGGCAGTAGACGGTGGAAACAATCCGCTGACACCCACTGCGCCAGCTGCTGACGCGAACGACGAGCCGACATGATCTCCAGGTAAGCAATCGCCACACCCGCGCAACGACCCTCCAACTGGCGAGCCAATGCATCCGCAGGACGCAGCGGGCGGCCCCTCTTCACTACCTTCGGGCGCTGCGCCGAATGCTGCTCATAACGCGGCAGCGGCAACAGCGAATAGACCGACGCGCTGTTCCGCCTCTGCACCAGAGCCATCGTGCCCTGCCCCTGCTCCGGTAGCGGAGCGACCTGCTCGGCACTCGCGGGCTGGGGCACCGACTGAGCCACCGGCTGGGAGGTGCGAGCCGCCTGACGCTTTGAATACGGGCTGGCAGGCTGGTTGTCGCGGGAGGCAGGCTGATGCGGCGGGGTCCACGGGGAACGGGGGAGAAGGTTGGAGAAGCTCATGACGGCTCCTTTCGGTGCAGGGTATGTGAGGTGAGTTGAGCGAACGAAAGACTGTTAGGATGAGGTGGAATGGGGTGGAAGACGCGGGTGAGGTTAGTGAACGGGCTGTTCGGGAATCTGCAGAACCTGCCCCGCGTAGAGCAGTTCGGCGTTCTGACCCAGAGCGTCCTTATTCGCCTCGTAAATATCGAGAGTGTAGTTGTAAATGGTGGAGGCGTCGGTGCCTTCACCCAGCTGCTCGGCGGCAATGGACCAGAGCGTATCGCCCGCCTGGACCGTGTAGGAGTAGGTGCCCGCCTCAGCGCGGGGTGGGGAGAAGAACGGGCTGCGATCCTGCAGCGAGCCTGCCGCCTCCGTGGGTTGAGGAGCCAGGGGGATATCGGGAACCTCGGCGGAGAGCGGCAGGAGAGCGGCGGACTGTGCCGGGTCGGTAGCGGAGAAAACCGTATCTGAGCTGGTGTCTGCCCCCACAGTACTCGTTGACTCTGCGGTCATGACCGCAGAGATAGTCGTCTGCGGCATGCCTTCCGTACTGGTCAGCCCGGCGTTGCTGGGCGTAACCACCGTAGCCTGTGCGGGAGCCAGAACCGCACCCACTCCAAGAGCCGTGCCACCGAGCGTCAGAACGATGCGGCGCATAAAGCGCGGACGGAAAATCGCCGGGACCTTCAGCACCGCGCGGTCAGCGTTGTGGCTCGAAACGCGCAAAGACCAAGCGTAGAAGAGAGCGTAGATAAAACTGATGAACCACCAGGCGGTAATGAGGGCTGCTACCGCACCAGCGCAGAGCAGCGAAGCATCTGTCAGCGGGTGTGCCGAGGGGATGCGGTGCAGGTTCACGCTCAACGCGCCCAAGACCGCCGCGGAAAGCAGAGGAGGGGCGATGAAGAGCAACGCGTCCTGGTAGCTTGCCTTAGCGCCGGGCCCGATTGCAGAGCCGGTGCCGGACGCAGAGCCGCCGCCAGCGGCTACCTCTGCACTGACAGTACGAGGCGCGGCTACGGAGTGTGAGACTGCGGAGTGTGAGGCGAAGGTGGCAGGGCGTGAAGCGAAGGCTGCGGGGGCTGATCCCGGGGTGGAAAATTGGTCCACGATGACCTCCAAATGGTATGTTTGATAGCTTTTGGTGTTGTTTCATTTATACAGGAAGACGTGCCAAAAATGAAGCAAAACGTATCAAAATGCATAAAAAACATATAATTTGGTGGAATTTGCTTCAAAAATTAAGCTCAAGAAGCATCATTCGGCCAGAAAAACGCCCCGGTTCGTATCCGCACCCGCTACTCGGGTAGGGTCATAGTATGAGCATGGAAAAGTTCCTACGAGACATTGAGGCGCGCCTCGCCTCCGAACGTGCCTGGGATATGGAACAGGATGCCCGCCAAGTCGCCCGCGTCCAGTACTCCACCATTACCCTCGACGACCGCCTCCTCGCGCAGGTTGGCGGCCCGATCCGCATCTGCGCCACCGACATGCAAACCTACGAAGGTAAGCTCGAAATGGTCGGCGAAGAATGGGTCAGCATCGAAGCGCGCGGCGAAAACATCATCATCCCCCTGCGCGGAATGCTCTGGTGGGAAGGTGGCATCGCTCCCGGGCGAGCCGATATTCGCCCCGAACGCTACCGCATGAAAATTCAGCTCGCCCTCCGCTCCCTCGCCATGGCACGTGAACCCGTTCGCCTCTCCCTCGAAGGTGGCACCGTCAGCTATGACGGCGTGATCGAGCGAGTCGGTGCCGACTTCCTTGAGCTGCGCCTGCTCAATGGCGGCCAGTACCCGCGTATCTACGAACGCGACCAGTACGCGCGTGCAGCCTACGGCGCGCAGGGAACCTACGGGCAGGGTGGTTACAGCCAGGGCGGTTATGGGCAAGCTGGTTATGGTCAGGGCGCCTCCGGCTACTCCCGTGCACCTCGCGGCGCTGGCGTGCGCACCATTCCGCTGGCTCGTATTAGCGCAGTTATCGCCCGTATCTCACGCTAAAAGCACGGGGTAAATAGTGGGCAGTTCAATTTGTGGGAACGCCCATAAAAACGCCTCGACAAGTATAAATTCCCTTATAAAAGCAACAATAAACACAAAAAGGTCCGCCCCTCTCCATTGAAATCTCAATGAGAGGAGCGGACCTTTCTAAAACCACTCGAGCGTTGCGCCCGCGAGGTGCATGTCGAATGCTACTCAGCCTTAGCCTTTGCAGTGAGCTTGCCGGAAGCAATCGCCTCCAGAGTCTGCTCGTGGCGCTCAGTAATGTACTCTTCAAAACGAGAGCGTTCAATGCGCCACTGGTTACGTCCACCAATCTGAATGGCGGGAAGTTCGCCGCTACGCACCAGAGCACGCACCTGCGAAAGCGAAACCTGCAGCTCCTCGGCAACGTCGCTCAGAGTGAGGAAACGAGGTGCAGTCATCGAATTATTCCTTTCCGTGAGTGAAATCCTGGGCCCCTTAGCCACCGTTAGCGGCCTTATACATAGAGTCCATACGGAACATCTATTGAGTACTTTCAGTATATGTCATCACCATGAAATTTGCGCACAAAAAGCCTTATATGAGCTGAAAAGTTATCTAATTACCCATTCAAAAGGGGCAAGACTCAAAAATATTTCATAAACGCGACTCTTGTTGAGAGAGAGTACTAAATGAAATATGCTGTTAGGGTTAGTGCCAGAATCCAGTCAAAGCACTATCGAAAACACACCACTCGCTCATCGGTCAGTTGAACAACACCCGGAATCACCGCCGGCTTCCGCACCGAAAGGCACAACCACATCATGCGCATACGACAGAACGCGACGAAGCGTTCCACCCTCACCGAGCCCCACGCCAGGCGCCTCAAAAGGCCCACCGTCAAGGACTGGCGATTCATCCTCGGTGTACTTCTCGTGCTCGTCTCCATCACCGGCGTGCAGCTCTACGTGCAAGCCAACAACAGCAAAACCGAGTACTACACCGCCAAAAGCGAAATCCGCCTCGGCGAGAAAATCACCGAAGACAAACTAGCCCGAGTCGAAGCGAACATCGACTCCGCCAAAGACAAGTACTTCACCCGCGCCGAAGCCGCACAGATGAACGGCAAAATCGCTACCCAGCGCATCCCCGCCGGCAACTTCATCAGCAAAGAATCGGTAGGCACTGAAACCTCCCCGGGGCGCCGCCTCGCCACTGTCAGCATTGACCGCACCGCTGCCTCCGCGCTGAAGGCAGGCGAGCGCGTGGACGTGTGGACTTCCGGCCCGCGCAACCCCGACACTAAGAGCGATAACCGCGTTGAAAACGGTGCCCGCGCCATCGTCACCAATGCCGAAATCGTTGCCGTAACGGTCGATGAAGGCGTGCTTGGCGCCAACGGCAAGGCAACCGTGCAGCTGTGGGTCAAGGAAGAAGCCCTCGCCGCCCTCGTCAAGGAAAGCAATAGCGACTCCAAGATCAGCCTCATCCCCGGCACCTATGGGGAGGGTCAGTGAACATCCCCGTCATCCTCTACGGCGATGACGGCTCGCTCCTGAACCGCATCGAATCCCAACGCGGCCGCGTCTCCGTGGCGCGCACCGTGCAGGACTTCAGCGAAGCCGTCGGAATGGCGCACACCGGCATTGCCCGCGTGCTGCTCTGTGCCCACGTGCCCGCCGAAATAAGCGCCTCCACCGTGGATGCGCTCGCCGCCTCCGAGGTGCTCCTGGCGGTCATCGCCCCGGACAACCTGCATCTGCCCACGCAGGCTCACCGTATCCGCCCCGAAGCTGCCCTCGACGAGATTCTGGGCTCGCTCGAACAAGCTGTGGATGCGGCGCTCGCCCGACCCAACGCAGGCTACGGCGTGCCCGCACAGACCCCGAATCAGGCTCCCGCGCAGGCGGTGCATCAGCCGGAGGCGCACGCCGCCTACGGTCAGGACGCAGGCTACGGATACGATGCAGGGTACGGCTACGACAGCGCGTACGGTGGCTACGGTTACGATAACGGAGCTGCTGGCCATGGGGCGGGCGGCTACGGCTACGACCCCGCCGCGGGCGCTGCTATAAACGCCGGCGCGCCCTACGGTGCTGACTACGGAAGCTACGGGATCGACCCCGCGGTGCCCGCCGGAAACGCGCCCGGTGCACCCGGCACACCCAGCGCGCATGACCCGGCGGAAGCCTCCTCCGTCGTGCCCAGCAACGAGGAATCCGTGCTCAGCCAGGCCGCCGCCATCGTCGACTCTTTCGCACCCGGCAACGACTACGCCCTGCATGTGCAGAACGAGAACAACGACGGCACTCTGCCGCAACACCCCGACATTAACCAGGACCCCGCCGCGCCCTCCCGCTATCAGCCCGGCCACCGCCTCGGCAAGATCGTGACTGTCTGGGGCACTCACGGCGCGCCCGGCCGAAGCACCATCGCATTCAACCTTGCCGCCCTCGCGGCGCAGCAGGGTCAGCAGGTCTGCCTCATCGACGCAGACACCTACGCACCCAGCCTGGACGCGCTCATGGCGCTCGAGGATACCGGCTCCGGCCTGGCAATTCTCTGCTCGGACGCCGACCGTGCCCAGCTCGACGAGAAGAAAGCCGGCGCCATCATGGAGCGCGTGCCCCTCAAAAACGGCACCTTCGACTTCTTGAGCGGCATCACCTCCTCCTCACGTTGGCCCGAGGTGCGCGCCCGCGCTTTCGCCGAGGTGCTCGAATGGCTCAAGCACCGCTACGACCTGGTCATCTGCGATGTCGCCGCACCCATCGAGGTGGACGAGGAACTGACCTTTGATGGTCCGGCACCGCGCCGTAACGCCGCGACCCTCACCGCGCTCGCCTGCTCCGACCGCGTGATTGCGCTCGGCGAAGCGGACGTCATCGGCCTGCCGCGCCTGATCAACCTCGCCCGCGAGGTGCAGGCACGCCCGGATCTGTTCGCACCCGAAACGGATGTGCAGTACTGGCTTAACCGCAGCCGCCGCGAAGCCGCCGGGTTCAATCCCGAGGCGAAGATGCGCGATAACTGGGCACGCTACTTGTCCATCCCGCTCGCCGGCGTGATTCCGTACGAACGGAAGGTCATGGACCGTTTGCGCCGCAACGGTGAGGCACTGCTGGAGGTGGCGCCCCGCCACGCGGTCGTACAGTCCTTCGAAGCGATGCTTGCGGGCATGTACGCGGTACGCCCCGGCGCGTAGGCCCGTCAGCTATAACTAGCGTTTGCTAAAAAGCCCGGCTTATCGGTATTCCTCCCAGAACATGGGAGCGCCGATACGCCGGGTTTTTGCGCCTTCACACGGGGGTCGAAACGGGGGAGTAGTGCGAATGCCTCACTGTACAACTGAGGGGTGCATCTCATTGCGCTGCGTCATATATGCGATTAAAAAGCGCGCTCCAAGAAATGCTCTGTAAACTATTCCACGTATTGTCGTTTGAATGGGATTTGCGGCGAACAAACCGTAAAATGGTTGAATACACCCGAACTTAGGGAAGCACACAAACATATGTCTTTTGCAGAAGGAATTATGAGCGCCTGCGACTTCGGTCCCGGCGACACTGAACGCGTTCACCTCATCATGGGCGAATGGCAGGTCATCTCTGACATCGCCCAGAGTGACCTGGTTCTATGGTTCCCCACCGACTACGTTGTTGCCGACGGCAGCTCCCCGGACGCCGTATCCGGTCCCAGCGAAACCAGTACTTTCCGTGCCTTCGCGCACGTGCGCCCCTCCAATGTCCGAACCCTCTTCCACCACGACATCATCGATCACGACATGGAAGACGGAATCCGCGACGAAGCATACCGCGTCTGGATTGACCAGAACATCAGCACCTACACCGACGAAGGAAGCGGTGAGGGTGTTGGTGCCCGCCCGCGCGTACACGTAACCTTCGTGCCTATCGTGCGCAACAACCGCACCATTGCGTTGCTGACCAGCCACAAGATTGCCACACCCAGTGGCTACCCCTCCATCAGCGACGAGGTCTACGAATATACTGCCGACACCATGCTCTCCATGGTGCACTCCGGCTTGTGGCCCGACCCCCTCGCCCAGGGAAATAACACCCAGGGCAACCCCCGCGTGATCGACGGCATTATTGTGCTTGACCCCTCCGGTCGTGTGGTCGTCGCTTCCCCGAACGCGAACTCCATGTACAACCGCATGGGCATGACCGGCTACCTCGAAAAGCAAAACCTTGCCGACGTCACCCGTGCGATGCTTCCTGCCGGTGAACAGGCAGACGAAACCCTGCAGCTGGTCCTTGCCGGTCGTAGCGACCTGCGCACCGAATTGGTTATTGCCCGTGCTCGCGTGACCATGCGATCCATCCCGCTGCTGGTGCAGAGGCGCGCCCGCATCGAGCGTGAGGGCGCCGTGATTCTCTGCCGTGACGTGACCGAGTTGCGCCGCCGCGAACTGGAACTTATGACCAAGGACGCGACTATCCGCGAAATCCACCACCGCGTGAAGAACAACCTGCAGACCGTGTCCGCTCTGCTACGCCTGCAGTCGCGCCGTATGACCACTGATGAGGCACGTCAGGGCCTGGAGCAGGCGATGCGCCGCGTGGCAACGATTGCTACCGTGCACGAGGCGCTTTCGCAGGGCCTGACTCAGAACGTCGACTTTGATGAGCTGATTGAGCGTCAGTTCCACCTTGCCGCTGAGCTTGCTTCCCCCGGTCAGCACGTGTCTACCAAGCTGATTGGTTCCTTTGGATCTTTGCCGAGCCAGTTCGCCACCCCTCTGGCACTGGTTATCAACGAGGTTGTCGCGAACGCTGTGGAGCACGGCCTGGACGGCGAGACCGGCACCGTGACCCTTGAGGGTATTCGCGGCATCAACGATGAGGGTGAGAACATCCTCACCGTCGTGATTACTGATGACGGTAAGGGCATGGGCGATAAGAAGATTGAAGAGTCCGGCCCGAACGCCTACCGCCCGGTGACCGGTAAGGAAGGCCTGGGCATGCAGATTGTGCGTACCCTGGTGGCAAGCGAGCTGAACGGCTCAATCCGCTGGGAGGCTAACGAACCGACCGGTACCCGCGTGGTCATCACCGCGGTGCTCGTCTAAGCCCCTTCTCGTATGACATATAGAACTGCCGCCGCCCCGAGTACGGGGTGGTGGCAGTTTGCTGTCTAGATAGGTTCTGTATATGACAAAAGCGTGGTGCAGTGACTTTATATCACTGCACCACGCTTTTGATGCCCTATTGAATACTCCGGAAGTTAGGATGCACGGCGGGCACGAGCTGCGCGACGCTTCATCGCACGACGCTCGTCTTCACTGGTGCCACCCCATACGCCGGAGTCCTGGCCGGTCTCGATGGCCCACTTCAGGCAGACGTCTACAACCTCGCAAGAGCGGCAGACAGTCTTAGCCTCTTCAATTTGCAACAGGGCAGGTCCGGTGTTTCCTACGGGGAAGAACAGCTCCGGATCCTTGTCCAAACAAGCTGCACGACTACGCCAATCCACGGTGGACCTCCTTCATGATTTACGGTCTCACGCGGTGGCAAGACACATCTATTTTCCTGTGCGCGTGTCAAATACATCCGCTGACGGGATGCTCACCCAGCGTTAGGGTGAAAATTGACTTATCAACTTTCGCACGTTGGAGCGGATGTGACAAGTACTTTTCTCTAAAAACTTTCAGTATTACACTGAGGCATCTATCACTTAGGTAAACCTTTGTCTAATTGAGGGGGTGGGGAATCGCATGCTGACACGCATATTCTGCGCCGCGTCTCATAGATGAGATGCGGGCGGCCGGGTGAGCGGCGCCTCAGGCATAATATAAAGCGGTACCTACCCCTGAAATACCGCACCGATGACGAGGCGGTGAACCCGAGACAGGGGAGCGCCCACCCGCTAACGCACCAGCGCATCAGGCCGAATACACCCCGGTCTGCCGCCGACACTACCCATGAGGAGCCCACCGTGACGTCACGCCCGTTCAACGTCATCTACGCATTCGTTCTGACCGAAACCTTCGCGGCATACATTCTGATTCGCGGTATCCTTTACCCCTTTATCGTCAGCGGAATGTCCACCGCTCAGGCGATTGTGGGCGGTGTGCTCCAGATGCTCATTGCCGCGGGCATGACCTACTTTGGCCTGCGTTTCTACCGCGGCCGCTTCGGTTCGCGCCTGCCCATGATCCTGATTACTCTCTGCACCCTGTGGGTCACCGCAAGCACCCTCATTATGAACGTGAGTGCTTACGGCCTGAATATCGGCCAGCTCATCACGATTGCGGGTGTTATTGGCGCGGCGGCTGCCTTCATCTTCGTGCTCATGCCCAGTAGCCGCCGCTATATTGAGGCGGTCACTGAGGAGTCGGGCGAAGAAGCGGAGAAGTACAGCCGCCGACGCCGCTAAACCCCTAGAGCGTAAACCCCTAACGCCGCTAAACCCTAGATAGCTCGGCGCTAGAGTGCTCAGCTTTAGACCGCTACCGGCACCTTCTGCGTAGCTGTTACAGCCTGTGCAGCCGTGGTCAGTGCCAGGGGAACCTGCGCCGCACACACGGAAGCACCATCCACCACCACAAGACGACCGGCGGGCTGCTCGCCCTGCGTGAATCGATCCAGCGGCAGCGCGGTCACCGTGCACATGTCAGCATCCGCCAAGGATGCGGGTGCGAGCAGAAGCGCACGCGAGCATCCCATGAGCGCAGCCAGCAGCGGTGAGGAGGCGCGCCTCGGCCACGGCGTGTAGGCGACCAGCATGGCACGGAACTCACCGCGACGCTCCAGAAGTAGCTGCTGAACGGCGGGTTGCAGGTACTGCAGGTCGTCAATGAGCACGAGCGTCTGCGCGGGGTTCTTCACCGAGTCCAGGAGCGCACGGGTACGCTCCACGCTCGGCGGCTCACCCGACGCTCCGCCATCACCCGAGGTGCCGCCAGAACCCTCAAGGATGAGGGTTTCGAGCTGCGGGTTGAGCTGAGCAATACTCTCCAGCAGGGTGCTTTTACCCGCCGACCGGGAACCCTGCACCGGAACTACCGCGCCAGCCGGGGCGCTCAACCACACCGGCATCTGCCGGCGATCAAACGCGACCAAGAGCTTAGCGCCCTGCGGATTGCACGCGGCGTGGGCGGCGGTCACGTACTCGGTCGAGGGCATGCGATAGTACTCGGGGAACTGCCGCAGAAGAGTGCCGGGGTGAGTGCCTGACCCGTTAGAAGCGCTCGTGGCGTTACCCTGCAGAACCTGAACCAGCTCCTGGAAACCCGCAACGCAGGGCGAAAGAATCGACGCGCTCAGCGGCTGATCCCCAATCAACTCCTCGTTAATGGCACCCTCCACGCAGTAGTGGCTCTGTGCCGGGGTCGGGTAGTCCTTGCTCGTTGAAC
The DNA here is from genome assembly GCF_001810775.1 of Rothia sp. HMSC062H08. Classification (NCBI taxonomy): domain Bacteria; kingdom Bacillati; phylum Actinomycetota; class Actinomycetes; order Micrococcales; family Micrococcaceae; genus Rothia; species Rothia sp. HMSC062H08. The sequence continues at coordinate 41,941 of NZ_KV802667.1, forward strand.
GCATCAGGTCAGCGTCCAGGAAGCGGCGGCTCAACAGCGTGGAATGCGCCGCAGCGGCGAAACGACCGCGCGGGTTCAACGCGGAGGTGAACACCACCGAATAGCCGCGACGGCACCCCTGCGAGAGTAGATCGTAGAGCAGGTTCTCCGTATCGGGTTGGCGGACCAGCGCCTCCAGCCAACTGTCCAGACCGTCCACGACAATGAGCGGGCGGGTGGTAGCCTCGGTGCCCCACAGGTTCGGGACGCGCAGCTCCTCCAGGCAGAAACGCAGATGCGAAAGCTCCTGCGCACCCACGAGCGTCTCAAAGGCACCGGCGTAGGGTTCCAGGTCGCGGTAGAGTGCACCGTCAGAGGTCAGCAGAACAACCGGCGTGCGGGTGGCGAACGCCTGCATCAGAAGCCCGTAAAGCATCGGGGCTCGTTCGGCGCTCTGCGCCAGCAGCGCCAGCGCTTGCTGACCCGACCAGCTGATCGGGCGGCGCACGCCGTATCGGGCAATCTCCAGCTCGCCCAGTAGGTACCCTGCGGAAGCGGTGCCAGAATTGGCGGGTTCCTTAGAATCTACAACCTGAGAGGTAGCCGCCGGATCAATACCGTAGGCTACAGGTTCGCCCACCTGCGCCTCCAGCACGGGCAGCGGGGTGCTCTCGGGAAGCTCCGGCGGAATCGGGCAGTACTCATCCTGAACCGCCGCATTCTTCTGAAGATTCTTTGGTGCGTACTCGAGTTCATAGAGCGCACGAATCTGCTGCGCTGAACGAATCAGCAGCTCATCCTCATGACCGCCGCCCTTCTGAACGGCAGAAGCGGCAGTCAGCTCACGCCAGCCGCCATCCTCAAGACCCAGCACCTGCACCGGACGGGCATCGCTACTTGAGGGGACCGCATCCACTAGCGGGGCGCGGAACGGCAGGGAACGGCCATCCGGCAGGCGCACATACCCGGCACCCGGATGCGCCGCCGAAATATACGCCGCAGACTCATGCTCCAGCAGGTTATAGGAATCCTGCGCGCTCGCCACACGCAAGCAGATACTCGTGGCAATATTGGCGCGAATATCCTGTGAAATAGCGCCCTGCGGACGCTGAGTCGCCAACACCAGGTGCAGGCCCAGCGAGCGGCCAATCGTGGCGATGCGCATCAGCTCAGCCATGGCGTCCGGCATGGAATCGATGAGCATGCGGAACTCATCCACCACGATCAGCAGCTCGGGGTAGCGCGGAGTCGTACCCGCCGCCTGGCAGGATGCCAGGTAGTCGCGGTAGGAGTTTACGCCGAGCGCCTGCAGATCCACCTCACGTCGGTGAATATCGGCGCGCAAAAATTCGAGTGCACGCTCCACGGCGGACACATCAAAATTGCTCAACACGCTGAGCGCATGCGGTAGCTGAGCCAGAGGACCCAAACCAGCCGAGCCCTTGAAGTCCACCAGAATCAGGCCGAGGCGCTCGGGCGGGTAACGTAGCGCAGCGCTGAGCACCAGCGAACGCAGCAGCTGCGATTTGCCGGCACCGGTCGTGCCACCGAGCAGCCAGTGTGGGCCGTGCTCAGACAGACCAATATTCAGCGAGCCACCCGAAGAAACACCCAGGTAGCAGCGAATATCGGAGGCGTAACGCTGAGCGGACCAGCGCTGCAGAACGGACTCCACCGCCATGTCATCGGTGCGGTTCTTCTGCCGCGCGCTCTGCGCCTGCAGGGAAGAGAATAGATGCGCCGACTGGTGCACCTGAGCCTCACCGAGCGCGCCCTGCTCCTGCTCGCGTCCGGTGCGGTACAGGTTCTCAAGAGCGGCACAGAACGCCTCAACGCTGAGCCCGTCGGCGTGCTGGCACAGACCCTCACATGCCAGCGGGTGCACCTGGTAGACACCCTCGGTGGGCTGCACCGGCGGCGCCGCGTAACCCTGTGTACGGTAACGGATGCTCTGACGGTGGCTACCCTCACTCGCACACTCAACCCAGGCGGCACCAAAAAGCGCACCGGGTGCATGGGCGGAACTATCACCCTCAGCACTGCCCAGCACGCAGAGCGCCGGGGCGTTCATCTTCTGCTCACGCGGGGAGGCGAACGCGCGGGACGGCGAAGAGTCAGCAACCGCCCCAGAGTTCAGCGCGGTCAGCAGGGGAGCGTAGATAGCGCTCGCCTGCAGGGGCATGAGAATCAGTGGCGGAACAGATGCGGAAAGCTCCGACTGCAAGCTACTCTGCAGAGCCTGCAGATACTTCTCATGCTGCACGCCCGGCAGGCAATGCACGCTCACGCCCGGCACCACAGCCAGAGTCTGCAAGAGACTATTGGTGCGCTGCTGATCAGCGCTTTCAGCACCCGCCAGCAGAACGTGCACCGCACCCGGATAGCCCGCCACCAGCTGCACCAGGTAGGCGCGCAGATGTGCCTCCTCCAGCTTCAGGTAGTGCCCGAGAGTCGGGGTGGGTAGCGGCAGATAGTGGGGTGCATCCTGTTTCTCCAGAGTGCCCAGCGGGAGGTTGCGGCCGCGCAGGTAGGGCTGGCGGGGACCGCACCCGAGCACAATAGCCGGGTAGGCGGCATCATGCAGGGCAGAGGTGCCCGAAATCGCCAGGTCGCCTGCGGTCGGCAGGGCGAGGGCACGTTCCTTTTCCTGCTCAGCCGCCTGATGAGTTTGCTGCGATGCGGCACGGTTCTCCGCCCGACCACCAAAGAAATGCAGAAGCATCAGCAGCGAAGACGCCGCAGACATCAGCAGAAGGAACCACATACCGGTCACCAGCGCAATAATCAGACCCACCACAATCGGCAGGCACACGCTCAACAGAATCTGCTTGAGCTTACGCGGCGCGGGAGGATTTACGACTACTGGCTCGAAGGGGTTGCCGGCGTCGCCCAGGGGAGCAAGCGTCTGCGCGAGCTCGCCAGAGGTCGTGGCAGGCGTGCTCGCCTTTTCTACGGTGCGTTCGCCGTCTGCGCTGGGGGAGGTGAGCATGCAGAGCGAGGAGCCGAGGCAGAAAGGTTCGTCCCAGCGCAGGATGCGCGGCTCGGCGCCCTGCGCCTTCATACTGCCATGTGCCTTCTCGCTGCCCTCGCTTGCGGCGGGGCGTTTCTCGATCCAGCGGATGCCGGAGCTATCGGCGTAGAAGCTGCCGTGCACCGGCTTGAGGAAGGGGTCCAGCAGGTGAATGTGGTGCGGCTGTTCTCCTCCACGGGCAGGTAGTGTCGCCCTGCCGAGGCTGGTGCGGCCGCGGCTGATGGGGAAGGTTGCGCCCGCTTCGGGTCCGCGCAGAATGCGCAGGAGGCTGACGGCGGGCGCGCCCGGAGTTTGAGATTCGTTCGGAACGTGGCTGTTTGGCGCAATCGAGGCGCCGGCGGGGTCCTTATCGTGCGCGGGGCGTAGCTGGAACGTCGTTTCCTGTGCCTGAGCGTGCGCGCCGGGTGCAGGGTGCTGCAGGGTGTGGTTGAGTGCCTGCTCTAGAGCCTGCTGGTGTGCGCTACCGGGGCGCAGCTGTATCCCGTTGGGTGCCGCCTCGCCGTCGAGTCGGAGTACGCGGGGGTAGGGGAGGGTGGTGTTGTGGTGGTCGAGAAAGAAGAGAGTCATACCCTCAGAAAACATTAAAAAGTATTAAAGCTCAATAAATTATCTGTATATAAATTAAAATGTTCGTATTTTTTGAATTTTTTGCCCCGTTTTTCGAAAAACTGTGGATAACTCACCGAAATACTGCCCAGATTGCTGCTCGAAAGCCCGGCAGTGCACCCGCTGAAACATCCATGCTTGACCCTGCTTGCGCATCCTCATTGACGCCCCTAGAAGACTCCGGTATCCGAATTGGTTCATGGCTTATCCTGTCGATTGTTTGGTGGTTCAGCAAAATCGTGATCGCTATTCACAATGAATATTTACCCGTAAACCAACTTTTCTCGCCATTGGTGGAACGTCAAAATCTGCAGAAAAAGGAACTCGCTCAGACCCGCTTGACCGCGGGGTTCGTGAAGAATATTCACTTGGGGAAAGAGTGTGCGAACAATAGTCCAAAAGCCACTAAAAACACGTCATAAGTATGCGTGACGCATGATAAACGGGTATCTTAGATTATGACTATATCCATCACGGGAGGGGCTTTTTGTCCCTACCCGTGCGGATTGCGGCGCGACTGAGAACCCTCGGATGTGTCCAATCTGGTAGGTGAATACCGCCCTCGCAGAAGCGGCGGTGCGCCGTGATAATACAGGAGAAAACATTGACCGCTGACCTCGTAGTAGTCGGTTCGGGCCTCTTTGGTCTGACCATCGCAGAACAGGCTGCCACTGAGCTGGGCCTGAAGGTTGCCCTGCTGGACCGCCGTTCCCACATCGGTGGTAACGCATACAGCGAGAAGGAGAAGCAGACCGGTATTGAGGTGCACCGCTACGGTGCGCACCTGTTCCACACCTCCAACGAGCGTGTCTGGGAGTACGTGAACCGTTTCACCGAGTTCACCAACTACGTACACCGCGTGTACACCCGCCACAACGGCATCGTCTACCCCATGCCGATTAACCTGGGTACCATCAACCAGTTCTTCAATGCAGCTTACTCTCCCGCAGAGGCAAAGGCGCTCATCGCTGAGCAGGCTGGCGAGCTGGCTGGCACCGACCCGCAGAACCTGAACGATAAGGGTATCTCCCTGATTGGTCGCCCCCTGTACGAGGCGTTCATCAAGCACTACACCGCTAAGCAGTGGCAGACCCCGCCGGAAGAGCTGCCCGCATCCATCATTTCCCGCCTGCCGGTTCGCTACAACTACGACAACCGCTACTTCAACGACAAGTACGAGGGTCTGCCCGTTGACGGCTACGCAGCATGGCTGGAGCGCATGGCGGCGCACCCGAACATTGAGGTGCACCTGAACACTGACTTCTTCGAGCCCGGTCACCAGTACTCTCGCGAGAACGTTCTGGGTCAGATTCCCGTGGTCTACACCGGTCCGGTTGACCGCTACTTCGACTACGCTGAGGGCGACCTGTCCTGGCGTACCATCGACCTGGAAGAAGAAGTTCTGCCGATTGAGGACTTCCAGGGCTGCTCCGTGATGAACTACCCGGATGCTGATGTTCCCTTCACCCGCATCCACGAGTTCCGTCACTTCCACCCCGAGCGTGACTACACCAAGGACGCAACCGTCATCATGCGCGAGTACTCTCGCTTCGCGAACAAGGGCGACGAGCCGTACTACCCGGTCAACACCTCCGTGGACCGTGAGAAGCTGCTGGCGTACCGCGACCTGGCTAAGGGCGAGAACAACGTGCTGTTCGGTGGCCGCCTGGGTACCTACAAGTACCTGGATATGCACATGGCTATCGGTGCTGCACTGTCGATGTTCGACAACAAGATCCGCCCGCACTTCGCTAACGGTGCGAAGATCGAGTCCGGTGGTGTTGACGCATAACCATGGCTGATAAGACTTTGAAGAACCTGCAGCGGGTTATTTTCCCGAGCGCGGTTGAGACTGACGTCGTGCCCCTGTACGTGGACGCGAGTGTCGCAACCGGCGTTCAGCTGCCCACCCGTATTGACGGCGACGCTTCCACCTCCATTGCGGAGGCGATGAACACCTCCGGTCAGTCTGTATCGAACGCTAGCGCGAACCGTGATGCCGCTAACAGCCTGAACAGCCGCCGCTCCATCACCGTGAACGCGGGCCAGAGCCTGTCTTTCGGTACGTACTTCAACGCGTTCCCCGCGTCGTACTGGCGCCGTTGGACTGACCTGAAGAAGGTCGTGCTGAGCGTTCAGACTCGTGGCGAGGGCATGGTCATTGTGTACAAGTCCAATGGCCGTGGCGTGATTCAGCGCGTGGATGCGAAGCTGCTCTCCGGCGAGGAGACCAACACCTTCACCCTGCCCCTGGCACCGTTCGGTGACGGTGGCTGGTACTGGTTCGACCTGGCGGGCACTACTGACCTTGAGCTGGTTGAAGCGAACTGGCTGGGCGACATTGAGCCCCGCGCAGACGTGAAGGCTGGTCAGGCGACCGTGCAGATTACCACCATGAACAAGGTGGAGTACTGCATCAACAACATTCGTGCTCTGGGTGAGAGCCCCGAGATTTTCGATGCTGTGCACGAGTTCCTGATTGTGGATCAGGGCACCCAGAAGGTGCAGGACCACGAGGACTTTGAAGAGGTCGTGAAGCCTCTCTCCGGTAAGTTCCGCATCATTAACCAGGGTAACCTGGGCGGTTCCGGTGGCTTCTCGCGCGGCATGTTTGAGGCCGTCAACAACGGTTCTGACTACGTGCTGCTGCTCGATGATGACGTCATCGTGGAGCCCGAGTCGATTCTGCGTATGGTGACCTTCGCGAACTACTGCAAGGAACCCACCATCGTGGGTGCGCACATGTTCGACATGTTCGACCGCTCGGTCCTGCACGCATTCGGTGAGGTTGTTGACCCGTGGCGTAACTTCTACGCTAAGCCGCACGATGACATGGCGATGGGCCACAACCTGGGTCACCACAACCTGCGTAACACCCCGTGGCTGCACCGCCGCGTGGACGTGGACTACAACGGCTGGTGGATGTGCCTCATCCCGACCACCGTCATCAAGGAAATCGGTCTGTCCCTGCCTCTGTTCCTGAAGTGGGATGACGCTGAGTACGGTCTGCGCGCTAAGGCCGCGGGCTTCGCTACCGTGTCCTTCCCCGGTGCGGGCGTGTGGCACGTGTCCTGGACCGATAAGGATGACTCCGTCGGCTGGCAGGCGTACTACCACGAGCGCAACCGCCTCATTACGGCGCTGCTGCACTCGCCCTTCGATAAGGGTGGCCGCGTGCTGCTGGAGTCCCTGTTCTTGGACGTCAAGCACACCCTGTCCATGCAGTACTACACCGAGGCTGGCCGCCTGATGGCGCTGGAGGATCTGCTCTCCGGCCCCGAGCACCTGCACCCCTCGCTCTCGCAGCGTCTGCCGGTGATTCGTGCGATGGCTAAGGAGTACCCGGAGTCTCAGGTGAAGCCGAACGTGGATGATTTCCCGGCTATCCAGACGAAGAAGCCTCCGTTCCGTGGCCGCCGCGCCTTTGCGTCCCCCGGTTACAAGAAGCTTGCTTCCTGGACCGCGAAGACTGTTGCTCGTCAGCTGCTCAAGCCGGTGAGTGAAGAGGCGAAGGCTCACCCGCAGATTCAGCTGAACTACGGTGAGACCAACTGGTGGACCCTGTCGAAGTTCGATTCGGCTCTGGCGACTAACGCTGAGGGTACCGGTCTGTTCTGGTACCGCCGCGATCCCGAGCAGCTCAAGTCGAAGCTGGCTCAGGCCGCTAAGCTGCACGTTCAGCTGGTGACCGGTTGGGATAAGCTGCGTGAGCAGTACCGTTCGAAGGCTGCTGAGGTTGCCTCCTACGATGCGTGGGCTAAGACCTTCGCTGAGCATACGGATTCTGAGCTGACCCGATGAACGATCTGAAGTCTGTTCCCCTGAAGGCGCCCGGCCGTGGGCGCGGCATCCTGGATGCGGTGAAGAACCGCTACCTGCTTCGACTGCTGGTCGATAAGGAAATCCAGGTCCGCTACCGCGGCTCGGTGCTGGGCATTTTGTGGTCGTACATTAAGCCGGGTGTGCAGTTCCTGGTGTTCTACATTGCCATGGGTATGTTCCTTGGCTTGGAACGCGGTATGCACAACTATGCGGTGTACCTGTTCTCGGGCATGATTGCCATTAACTTCTTCTCGGAGGGTTTTGGTAATGGTGCTCGCGCCATGGTGGTTAACAGCGCGCTGATTCGTAAGATTTACCTGCCGCGTGAGCTGTTCTCGCTGTCGACGGTGTGGGTGGCTCTGGTGCATTTTGTGCCTCAGATTGCTGTGATGCTGCTGGCCTGCTTCTTGGTGGGTTGGTCCCCGACCTTCCTGGCGTTTGGGTCGATTCTGGCGGGCATGCTGATTGTGATGATGCTGTCCTATGGTCTGGGTTTGATTTTCGGTGTGGCGAACGTGTTCTTCCGCGATTCGGAGAACATTGTGGACATGCTGCTGATGGTGGCTACCTGGTTCTCGCCGGTGCTGTACTCCTGGACCATGGTGCGTGACACTCTCTATCCGTGGGTGTTCAACGTGTTCATGCTTAATCCGCTGACCGTTGCGGTGGAGCTGTTCCACTATGGCTTCTGGCATCCGACGCTCCGTCCTGAGGATTTGGCGCTTCCTGCTTCGCAGGTGGTTCCGCATCTTTTCAGCTTCTGGACTCCGATTGCCATTGGTATTTCTCTGCTGACCGTTTTGATTGGTGATTTGCTCTTCCGTAAATTTGAGGGCAACTTCGCCCAGGAGCTCTGATTCTGTGGATATTAAGAAGCTTGAGTTCCCTCCGGTGAGCCCGGACGCTCCCGTGGTGATTCACGTGGAGAACCTGGTGAAGCGCTTCGTTCTGCGCCACACCCGTTCGATGAAGGAAGCTTTTGTCTGGCTGATTAAGGGCCGCAAGGGCGATCTTTCGGAGAAGTTCAATGCGCTCAACGGCGTGAGCCTGGATATTCGTCAGGGTGAGCGTGTGGCTCTGCTGGGTCTGAACGGCTCGGGTAAGTCTACGCTGCTGAAGATGATTTCTGGCGTGATGCGCGCTGATGAGGGTGAGGTTCTTACTCGCGGCAATATTGCGGGTCTGATTGAGGTGGGCGCGGGTTTCCACCCGGATCTGACTGGCCGCGATAACGTGTACCTCAACGGCGCTATCTTGGGTATGACCAAGGAAGAGATTGAGGCTTCCTTCGATTCGATTGTGGATTTCGCTGAGATTCACGACTTTATCGATACTGAGGTGAAGTTCTACTCTTCGGGTATGTACCTGCGCCTGGCGTTCTCGGTTGCGGTTCATACGAACCCGGATATCTTCCTGGTGGATGAGATTCTTGCGGTGGGCGATGAGCCTTTCCAGAAGAAGTGTATTGCGAAGATTCAGGAGCTGTGCTCTGCCGGTAAGACTCTTGCCGTGGTGAGCCACGACCTGGATTTGGTTTCTAAGATTTGTGACCGCGGCGTGGTGCTGGAGCACGGTAACCTGCGTTTTGACGGTCCGATTAAGGAAGCTGTGAAGGTGATTCGCGGCGGTGACTAATCGCTAGATGATTGCTTGTGATGGGGCGTGTATTCCCGATGGGGGAGTGCACGCCCCTTTGCCATGCCTGAATACTGTGCCCGAATGCCCTACCCTAATGCCCCGCCCGAGAAGATGATCTGCTCGATGGGGTTCTGGCGTTTCAGCAGGGGAGGTAGGGGCAGCTGGGTGTGGCAGGGGCTGCTGCGGGGTATTTAAGACGAAATATTACGTGTGCACTAAGTGCAATATGGTGGTGCTCAACGGTGAGCGGTTCGGGAGGCGCACGTGCAATTGTTCTGCAAGTCACAGCTGACTAGGCACTTTGAATTTTGATGCACGTTAGGTAATGATATGTGCGATTCCATGCATCAAAAATACTCAAATACTATACTCGTAAATATTAAGGGGCGTTTTATTACATTTTGATAAATTTGATGCACTGAGGGTAGGGTGATGATGGCATTGATGTATCAATGCTTCACCGTATTCCACACAACCACACCACACAGCATCGGATCATTTCAATGGAGAACACCGTACTGGATACCCGGGCGGAGCATCTAACTCTGCTCGAGGAAAATATCCGTGAGGCAATGCGCCACCGCAGCCTGGACCCGCACGAGGACCAGCGCGCCGTTCGCGGGCTCATTGACGAGCACCTGAACGATTACGAACAGCGCCGCACCCGCATCTCCCTGCCCGATTTGGGCGACCGCGAATCCGTGATTCAGCGCCTGCACGATGAAATCTGCGGCTTCGGCGTGATCCAGCCGTTCCTCGATGATGAGAGCGTTGAAGAAATCTGGATCAACTCGCCCGACGAAATCTTTATCGCCCGCAACGGCGAAAGCGAATTGACCGGCCTGCACCTGAGCGCCGAGGCGATCAATAGCCTGCTGGAGCGCATGCTCAAGCCTTCGGGTCGCCGTGTGGATCTTTCCTCCCCGTTTGTTGATGCATCCCTGCCGGATGGATCCCGCTTGCACGCGGTGATTCCGGATATTACCCGCAGGCACACGAGCATCAACATCCGTAAGTTCGTGGTGCGTGCCCGCCGCCTGCCCGATCTGGTGCGCATGAACTCGCTGAGTGCTGGCGCGGCGTCCCTGCTGCATGCGGCAGTGGAGAGCGGCATGAACATCCTCGTTTCGGGTGCGACTCAGGCGGGTAAGACTACGATGCTGAACTGTCTGTCGGCATCTATTCCGCCGCGTGAGCGCGTGATTACGTGCGAAGAAATCTTTGAGCTCGCGGTTCCGCTGCGCGATGTGGTGGGTTTGCAGTGCCGCCAGCCGAACCTTGAGGGTACCGGTGCGATTGAGCTGCGCCGCCTGGTCAAGGAGGCTCTGCGTATGCGCCCGGACCGCATCCTCATTGGTGAGGTTCGTGAGGCGGAATCCCTGGATATGCTCATTGCGCTCAACGCGGGCCTGCCGGGCATGTGCACGATTCACGCGAACTCGGCGCGTGACGCGGTGACCAAGATTTGTACCCTGCCGCTGCTGGCGGGCGAGAATATTTCCTCGGCGTTCGTGGTGCCGACCGTGGCGTCCTGCTTTGACATTGTGGTGCATTGCGGCCGCGATTCGCGCGGTCAGCGTCAGGTCGAAGAGATCAGCATGCTGGGTGGCCGCGTTGAGGACGGCGTGATTGAGATGTCCCCGCTGTTTGTGCGCCGTGACGGTCAGATGGTGTGTGTGGCGTTGGAGCTGCCGAACCCGGACCGTTGGATTCGTGCCGGTCACCGTCCTGAGCAGGTGCTGGCCCTCGCGAAAGCGGGTCAGTAATGCCTCTGTTTCTGAGCCTGATTTTGGGGTTGGGCGTCTGCCTGATTTATCTTTCCTGCTTTCCTGATAACGGCAAGCCTCCGAAGCCCAGTAACGACCCGGCGCTGGTTGTGGCGTTGCGTAAGGCGGGTATGCATTCGCTGACTCCTCGCACGTTCATGTGGGTGAGCGTCGCCAGCGGTGTGAGCGCGTCGGTTCTGCTGCTGATGCTTACTCAGCTTTTGCCGCTAGGTCTGCTGGGCCTGATTGGTGGTTTTGCGGCGCCTCGCGTGATTGTGAATCATCGTGCCCGCGCGGCGGATGCCCGTATTTGGCAGTTGTGGCCGGATGCAGTGGACCACCTGCGTTCGGCGATTCGTGCCGGTTTGTCCTTGCCGGAGGCGCTGATTCAGCTCTCGTACCGCGGCCCGGAAGAGCTGCGTGATGCCTTCGCCCATTTCTCACGTGATTACCGTGCGTCGGGTGAGTTTGTGCCGTCGCTGAACCGTTTGAAGGAGTACCTTTCTGACCCGGTGGCGGACACCATCATTGAGGCTTTGAAGATTGCCCGCGAGGTGGGCGGTTCGGACCTGGGCAAGCTGCTGGGCACGCTCAGCGATTTTCTGCGCGATAATGCCCGCACCCGCTCGGAGCTTCTGGCCCGCCAATCCTGGACAGTGAATGCGGCTCGCCTTTCCTGTGTGGCGCCCTGGTTTGTGCTGTGTCTGATGGCGACTCAGCCTGCCGCGCGCATGGTTTATAACTCGTTTGCCGGTGCGATGCTGATGATTGCCGGTGCCGCTATTTCTTTGGCGGCGTACCGTCTGATGCTGCGTATTGGTGAGTTGCCGCGTGAACGGAGGGTTTTCGGGTGAATCTGCCTCTGATTTTTGGTCTGCTGTTGGCGACCGGCGTGGGTCTGATTCTTTCGTCGGTGCTGAATACTCGCAGTATTTCGTTTTCTGATCGTGTGGCGTCGCAGCTGCGCGGTGAGACTCTGCGTGAGTCGCTTTTGAAGGAGCAGGAGCGCCGTGAGCCGAGCCTGCTGGAGGCGATTTCGGCGTTCTGTGCGCCGCTTCTGCGTTCGCTGTCTTCGTCGTTGAGCGGCTCGTCGCTGAGTGATAGTTCGGTGCAGGAGCGTTTGCGCCGTGCTGGCTCTTCGCAGAGTGTGAGTGCGTTTCGTGCTGAGCAGCTGCTGTGGGCTCTTGCCGGTGTGACCGTTATGAGTGCCCTAACTGTCATCGGCGTGGTGCAGGAGCGTTTCTCCATCCTGGTGGCTCTTGTTCTGGTGCTGGTGAGCGGTTTGAGCGGCTTTCTGGCGCGTGACTGGTGGCTGGGCGAGGCGGTGACTAAGCGTGAAAAGCAGCTGGTTGCTGAGTTCCCGGCGCTGGCGGAGATGATGGCTCTGTCGGTGACGGCGGGCGAGTCAGCACTGGCGGCTTTGGAGCGTATCTGTTTGACTTCTCGCGGCGAGTTGGCTCGCGAGTTTTCGGAGATTTTGGCGCAGACCCGTACCGGCGTTTCTCTGCTGAGCGCGCTGCAGGAGTTTGCGGAGCGTACTCGCGTTCCGGCGCTGAGCCGCTTCGTTGAGGGTATTGCTGTTGCGATTGAGCGCGGCACCCCTCTGGCTGATGTGTTGCGTGCGCAGGCTCAGGATGTGCGCGATAACGCTAAGCGTGAGCTGATGGAAACAGCCGGCAAGAAGGAGATTGCGATGCTTGCCCCGGTGGTGTTTTTCATCCTGCCGCTGACCGTAATTTTTGCGGTCTTCCCGGGCCTGTCGCTCATGCGTTTGAACTTTTAGATTTTGCGGCGGGTACACGCTGTACCGGCCGCGCCGCGGTGGGCTGGGCTGATTGCCCGGTGCGCCGCACCAACCACACACTACACCCTTTGATAGAAGGAGAAAATCATGTTCCGTCGTTTCCGCACCACCCTCACCGTGCTGATCGCCCTGGCTATCGCATCCGTGCTGGCTCTGCGCCTGAAGAACAAGCAGGATGACCCCGAGCGCGGCGACGTGCCCGGCTGGGTCATGATTACCATGATGAGCGCCGTGCTGGTTGCCGCTATCCTGGCGATTGCTCAGCCCGCTCTGACCAAGATGTTCAACGACGCGATTGCTCTGGTTCACCAGTAATGCGTAAGCCCCGCATCGCTTCTGAGCTGACTGCCGCTGAGCTATTCTCCGCGGAATATTCTGTGGAGGATAGCGAGCGCGGTGACGCCAGCACGGAGTTCGTCATGGTTGGTGCGCTGTTGGTGTTGCTGACCATGGCGATTCTGCAGGTTTCTTTCGCCCTGTATGCACGAACTATGTTGGTGGATGCTGCGGCGGCTGGGGCACGTTACGGTACGATGCGTGACCGCACCCCGCAGGAGGGCATGGAGCGTACCCGTCAGATGATTGAGGGGGTTCTCCCGTCCTCGTACGCTGAGAACATTTCGTACCGTCAGAGTAGTGATTCTACGGGCGTGCGCACTTTGGAGGTGACGGTGAAGTCTCCGTTGCCGGTGCTGGGTCCGTGGGGTTTTCCGGATTCTATTGAGGTGAAGGGGCATGCGATTTATGCGGAGCATCGTTCCGGTGATTAGTGGCTTTTCGCTTCGGCAGCGGGTGAAGGCTCGCTTGAAGAATCGTTCTGATCGGTCTCTTGCTGACCTACCTCTTTCTGAACAACACGGCTCTGAAGAGGGTAGCGCCATTGTGGAGTTCCTGGGCTTGGGTATTACGCTGCTCATTCCGGTGCTCTACGGCATTCTGACGATTTTTAGCCTGCAGTCTTCGGTGATGGCGGCTCATGCGGCGAGCGCCCAGGTGGTGCTGTATGTGCAGGAGCAGCCGCAGGATTCGTCGGTGGGCCCGGATTTGGCTCAGCGTCTGGCGGCGCATGCCGCAGCGGATTACGGGGTAGACCCGTCCGATGTGAGCGTGTCGTTGAGCTGTTCGTCGGGGGAGTGCGTCTCGGGTACGAAGGCGTACGCCACGGTGACGGTTCAGGCGCGCCTGCCGCTGCTGCCTTCGTTTATGGGTGGCGGCGTGATTCCGGTGAGTTCTCACGCGACGAGTTGGGGGTCTGGTCATGCTGAATCCTAATGGTTCGCCCGCTCACCTGTTCTCGGCTGTACGGGAGCGCTACGCCCACGTTCGTGCCCGCGTGCAGAGCCGGGCGCTCGCCTCTGACCGCCTCGCCTCAGACCCGGAAGAGGGCAGTATTGCCCCGCTGATTGTGGGCATGCTGGCGTTGCTGCTGCTCATCGGTTCGGTGACGGTGGCGATCACGGGCGCGTATCTGCAGACTCAGCACCTGCAGGATATGGCTGACGCTCAGGCGAACTCGATTACCCGCACGATCCGCACCCCTGAAGAGGCAAACGGCTCGGCGGCGTGGGAGTATGCGAGCGCGTACCTGGCTGAGGTTCAGCCGGGGCAGGATTTTCAGGCGTTGCGTCTGGATAACGTGTCTGTGGATTCTGACCAGAGTGTGCACGTGTACCTGTCGGCGCGTATTCGTCCGCCGCTGCTGTCGATTGTGGTGCCTGATGGTATCGAGGTGACCGCTCACGGTTCGTCGCGTTTGAAGACGAGTCAGGGACCTTCCAACGACTAGCCCATCCAGCGACTAGGGGCGTTGTGAGCCCCCATTAGACTGCGAGGGTGCATCCGCAAGGTAGTGTAACGGCTAGCGGATGTGCCCTCGTTTTATGCTTTCTTTACGTCTCCATTGGGTGGCTTCTGCCCTCTAACCACCCTGTCCTTCTGCGCTGTGGGCTGTTTTGGGCTGTAACGGCGGGACTTTCTGGCCGTTTCGCGATAGTGTTAAAGGCTATGGCATCCTTCGACTTTTCTGCTGAGATTAAAGAGCTTCGCGCGATTTTCGCCTCTATTGCTGCTGTGAGCGATATTGAGGGGATTGAGCGCGCCATTGAGGACCTGTCTGCGCAGGCTGCCGCACCCGATTTGTGGGATGACGTGGAGAACGCGCAGAAGGTGACGAGCGCACTGTCGTATAAGCAGTCGGAGCTGAATCGTCTGCGTTCGCTGTCTTCTCGCATTGATGATGTTGAGGTGATGGTGGAGCTTGCCGAGGCTGAGGACGAGGAAACTGCCGCCGAGCTGCTTGCTGACGCTGAGCGTGAGTGCGCTGAGATTCGCGCCAAGCTGGAGGAGCTTGAGGTGCTGGTGCTGCTGTCGGGTGAGTACGATCAGCGTGAGGCTGTGGTGACGATCCGTTCGGGCGCCGGTGGCGTGGATGCTGCCGATTTCGCGGAGATGCTGCTGCGCATGTACCTGCGTTGGGCGGAGAAGAACGGCTACCCGACGAAGGTTCTGGACACCTCCTACGCTGAGGAGGCGGGCTTGAAGTCGGTGACCTTTGAGGTTAACGCGCCGTACGCTTTTGGTCGCCTGTCGGTGGAGGCGGGTACTCACCGCCTGGTGCGTATTTCGCCGTTCGATAATCAGGGCCGCCGCCAGACCTCGTTTGCGGCGGTTGAGGTGATTCCTCTGATTGAGCAGACGGATGCTATTGAGATTCCCGAGTCTGAGATTAAGGTGGATGTGTTCCGCTCCTCGGGCCCGGGTGGTCAGTCGGTGAACACAACGGACTCGGCGGTGCGTATGACTCACTTGCCGACCGGTATTGTGGTGTCGATGCAGAATGAGAAGTCGCAGTTGCAGAACCGTGCGGCGGCTTTGCGCGTGCTGCAGTCTCGCCTGTTGCTGTTGCGTAAGGAGCAGGAGGACGCGAAGAAGAAGGAGCTTGCCGGCGACATTAAGGCAAGCTGGGGTGATCAGATGCGTTCCTATGTTCTGCATCCGTACCAGATGGTGAAGGATCTGCGTACCGGCTACGAGGAAGGTAATACCTCTAATGTTTTGGATGGCGGTTTGAACGCCTTTATTGATGCTGGTATTCGCTGGCGCGCTTCGGGGCGCGCGGCTGAAGAGAGCTAAGACGTGAAGGATTGAGTGATGGCTCAGAAAAAGAAGAAAGACGCGAAGAAGGACCCGAATAACGCGATTATTGCCCAGAATAAGAAGGCTCGCCACAATTACAACATTGTGGATACCTATGAGGCGGGCATTGTTCTGCTGGGTACTGAGGTGAAGTCTCTGCGTGATGGTGGGGCGTCCATTGTGGATGGTTTCTGCCAGGTGACCGATAACGAGATGTGGCTCGAGGGTATTCATATTGCGGAGTATGGTTACGGTACGTGGACGAACCATGCGGCTCGTCGTCGCCGTAAGCTGCTGCTGCATCGTTCTGAGATTAATAAGCTGGCGCAGAAGCTGAAGGAGACCGGTTACACGGTGGTTCCTCTGAAGCTGTACTTCTCGAATGGTCGCGCGAAGGTTGAGATTGCTTTGGCGACCGGTAAGCGTGAGTACGATAAGCGTCAGGCTTTGCGTGAGCGTCAGGATGACCTGGAGGCGCGCCGCGCGATGCGTTACCGTAACCTCGGTTAGGGCTGAGGCAACGGCTGGATGCGCGGCTGGTTCGGTGACTGCCGGTAGGGGCGGGGCGCGGTTCCTCGCGTATAATGGTTGAAAATTCGCGGTGTACCGCGAGCACCATACGTTTTTGAGGAGACACATGTCTGAGAACCCGAACTACCAGCAGAACCCGGGCGAGTTCATCCCCGCACCGCAGCAGGCACCCGCATACAACATGCAGGGCGGCTACCCCGGCTACCAGCCGACCCCGAGCTCGGCTCTGGCGATTGCTTCGCTGATTCTGGGTATTATTGGTCTGCTCACTGGCTTGATGGTTTTTGGTGCTGTTCTGGGCCTGGTCGGCGTGATTCTGGGTATTGTTGCCCTGGTGAAGGTGAAGAACGGTACCGCTTCCGGTAAGGGCATGGCGATTGGTGGTATTGTCACCGGCGCGCTGGGCATGATTGCTGCTGCTGCTATGATGGTGCTCGGCATTGTTCTCGCGAGCCAGTGCGTTGAGAACGCGGTGCAGGATTCGAACGGTAACTACGTGTGCACCATGGCCGGTCAGACCATGACCCTGACTCCCGAGGACTACGACGCTGCCCGCCGCTAAGCCGCGTTGAGCATATAGAGACGTGAAGGGACCGAATAGTGTTGAACTATTCGGTCCCTTGCTCTGTTTCTGCGCTGATTCTGCCCGATTGGTGGATTCTGGGGGATGATTCTGGAATCTTGGACTTCATAGATGACCCAAATGGCGGCTTATTTATATAATGGAACCGAACTCAGCGCGCAATGGTGCGTTGGGCGAGTATAAATTGTTCGCTGCAACTGTGAAGGAAAGAACGACGGATGTCTGAGAATAACTACGGAAACAACCAGGGGAACGCACAGAACCCCTACGCTGCTCAGCAGCCTAATTCTTCCGCCCAGAGCTCGTACGGTCAGGATTACGGCCAGGCTCCTTCGGCACAGAACACCTACGGCCAGGATTACGGTCAGAGCGCATCCGCTCAGAACACCTACGGCCAGGCACAGCAACAGAACGCTACTCCGCAGAACTCGGCCCAGCAGAACCAGTACGGTCAGTTCGGTGCGCAGTCTTCTTCGCAGAATGCTTACGGCCAGAACGCTGCTCAGGGTACCTCCGCCCAGGGCGCTGCGACTCAGAACACCTACGGTCAGGCTCAGCAGCAGTACGGCTATGGTCAGGACGCTTCCTACCAGGCGCAGCCCGCTCAGCAGAACCAGTACGGTTACGGCCAGGAGGCTTCCTACCAGGCGCAGCCCGCTGACTACAACTACCAGCAGAACTCTTACCAGCAGCAGCCCCAGCAGGATGCTTACGGTTACGGCCAGCCCGCGGGTTACCCGTATGCGGCTCCCGTGACGAAGAAGGCTCCCGGCATGGCGCTGGCTGCGATGATCCTCGGTATTGCGGCTGTGCTGACCGGTTTCCTCGTATTTGGTATTCTGCTGGGTATTGCCGCGATTATTCTGGGTGCGCTGTCCCTGAAGAAGACTAAGGAAGTTGGCGCGGGTAAGGCATTCGCGCTGACCGGTATTATCACCGGTGCGGTGTCTGTCCTGATTTCGATTTGCATGCTTTTCGTATACATTTCTTTCTTCCAGACCGCTGAGAAATGCCTTGAGGTTGGTACCGAGGACGGTCACGGTAACGTGGTCTGCCAGATTGGTGACAACCCGAACAACCGCATGACTGTTCCGGCTCACCGCTAAGGTTTGACCGCCTAATTTTGACTGCCTAATTTTGGCTACCCAGTGCGGTACGCGAACGGGGTGGGGCTCCCAGATGATCTGGGGAGCCTCACCCTGTTTTTTATGCGCTGTGTCAGGCTATGGTGTTGCTGCTGCGCTGATCTGTTCGCTTTATTCGCCTCTAGCGGAGGGTGTACCTGCGTGGGTGGGGGACTTGCACGCCGTTAAACATCTTAGATATACTGAATCTCTACCGTGTTTGAATGGCACCGCGGCATCAAGGTATGTCGAGGAAAACTTTCAGAAGACGGTGGGCTTTTTGATAAAAGCATAGGGGGATGATCGGTTTCGACGATGTGAGTTGAGATGGGTGAAGCGTGCCGAGGATGCAGGGTTATCTCGTTAACGCCCTCTGCAAAAAATTAAGTGCAGAATCTAAGCGCACTGACTTCGCACTCGCTGCCTAAGCGCGAGTTGCCGTCTGTCGGCCTGAGCATGCCTTTGGCTCAGTTACCGGCATCGACTTAAAAGGCCACTGCTGCTAGCCCTTGTTGCGGGGGTTAGCGGGACTTTTACGTGACTAGGTTCGTCGGTATATGTGTTTATGCAAGTACCGGAGCCGAAAAGTAGCGTTCGCATAAACTGCGCACGGAGAAGCCCCGTTGACGCCACATCGGACCGGGGTTCGATTCCCCGCATCTCCACGATCTCCCAACCGCCCGCTCACCTTCACGGGTGTGCGGCGGTGATAATCGGTTCCAATCCAGAGGAAGAACCGCGGTAGGTTTCTACCACCCGGCAGGACGCCCCACGGCGTCACCTGCCGGGTATTTTTATGCCCAATTGTCGGTCTGTTCTGGGGTGTACCGGCGTGCTCGTGGGTTGGGCGTCAAAAAGTTTGGGCTAACGTCAAAAAGTATGGGCTGGCGTCGAAAGGTTTAGACGGACAGCATCTTCATCCGCACCGACCCTGCCGGGACCATCAAACCCGACAAAGAAAAATCCACCGAGAAGATCGACGGCGTGGTGGCCACCATCATGGGCCTCGACCGCGCGATTAAATGCGGCAGCGGACCCGACACTGAGAGCGTGCATGACAGAAGAAGCATATTTTTCATGTAATGTAAATTTACGTGTTACATCTGGCGAGACTCTCTGATAGACTGCTGAGTAGTGATGTAAGATACATCACTATGTGACGTGGGAATGCAATCACAACCGCAATTTCTGCTTGGAATTGGGGGCTAGCTGCTTCCACGATTGCAAGAGCTTTAGGGCCAGCATTTGTTGGTGGTTTTGGAAAAGCCCTTGGAGGTCCGGCAGCAATTGCCGCTGCGCTAGCTGTTGCAGCAGTGTCCTGCACTCTCACTCTTTAACCTGGGAGAGGTCCAATGCGTACGAAGAATATATTTACACTAGGATTTTTTCTCACTATTGTTCCGGTGTTCTGGGTGATTATCTCATTTGCCAGAGACGGGGAGTTCTTTAATCCAGTATCAATTCTAAGTGCAATTTTAGGAGGTCTTTTGGTCACTTTTGCAGCCAGAAGGACGCTTGAGAGTGATTCAAAGTTCCCTAAGGGACCTCCTAAGGGACCTAGTAAGTAAAACATCGCTTAGAAGTTTCTAAGAGGAAGAACCGCGGTAGGTTTCTACCACCCGGCAGGACGCCCCACGGTGTCACCTGCCGGGTATTTTTATGCCCAATTTCGGTGTCACTCGGGGCGTGCCTGCGTGCTTGGAGGGTGCTCAGGTGACCGCATTGTAATGAGAACGTCATCAGAGAAGACGAAAACGCACCCTATGCCGTAGTATCGAAGGGTAGATATCGTTGTTCGGTGTCGGCTGTTCATTCAACCTCATCGGCAACGTACGAGAGCAACCCAAAAGTCGCTTATAGGCGCACCACCGCTACGATGCGGTAGCTACTATGACGACCACTCAAGGACACACCATGGAAAACCAGATTCCCGCCCCCTCCTTCCCGGAGCAGAGCAACGCAAACTCCCCGCAGCCGGTACCTGCAGGCGTAGCACCCGGCGCTCCCCTCAGCGCCGCACCCGGTGGCCCCGCCCTGGGCGTGGCACCCGCTAACGTGCGCGACCGCGACGACAGCTACCAGCGCATCCCGGACATCTACCGGGTGCCGGCTGAGCACCGCCGCCCCTACGGCGAGACCACCGGTGATTTCCGCGGCCCCGGCTACTTCTACTCCATCGGCGCGTTCGGCGCTTCCCTGGGCGCCCTGGCGCTGACCCTCTACGCGTGGGTTCAGGTAGCGGCACTCCACTCTGAAGCAACGCTCAACTCCCGCGGCTATAGCTCCTCTGCGTATAGCTCCGGTTTGAGCCCCAACATCATGGTGATTGCTCTGCTGCTCGTGGGCCTGATCCCGGTCGGTGTTTCCATTTGGCTTGCCATCTACTCGGCGAAGGTGAACGCCGGTCACGTCACCAAGTACACCTCGAAGATGACGACCTTCAACATTCTGGCGTACATCATCTCGGGTCTGAGCCTGCTGGGTCTGCTCGGCACCCTCACCATGCTGTCCTAAAACTGACAACGCTTGCTCTCATAGCGATACATAGCGAGGCGGCGGCTTTCCACTTACCGGAAAGCCGCC
>NZ_KV802667.1:62642-90165 GCF_001810775.1 Rothia sp. HMSC062H08
GGCGGCTTTCCACTTACCGGAAAGCCGCCGCCTCGCTATATTGTCACCGTCACCGGGGAGGGGGGGAGTGCAGGCTAGGGTTGGGGCGCGAGCGCCTCCAGCACCTGCTGCTGGACCGCCGCCGTATTACTTGCCACCAGGGACACCGGGTGCACACCGGCGGCTGAAACGCCCGCGTTCTCGGGCAGGTCGCCCTCCAGGGTGGAGGCGACGCCGCCAGCCTCACGAATCAGCGGCAGTAGCGCCGCCACCTCATAGAAAGACAGGGATGCGTCCACGACGGTGTCCACGGCACCCTCAGCGAGCATACACGCCGCCCAGAACGAACCGTACGCACGGGAACGACCCACGCAGCCCAGAAGCTGTACAAGCTCGCCAGAGCGGTCCACAGCGCCTTCAGAGGCCGCCTTCCAGGAAGAGAGGTCGGTGTACGCGGCAGACAGTTGATCCAGCTGAGTCAGCGAAGACACCTCAAGACGAGTAGCCTGCGCCAAAGACTTACCCGTGTACGCGCCCGAACCGCGAGCAGCCCACCAGCGGCGACCCAGCGCGGGTGCAGACACCACACCCACCACCGGCTCACCCTGATCCAGCAAAGCAATCAGAGTCGCCCACACCGGCACGCCGCGGCGAAAATTATCCAGCTCCGCAATCGGCGCAATCACCCACTGACGCGCCGCCTGACCGTTATAGCCAGCATGCGCACCGACAATACCGTCACGAGTACGCACACGTGACAGTTGCGCGCGCAGAAGCTCCTCAACCTCCTGAGCCACACCCGAGGCGTAATCGGCAGGCTCCTGCACCTGCGGCTCCGCGGGCTGCTGAGTAGCCTGCTGCCACGGCGCCAACGGTGCCGCAGCGGGTGCCGCCTCGGCGGGCTCTAGTGCCTCGGATGCGGGGGAGAAGACCGGGCGGTCACGAAAACGCATGGCGCTCACACGATCGACGCTATCGGCAAGAATATGCGCAAGACGCAAATCGTCGGTGTACTGCTGGGGACGGCTCATGGTAATGCTCTTCTTCAGTATTCGGTGATGTAGTCAGCAAAAATGTGTGTGTAGTGCTGTGTGTAATGCAGGGCAGAGAACCTAGACGAGAGCGCCCAGTTCCTTCTCCGAATCGCCCTCTTCAGGAGTCAACAGCAGTAGCTTACGCAAGGAGTCCAGGCGGGCGGGACCGCTCTCACCGGCGTGACCGGCAGCAACGTACGCCTCCAGACCGCACTCGGGAGCCTGCGCCGCGTGAGTACACGCCTTCGGGCAATCCGCCGCACCGGGTGCCAGGTCCACGAACGCCTCCACGACGGTCTCCGGCGGCACATGCGCCAGACCGAAAGAACGAATACCCGGAGTGTCAATAATCCAGGTGCCCGGCTCCATCGGGTCGCCGTTCGCATTCACCGGACGCAACGCCAACGCCGACGAGGAGGTGTGGCGGCCACGGCCCGTCACCGCGTTCACATGACCGGTCGCACGCTCGGAGCCGGTCAGGGCATTCACCAGGGTCGACTTACCCACACCCGAATGGCCCAGAAGCACCGACACCTGACCCAGCAGCTCCTGCAGAAGCTCCTGAACCGGTGCCGACTCCAAACCGGCAGCGCCCTCCTGGCTCGGCGCCAAACCATCCGAAGACGAAGACAGCACAATCTTCAAACCGCTTGCCGCATAGTAATCCAGCAGGTTCTGCGGGTAGCGCACATCGGTCTTCGTAATGCACAGAATCGGCTCGATACCGGCATCAAACGCCGCCACCACGGCACGGTCAATGAAACCGGTACGCGGCTCCGGGTTCGCCGCAGCAACCACAATCACCAGCTGCTGAGCATTCGCCACGACCACGCGCTCCGACGGGTCGGTGTCATCGGCGCTACGGCGCAGAATCGAGGTGCGCTCGCCCAGACGCACAATGCGCGCCAGGGTATCCTTCGCGCCGGAGGTGTCACCCACCAGGTCCACAAAGTCGCCGGTTACAATCGCGGTGCGGCGTAGCTCCTTAGCGCGCGCCGCAATGAGGGTACGCTCCTTCTCGGTACCCTCATCCACGACGACCGACCAGCGGCCGCGGTCCACCGTAATGACCCTGCCACGAATCGCTTCTTTGAAGGTCGGGCGGTCCTTCGTGCGGGGGCGGGAGCCCTTCTTGTTGGGGCGCACGCGCACATCCGACTCATCCCATTCGGAGAAATCGCGCACGTTCATGCGGGAAGAACCCATTTAGAAGACCTCCTGGTCAGCGGTAGCATCAGCGGTGGAGGCGCCGGTCTGCCATTGCGCCAGCATGTCCTCCCACATTGCGGTAAATTCGGGCATGGTCTTAGCTACGGTGGCTACGTTCTGCACCACCACATTGGGGCGGCGCAGACCAATAATCGCCGCGAAGGTCGCCATACGGTGATCGTCGTAGGTGCGCGCCAGAACCGGCGCAGCCTCAGCGGCAGCGGGGATGAGCGCCTCAATCACCAGCGAATCGGCGGTGTCGTGGGCGGTGCCTCCCAGGCGGTTAATCTCAGCGGCGAGCGCTGCGAGGCGGTCCGTCTCATGACCGCGCAGATGCGCAATACCGGTCAGCTCAACGCGACCCTTCACGAAAGCGCAGGCAGCCGCCATGGTCGGCGCCAACTCGCCACCGGCAGACAGGTCAAAGGAGAAGTCACCCTCGGGAAGCTGCGCCGGACCGATCACAGTCAGACGGCCCTCAGCGTAGCGAACCTGCGCACCCAGCGCGGGCAGAAGCTCACGCCACATATCGCCCACCTGGGTCGTACCCGCCGAAGAATCAGCCGCGGGTGCCGGCCAGTGAGGAATAGTTACCGACTCGCCGGTCACCACCGCGGCGGCAAGGAACGGACCGGCATTCGACAGGTCCGGCTCAATGGTCATCTCAAAGCCGGGGAAAGAACCGGGGTGAACCGTCCAACGGTACTCGCCGCCCTCTGTTTCGTTGCCTTGGTTCGGGTAGTGTTCCTGCACCCGAATACCCATCTGGCGTAGCGCCTCCACGGTCATCTGAATGTGCGGGATGGACGGCACCGAAGAGCCCTCGTGCACCAGCACCATGCCCTGCGGCAGGCGAGGCGCCATCAGCAGCAGAGCCGAAACGAACTGGGACGAGGTCGAAGCATCAATACGAACCACGGGCGCCTCAGAAACCCCCTCTACGCTCGCCAGACCGGGGGAGCGCAGCACGAAGGGCAGAGCGTTCTCGCCCTGCTCACAATCTACCTGCACACCCAGCTGACGCAGACCCTCCAGAACCGGACCCATCGGACGCTGACGAGCGTGCGGGTCACCGTCAAAAGCGAACTCACCCGGCAGTAGCGCCGCCAGAGCGGGCACAAAACGCATCACGGTACCCGCAAGACCGCACTCAATCGACACGGTGCGCGACTGAGCGGAATGCGCTTCCACAAAGCTCAGGGGAGTGACTTTTACATCCGGACCGAACGGCGAATCGGTCGGCACCAGCTCAATACCCGCACCCAGCTGACGCAACGCCTCAATCATCAGCGCCGAATCGCGCGAATGTAGCGGCGCACGCAAATACGAGGGGGAATCAGCCAGAGCCGCAAGCAACAGATAACGGTTCGTGAGCGACTTAGAACCCGGAATATGCACCAGAGCGTTCTTGCCAGCGGCTTCGCTGGAGGCGGGTGCCAGGGGAGCGGGCCAATCACCGGGGGAAATCTGCACTGCTGCGTCGCTCATACATCCTCTTCTGGTTCAAATCATGGGGAGGGCGCAGACTCAGAGACGCTGCGCCGGTTGATGTCTACCCCTATTCTACCGGTTGAGGGTTTGCGAGCCGCTGAGGGCTCCAGCGATGAGATAGGCAGCGCGAACCAGACAACACGAACCAGACAGCGCGAACCAATCAATACGCGTAAAGGCGGTGCACCGTTATTGGTGCACCGCCTTCACTCATCATCAGATGTCTATACCCCCAGCGGGGCAACAGCTTGAGGCAGCTTAGAGGTTAGCCTCGGCGCAGAACTTCTGCACATCCTGCAGTAGACGCGCCTTCAGCTGCTCGGGCGCCTGCTGAGCGCACGAAGAACGCATCTTCTCACGAATCATCAGCTCAAAGTCCTTCACATCCGCGCAGTCGGGGCAGGCATCCAGATGCGCCTGAACTGTGCGCAGCTGCTCGGGGCTCAGCTCCCTATCGAGGAATTCATAGAGGCGCTTGAGAGACGACGAGCAGGGCTGGCCGCCGCAATCCTCCAGCGGCTCAGAAGCCGCGGAGGCTTCGGGGACAGAAGAATTCTTGTCTGTGGTTGACATCGGGGTTCCTTTCACACGGAAGGTATAAAGCGTTAGGGGAGTCTAGCCCCAACCTCATGGGGGGGGGCTAGCTCACGTGTAGAAGAGCGAAGCTAAGAATCCGCAGGCGCCTCGGAGCCAGAGCCCGCCGGCGGGGACTTTACGCCCCTGGCCGCCTTAGTGCCCTTGGTAGCCTTTGCCGGCTGCCCCTTAGTGCTCGCCTTCGCTGCGGCTTTCGCCTCAGCCTTTGCGATGGTCGACGGGCGCAGACCGTTCTCACGTGCATAATCGAGCAGCTTCTCACGCAGAATACGGCGGCCACGATGCAGACGAGACATCACCGTGCCCAGAGGGATATCCAGAATCTCCGCAATATCCTTGTACGCGAACCCCTCCACATCGGAGTAGTACACCACCATGCGGAAATCCTCAGACAGCTCGTTCAGAGCCTCACGAACCTCCGTATTCGGCAGGGCACTCAGCGCCTCCGCCTCGGCAGAACGCAGACCCACCGCATCATGCTCACCGGCCTGAGCCAGCTGCCAATCCTCCACCGTCTCACCCTGAGACTGCTGCGGCTCACGCTGACGCTTACGGTACAAATTGATGTACGTATTCGTCAGGATGCGGTACAGCCACGCCTTCAGGTTCGTACCCTCGGTGAACTGGTGGTACGAAGCAAAAGCCTTCATGTAGGTTTCCTGCACCAAGTCTTCAGCATCGGCAGAGTTGCGGCTCATCCGCAGGGCGGCAGCGTAGAGCTGATCCACATACTGCATAGCGTCCGCGGTAAAGCGTTCGCGCAGCTCGCGGGTATCCGCTGCGGTGTTGGTTTCAGCCATGTTTCTCCTCTACAGGAACGCGCCAGGCGTTCACTTCCATAACGTAGAATTCTTCTCTTTATTCCGCAGAATGCGCACAAACATCTGCGGGTAAAGCAAAACCCCGGGTCCGAATAATATCCGAAACGCCGGGGTTTTAAAGTGTATGCAAGATACCTTATGCGTTGGGGCGCTTACCGTGGTTTGCGCCGCCCTTACGACGGTCCTTGCGCTTACGACCGCGCTTGCTCATCAGAGCCTCCTTATAGTGTTCATGGATGCACGCCCCACCTTCGCGGTGCGCGCTCCCTATTACCTGCCCTAGCAGAGGCGGTCACCGAAAACCGGTGGCCCACGCTATAAGGGCAACGCCGTCTATTTTTTCATAGAAACGGCATGATTGCATCTTGGAACCGGGATATGAGCTAAAAAACACGAACTTTCTTCGCATCAGCTCACAACCCCAGCCGGGGGAGCGGGCTCTTAGCCGTGCTCAGGAATGTTCAGCCAGTTGTACCAGCCGCGGTGCAGAACCAGCCACGCCATCAGACCGTAACCGGACTGACCCGGACGGCCATCATTGGCAGCAAGATCGTTGCGCCACTGCTCATGGTGAAGCAGCGGGTTGAACGTATCCACGTACACGTGGTTACGGCGGGTCACCACATCCGCGTACGCCGCCGACAGGTCAGCGATACGGCGGTTACGCTCAGCGTCCAGGGTCGGCGGCGGACCAACAACCAGAACCTTAATGTTGTTCTGCGACGCCATATCCACAATGTTCGCCAGGTTCAAACGCGAACGAGCGCTGGTCAGACCCAAATCAATGTCAAAGGTCGACGGAGCAATAATGAGGCGGTTATCAGCACCGGGAACGAAGCGGCGGCGCGCCTCCTCGAACCAGCGTGCATTCAGCTGCTCGCTACCTTCATTGGGGGCGGCAAGGTTATATGCCGCAATGGATGCGGTGGTCTGCGGGGTGCGCGCCATAACGCGGCCAAACCAGCCGAGGGTACGGGGGTCGCCAACACCGGCGAGCAGGTCATCGCCGACTGCCACAATTCGAATATTGCGTTGCTCCACGGAATTCTTTCTTCAGCAGGATGCGCCCGCCGTGAGAGGCGGCAAGGCACGTGAGTAATAGTCTTCATATCTAGGATAAGCGCTTACCGGCCTCTTTTCGAACTTAATACCCTATCCGGTAAGTATCCGAGACTAAAAAACCCGTCTGCCCGCCAGAAACATCTGACGGGAAGACGGGTTTGAAGAGCTAAATCATGAGCCGATCAGCTGTAGAAGACCTTAGCCTTCGAAGACCTGCTTGAGCAGAGCCTCAGCCTCAGCTGCGTGCAGCTTACCGGTACCGGCAGCCGGGGAAGCAGCTGCGGAGCGGGAAGCAAGACGCATACGGCGGTCGATCAGCGGCTGCAGGTTGAGAGCCATGAACGGCCACTGACCCTGGTTAGCAGGCTCGTCCTGAGCCCACACAACGTCGGTAGCGTTCGAGTACAGAGCCAGCTGCTCCTTGATCTCCTGCTCGGGCAGCGGGTACAGCTGCTCCACCGAGACAATAGCGGTCTTGGTGTCGCCGCGGCGCTCGCGCTCAGCTTCCAGATCGTAGTAGAGACGACCGGATACGAAGACCACACGCTCAACCTGAGCCGGGTTAATACCCGAACGGTCACCAATCACCGGCTGGAACGAACCCTCGGTGAAGTCCTCGATGGAGGACGCAGCAGCCTTCAGACGCAGCAACTGCTTGGGGCTGATCACCACGAGCGGCTTGTACGGACGGTGCTGAGAGTGGCGACGCAGCAGGTGGAAGTGCGAAGCCGGAGTCGAGGGGCATGCAACAGTCATGTTGTTCTCAGCGCACAGCTGCAGGTAACGCTCAACACGAGCCGAGGAGTGGTCAGGACCCTGACCCTCGTAGCCGTGAGGAAGCAGCATAACCAGCGAGGAGCGCTGGCCCCACTTCTGCTCGGAGGAAGACACGAACTCATCAATGATGGTCTGAGCGCCGTTTGCGAAGTCACCGAACTGAGCCTCCCACACCACGAGCGAGTCGGGGCGCTCCACCGAGTAGCCGTACTCGAAGCCGAGAACGCCGTACTCAGAGAGGAAGGAGTTGTAGATACGGAACTTGCCCTGGTTCTCAGAGAGGTGCTCCAGCGGCGACCACTCTTCATCAGTGATGTGGTCGTGCAGAACCGCGTGACGCTGAACGAAGGTACCGCGCTGAACGTCCTGACCGCTCATACGAACGTCGGTGCCCTCCATCAGCAGCGAACCGAAGGCGAGCAGTTCGCCCATACCCCAGTTCACGTTGCCGGTGCGGCCCATCTCAACGCGCTGCTCCATGAGCTTCTTCAGCTTCTTGTGGACGGTGAAGCCCTCGGGCTCCTTACCGAACGCGTCAGCGATGTGCTGCAGAGTCTCACGGGAGATTGCAGTCTTACCGCCGTGAACGACCTCGGTGTTCTGCTGAGCAGCAGGCAGTTCCAGACCGGAAACGTGCGCGCCAGCAGGAGCCGGTGCCGAAGACTGAGTCTCGACGAAGATAGCGTCCAGCTTCGAGTGGTAGGAGTCCAGAACTTCGTCTGCCTCTTCCTGAGAGACATCACCACGACCGACCAGGTCCTGTGCGTACAGGGTACGGGTCGAGGGCAGGACGTCAATATCCTGGTACATCTTCGGCTGGGTCATCGACGGATCGTCAGCCTCGTTGTGACCGCGGCGGCGGTAGCAAATCAGGTCAATGACAACGTCGCGACCGAAGCGCTCACGGTACTCGAATGCCAGGCGTGCGGCGCGAACCACTGCATCCGGGTCATCAGCGTTGACGTGGAAGACCGGAGCCTTGGTCATACGCGCAATATCGGAGGCGTGGGTTGCGGTGCGGCCGTCGTTCGGCAGGGTGGTGAAGCCAATCTGGTTGTTCACCACAACGTGCACGGTGCCGCCGGTGGTGTACGCCTTCAGGTCAGCCATCTGCAGGGTCTCCATGACGATACCCTGGCCAGCGAACGCTGCGTCACCGTGAATCAGGATCGGCAGGACCGGGTGACCCTCAATGCCCTGCTCACGGTAGACGTCCTGCTTAGCGCGGACGATACCCTCGAGCACGGTGTTTGCGGCCTCAAGGTGCGAGGGGTTAGCAGCCACGTACACCTGGGTCTGCTTACCGGAATCGGAGGTGAAGACACCCTCGGTACCGAGGTGGTACTTCACGTCACCGGAGCCACCCTCGTAGGGTGCTGCGGTGCCGGAGAATTCACGGAAAATCTGAGCGTAGGACTTACCAGCAATGTTGGTCAGCACGTTCAGGCGACCGCGGTGTGCCATACCAATGGCAACGCCCTTCAGGTCGTTGTTAGCGGCCTTGTCCAGAACAGCATCCAGCAGCGGAATCAGGGACTCGCCGCCCTCCAGGGAGAAGCGCTTCTGACCCAGGTACTTGGTCTGCAGGAAGTTCTCGAATGCCTCAGCCTCAACCAGCTTGGAGAGAACACGCAGCTGCTCCTCGCGGGTGGGCTTAGCAACGCCGCGCTCCAGGCGCTCCTGGAACCATGCGCGAACCTCGGGGTCCTCAGAGTACATGTACTCAACGGACAGGGAGCCGGAGTATGCCTCGTGCAGGCGCTCCAGGATGGTGCGTAGCGGCAGACGCTCGGAACCGCCGAAGCCACCGGTCGGGTAGACGCGGTCCAGATCCCACAGGGTCAGGCCGTAGTTCTCCAGCTTCAGGTCCGGGTGCGAACGCATCTTGTAACCAACGGGGTTGGTTGCTGCGGTCAGGTGGCCGTGCACGCGGTACGCGTGAATCAGCTGCTGGATACGTGCAACCTTGGAAATCTCGTGAGCGTCATCGACGTGGTTGTCGCGTGCCCAACGAACCGGCTCGAAGGGAACCTTCAGGTCGCGGAAGATTGCGTCGTAGAAGTCGTCGCCGCCGAGCAGGTAGTGCTCAACCAGCTTCAGGAACTCACCGGAACCTGCACCCTGAATGACGCGGTGGTCGTAGGTGCTGGTCAGGGTGATGATCTTGGACAGACCCTGCTGGGTGATGAGCTTCTCGGACAGACCGCGGAACTCAGCCGGGTACTCCAGCGCGCCCACACCGATGATGGCTGCCTGGCCCTTGGAGAGGCGGGGTACCGAGTGAACGGTACCAATACCACCGGGGTTGGTCAGCGAAACAGTGGTGCCGCGGAAGTCCTCAATGGTCAGCGCGCCGTTACGGCCACGCTTAACGATGTCGTTGTACGCATCCCAGAACTCGCGGAAGCTCAGCTGCTCAGCACCCTTGAGGTTCGGAACGACCAGGTTACGGGAACCGTCGGGGCGGGGCAGGTCAATAGCCAGACCAAAGTTCACGTGTGCGTTGTGGATTGCAACGGGCTTACCCTTCTCATCCACGCCGTAGGTCACGTTCATCGAAGGCATCGCTGCCACTGCGCGAATCACAGCGTAACCAATGATGTGGGTGAAGGAGACCTTGCCACCGCGGGTGCTTGCCAGGTACTTGTTGATGGCAGCACGGTTCTCAATGAGCAGCTTTGCGGGGACCGCACGAACGGTGGTTGCGGTGGGGACAGTCAGCGACTCTTCCATGGTCGTGACAACTGCCTTAGCAGGGCCGCGGAGGGGGACAATCTTGTCTTCAACAGGTTCCACAGGTTCAGCCTTCTTGGTAGCAGCGGGAGGGGTGGGGTTAGCAGGCGCAGCCGCAGGCTTCGGTGCCGCGGGGGCGGGAGTTGCTACAGGTGCGGCAGGTGCAGCCGGTGCGGCGGGTGCCGCAGCAGGAGCTGCACTAGCGGTACCGGCGCCTCCCAGCGCCTTATCGATGGTCTCAAAAATGGGCCACCATGAAGGGTCCACGAGGCTCTTGTCCTTCTGGTAACGCTCGTACTGTTCTTCAACGAACCATTCGTTACCGGCAAATTCCTCAGGCACCAGATGTTCTGGCAGATTTGGCACGTTAAACGCCTCTTCCAATTAGTGTGAATTTATCCGTCGCGTCCGGGACTCTCCCCGGCATAGACGACCCGCGTCTTCGAGGGGCGAATCATCACGCTGAGCATGTGCGCATCGCCTAAGATGGTGGCCGTATGTGCGGGGTGTGCACCGTACAAACCTGCCTAGCGTGCCGTGAACGTCGGGGTTCATCCGCTTGCATGGCGGCACACTCATGCTCCTATGTATAAGTGTAAAGAGAAGCACGGTGAACTTTCCAGCTCATCGCGCTATATCCGCAATGCAATTTTTCACTCTTAGGGATTAGCAATGAGCCGCGTGCGCAACAAGTACTGTCTTGCACGTGTGAGCGGGCACTCTACAGCACCGGGAAGAGACGAAACCTTCGCTAAAATATGGGGTATGGATGACCCTTTGAGTAAGACTCTGACTACTAGCCAGCGCAGAATACTGCCCGAATACTCGGCGCTCCGTACCGTGATGTTCCGTGCAGCCACCCGTGAAAACACCCCGCTTTCGAGTGCCCAGCATCTGGACATCTCCCGCGCGGTGGTGCTTCACCAGAACCGAGTCGCCGCACACCAGTCGATGGAGGCGGTGGCTGAGTGGATCTAATCCTTCTGCTCATCGGCCTACTCCTCATCCTGGGAACGGGCTTCTTCGTCGCCGTAGAGTTCTCCCTCGTAGCACTTGAAACCGCGACCGTGCAGCAGGCAAAGGACTCCGGCGATAAAGCAGCCGACGCCGTCCTGCGCTGCCTCAAGACGCTCTCTACTCAGCTCTCCAGCTGCCAGATTGGCATCACCATCACCACACTGCTGACCGGTTACACCCTCGACGCTGCCATCAAGGCGCTCACCACCGGCGCCATCAGCAGCCTGGGTCTGCCCACCAGCGTGACCGACGTACTCACCCTGGTGCTGGCGATGCTCATCGCAACCCTGCTCTCCATGGTCGTCGGCGAGCTGCTGCCCAAGGGCCTCGCCATCGCCGAACCCTACGATGTGGCGCGTCGAGTCGCCCCCGCGCAGCTCGCCTTCACCCGCGTCATGTCCCCGCTCGTGCGCCTCATGAACGGCTCCGCCAACTGGATCCTCAGACGCTTCGGCATGGAAGCCAAGGAAGAACTCTCCGCCGCACGCACCCCCGAAGAGCTCTCCTCCATGGTGCGCCGCTCCGCAGAAGAAGGCACCCTCGACTCCGACGCGGCACGCTTCGTGGACCGCACCCTGCGCTTCTCCGAGCTGACCGCCTCCGAAGTGATGACCCCGCGCGGCCAGGTCGCCATGCTCGAAGACACCGCACCCGTTGCCGAAGTCATCGAGCTGGCACGTTCCACCGGTCACTCCCGATTCCCCCTCTACAAGGGCGATCACGACAACATCGTGGGCGTCGTACACGTGAAGAAAGCGGTCGGCGTGCCCCCGGAGGTTCGCGAAACCCTCGAAGCCGGCGCCCTCGCAGAAGACGTGCTGCAGGTCCCCGAAACCCTGCACCTGGACGCGCTGCTCACCCAGCTACGCCAGGGCGCCCTGCAGCTTGCCGTGGTCCTCGACGAATACGGCGGAACCGCAGGCATCGCAACCCTCGAAGACCTCGTCGAAGAAATCGTCGGCGAAGTCTCCGACGAACACGACCGCGGCCGCACCGAACGCCCCCTACGCTACGGCAACGGCGACTGGGTGTTCTCCGGCCTGCGCCGCCCCGACGAAATCAACACCCTCATCCCCGGGCTCGAGGTTGAGGAAAGCCCCGAATACGAAACCGTCGGCGGCTTCATGATGGAACGCCTCGGCCGCATCCCCGAAGTAGGCGACAGCGTCCCCGTAACCGGCGGCACCCTGCGCGTCGACACCCTCGAAGGCCGCCGCGTGGACCGCATCCGATTCACCCCCGCACCTAGCGCACAGGAACAGACCGAGAAGGGAGGCAACGCATGAACGACTGGGTAGCCATCGCACTGCTCGTCATCCTGCTCGCCGGAAACGCCTTCTTCGTCGCCGGTGAATTCGCCATCATGTCCACCCGACGAGCACAAATCGAACCGCTCGCCGAAGAAGGCAATAAGCGAGCGCAGACCGTCATCTACGCGCTAGAAAACGTCTCGCTCATGCTCGCCACCTGCCAGCTGGGCATCACCATCTGCTCGCTGCTGATTCTGAACGTCTCAGAACCGGCGCTGCACCACATGCTGGAGGTGCCCCTGCACCTGGTCGGCCTGTCCCACGCGATCGTGGATGTGCTCGCCTTCGGTATCACCCTGATTCTGGTCACCTACTTGCACGTGATTTTCGGCGAGATGGTTCCCAAGAACGCAGCCGTGACCCTCGCCGCCCGCGGCGTGGCTCTCTGGATTGTGCCGCCCCTGGTGACCATCTCCAAGATTTTCGCCCCCGTGGTCGCCCTGCTGAACAACCTGTCCAATAAGCTGCTGGCGCTCATGAAGGTCGAAGCGAAGGACGAAGTCGCCTCCACCTTCACCCTGGGCGAGCTGCAGACCATCGTGGCAACCTCAACCGCGGAAGGCACCGTGGAAGACGACGCCGGCGTGATTGAAAGCGCCCTCGAATTCACCGAGAAGGACGTCTACGAAATCATGGTGCCCGGCGATAAGCTCGTCACCCTGCCCTTCGGCAGCACCCCCGCCGAACTGGAACGCGCTGTGGCACGCAGCGGCTACTCCCGCTTCGTCATTACCGACAGCGACGGAACCTACATGGGCTACCTGCACGTGAAGGACGCCCTCGCCATCGCCCCCGAGCGGTTCGAGGAGCCCTTCCCCTGGTACAAGCTGCGCTCCCTGGATACGCTCACCCCGACCACCGATATTGACGATGCGCTCGCCTCCATGCAGCGCAGCCGAACCCATATCGCGCAGGTTATGGATGAGCACGGCGTAACCCTCGGCGTGGTCTTCCTCGAAGACGTGCTGGAGGAGCTCGTCGGCGAAATCAACGACACCACCCAGGACGCGGTGCGTGAGCGTGTACGCCGACAGCAATCGCGTGAAGCCCAGTAACCGCATCGTGAGATACCCCGAGTAAAACAGGGGAATCTTGAACACACAGCCCGCCCCGCACTCTCGTGAAGGAGAGCGCGGGGCGGGCTGTTTTGCGGTCAAAAATGGCTTATGGATGCACTCAAGGGGCAGGCTCAGACTGCGGTATGAAGCGGCAGTATAAAGTAGCGGTGGGGAAGCGCGGTAGGCTGAGCTAACTATCCCTGTTGCATAAGCTACTAACAGGGAAAAGGGTTGCCTAACAGTACCCAAATGACACCAATAAAGAGTTGTTTATACGGGTGTGCGCATGATGTAGTTAAGGAACCTACAGACTAGAACGAACCGAAAGAGAGCCCTCATGTCGCACCCGAAGATCACCCGCAAGCACTTCCTCACCGCAATGGGCTCACTCGCAGCGTCCTCCCTGCTGCTGGCAGGTTGCGCGACCGAGAACAGCACCTCCTCCGGTTCGTCCTCCTCGGCTGGCTCCAACAACGGCAAGGTGAAGGTCGTCGCATCCACCGACGTCTACGCAGACATCGCCAAGCAGGTCGGCGGCGACTACATCGAGGTCACCGCGCTCATCGCCTCCACCAGCACCGACCCCCACTCCTACGAAGCCACCAGCGCCGACCGCCTCAAGGCAAAGGATGCATCCCTCATCGTCATCAACGGCGCAGGCTACGACCTGTTCCTTGAAGACCTCGCGGGCAAGGACAACGCCTCCCAGAAGATCGTGAACGCGGTCAAGGTCAGCGGCAAGCTCACCGATGCCGAATACACCCACCTGGTCGAGGACCACCGCGGCGGTGAACACCACGAAGACGGCGGCGACCACGCCCACGCACACGAGTTTAACGAGCACCTCTGGTACGACTTCGAAACCGTGAAGAAGGTCGCCCAGAAGATCGCTGAAGAGCTCGCAGGCCTCGACTCCGCACACGCTGAGGCGTTCCGCACCAACGCATCCACCTTCTCCAAGGAACTGGACGCACTGGACGCAGCAGCTAAGGCAATCGCCGGTGAGGGTAAGAAGTACCTGTCCACCGAGCCCGTGCCGGACTACCTGATTTCCTCCACCGGTGCAGAGAATGCAACCCCCAGTGAATTTGCTGAGGCGGCCGAAGCCGGCAACGACGTTCCCGCACTCGTCCTGAAGGAAACCAAGGACATGGTCACCGAGAAGAAGGTCCAGCTGCTCGCATACAACGAGCAGACCTCCACCTCCCAGACCAACGAGGTGCTGCAGGCCGCTAAGGACTCCTCGGTGAACTACGTATCCTTCACCGAAACCCTGCCGGAGAACACCAACTACCTGGCATGGATGAAGACCAACGTCAGCAACCTCGAAAAGGCGCTCTCCTAAGTGACTGACAACAATAACGGTGCCACCCCCGCGATTTCCATTCGCGGGGGTAGCCTCGCTTTCGGGGCCCGCACCCTCTGGAAAGATCTAACCCTCGACATCGGCGCAGGCGAATACTTCGCCGTGCTCGGACCCAACGGCTCCGGCAAGTCCACCTTCCTCAAAGTCGTTCTCGGCCTGACCGGACTCAACGCCGGCGACATCTCCGTGCTCGGCAAACCCGCACGTCTGGGCAACGCCGGCGTCGGCTACGTACCGCAGCAGAAGTCCATCCCCACCTCCACCCCGATGCGTGCCCGCGACCTCGTGGGGCTTGGTGTGGACGGGCACCGCTGGGGCATCCGCCTGCACAGCCGCAAATACCGCGCCAAGGTTGATGAGCTCCTCGAAGCCGTCGGCGCGACCGAGTACGCGAACGTGCCGGTGGGTCTGCTCTCCGGCGGTGAGCAGCAGCGCCTGCGTATCGCCCAGGCGCTCGCGAACGACCCGAAGATTCTGCTGGCTGACGAGGCGCTACTCTCCCTGGACCTCAACCACCAGTACGCGGTGGCTGAGCTGATTCACCGGTTCAACCGTGAACGCGGCGTGGCGGTGGTGTTCGTGACCCACGAAATCAACCCCATCATTGAGCATGTGGATCGCGTGCTCTACCTGGCGAACGGCCGTTTCACGGTCGGCTCGGTGGAAGAGGTCATGACCAGTGAGACTCTCACCTCCCTGTACGGAACCCCGGTGAGCGTGCTCAAGTCTAATGGCCGTTACGTGGTGGTGGGTGAGACTCACGCCAGCGACCACTGCCATATTGAGGGCACCGACCAGAACATTCACGGTTCCCACCTGAAGTCTGGTCTCTCCGAACCGCAGCGCACTCTACACCTTCCGGGAGGAACCACACGATGACCATTCTTGCTTCCCTCCCCGCTCTGGCACCGGTTGCCGCCGCGCAGAATGATTTGCTCTCCCGTATCTTCGTTTTTGACCGCTACGGCGAGCTGCTGCAGATGCTGCAGAACTCCATTTTTGCTGGCGCTGTTCTGGGCCTTATCGGTGGTTTCGTCGGTATTTTTGTGATGATGCGCGACCATGCCTTTGCGGTGCACGGCGTCTCTGAAATGTCTTTCGCGGGTGCCGCCCTTGCCCTGTTGCTCGGCTATGACGTGGTGACCGGCTCCATGGTCGGTTCGATTGCCTCGGCTCTGCTGATTGCCTTTCTGGGCTCTAAGGCGAGCAATTCGAACTCGGTCATTGGTGCGCTCATGCCGTTCGGCTTGGGCTTGGGTATTCTCTTCCTCTCCCTGTACCAGGGCCGTAGCGCGAATAAGTTTGGTCTGCTGACCGGTCAGATCGTGTCCGTGGATGCCGACCAGCTGCACACCATGATTATTGGTGCGGTGGTTATTATTTCCCTGCTGGTGATGGTGTGGCGTCCGCTGAGCTTTGCTTCCCTGGACCCGGAGGTCGCGCGCGCTAAGGGCGTGCCGATGCGCTTCCTGTCCCTGGTGTTCATGGTGATTCTGGGTATTGCTGTGGCGCTGTCGGTGCAGGTGGTCGGTTCGCTGCTGGTGCTGGCGCTGCTGATTACTCCGGCGGCTGCGGCGATGCAGGTAACGGCATCTCCGGTACGCACCCTGATTCTGTCGGTGCTGTTTGCGGAGGCGTCTATTGTGGGCGGTATTCTGCTGGCTCTTGCCGGTTCGCTGCCGATTAGCCCCTACGTGACCAGTATTTCCTTCCTGATTTACGTGGTGTGCCGTGTGATTGGTGGCGTGAAGCGCCGCCATAGCGCGTCGGGCCGCCAGCTGGCTGAGAAGGCATAAGACCTATAGAAAGAGCCCCACCTCGGGAATGAGGTGGGGCTCTTTCGTTGTCGTGCTGTGTTAGCGCTACGGGTCATGTACCCGGTGCGCAATGCGGGCTCAACCTGTGTGGCGTTGTGTTGCCTTGTCCTGATGCCCTGTGTGTCGTGCTGTAGCGGCGTCGAAAATCTTTGAAGGCGCCGTATCCTTCGTTGAGAAGGTTTTCCCCGGTGGGGGAGAGCTCCTCAGAATGAGGGGCTTAGAGGTTGCGGCTTAGCCTGCAACGTTAGCGTGCAGCGCCGCCCTGCGATTCTTCCTCGCGACGTGCCAAAGTGCAGTCCGGGCAGTAACCGGTCACTTCAACCACGTGCTCCAGCTCCGAGAAGCCGTGCTGCTTACCCATAGCCAGTGCCCAGTCCTCGAGGGCGGGTGCTTCTAGCTCAATGGCGGTGCCGCATCGGCGGCAGAGCAGGTGGTGGTGGTGATCTTTCACCCGGCAGTGGCGGTACAGGGTCTCACCCTCAACGCCCTTGACCGAGTCGAGCTCACCGGCGTTAGCCAGCGACTGCAGCACGCGGTAGGTGGTTGCGAGAGAGACCTGTTCCTTGCGGTTCGCGAGGGTCAGGTGCAGATCCTGTGCTGAGATGAAATCGCCGAGCTCTTCCATGGTCGCCTTGATGATGCGACGCTGGCGGGTATTTCGGGCTTCGGCGGGCTTCGTAATTCTCCGTACGGGAATATGAGTGTCCATTGCTGAACCTTTCGGGACGGAAATTCGCCTCATTGTGTGGTTGATCTTGTCTTACGACTTTACACCAGAGGCGTTCAAAAGGTGGTTGATTTGCGCTTTATCTCAAAAGTTGAAGCCGCCTCGGGGTAGGTGCGGAGGTTCGCGGTAGACTAAAACTATGAAGATGACGAAGTACACCCACTCATGTATCCGCCTTGAGAATGAGGGGCGCACCCTCGTTCTTGACCCCGGCAACTTTGCCGCAGAAGGCGAACACGCCACCGCGCTGGAAGGCGCCGATTACCTGTTCGTGACTCACGCGCATCCGGACCATTTTGATGGCCCGTCGGTGCTGCCGCTGATTGCTCAGCGCGCCGAGTCGCAGAACCCGTTGAAGATTTGGGCTCCCGAGGCTGTAGCCCAGGTCATCAAGGAGGCTGTGCCTGCTGCCGAGGTTACCGTTGTTTCCTCTGATTCTGAGTTCAGCATCCCCGGTTTTGAGGTGAAGACCTACGGCGGTCAGCACGCCCTGATTCACCCGCTGATTCAGACCATCGCTAACGTTGGTTACCTGATTAACGGTGCCGTGTACCACCCGGGTGACTCGCTGGTGGTTCCTCACCGCGTGCGTGCAAATACCGTCCTGGTGCCGATTCACGCCCCCTGGTCGAAGGTTCAGGAGGTCATTGATTTTGTGATTGCGACCGGCGCGCAGCGTGTGGTTCCGATTCACAACGGCATGATTAATCAGAATGGCACCGGCATTATTGAAGGCCTGGTGACGAACTTCGGTGCGAAGTACGGCACTGAGCTGAAGCACCTGAACCCCGGTGAGAGTATTGAGGTTGAGGCGTAAGCCTGACCGTTGAGCTTCAAACGCGCCGATGACGGCGCATGAAGGAGAGTATTGTGAGCACAATTTTTACCAAGATTATTGACGGCGAGATTCCCGGCCGATTCGTCTGGAAGGACGATCAGTGCGTGGCGTTCATGGACATCATGCCCCTGTCGGAAGGTCACCTGCTACTCGTTCCCCGCGCCGAGATTGACCGCTGGCCCGACCTGCCCGAAGACCTGGCCGCGCACCTGTTCTCCGTGGCACACAAGATTTCCGGCGCCCTGGACGACGCCTTCGATAAGGACCGAGTCGCGCTCATGATTGCCGGCTTCGACGTGCCGCACACCCACATCCACCTGTTCCCGGTTGATAGCATGGCTGAGTACGACCCCGCCAACGCCAAGAAGGACGCCACCGCCGAAGAGCTGGATGCGGCCGCTGAGAAGGTGCGCGCAGCCCTGCGCAAGCGCGGCCACGGCGAGTTCGTGCCGGAGGCGTAAGCGCCCTTTACAGCGCGTATAAACACGACAGCGCGTATAAACACGAAGGAGCCGCCCTCTACAGAACAGTAGAGGGCGGCTCCTTCGTTAATATAGCCCGTTGCTATATCCCGGTGGGAAAGAAGGCTAGTGCTTTTCGGCCTTGGAGATCTGTTCAGCCAGGTCCTCGGGGGAGAGGTTAGCGGAGGAGAACTCGGGGGTTAGCGGCAGGTGCAGCTGCAGGCCGGTACCGGGGCAAATCTCGACCTTTGCGGAGCGCAGCTTGAAGTCGACCACGTGGCCGCCCTGAACGCGCTCATCGTCGATAAAGTGGGCGTGGCAGCCGGGCACCGAGATACCCTGCTCGTAGATCGGGGTGCGGAAGCCAACAATCGTGCCGGTCACGTTATCGAACTGGACAATGTCCTCATTCTCGGTGGCCGCAACCATCTTCGGGTAGGGCTTCTCCTGCTTGATGACGGTGCGGGTGCGGACCCATTCGAACTCGCCGTAAATCTTGATGGCGTACATGTAGTTTTTGGAGACGGTGAAGTCATCCAGAATCTGCGAGGCAGACTTACGGAGCAGGTTCTGCGGTAGTTCGCGCTTAATCATGGGCACGAAGTTGGTGACCACGGCGTAGGGGGTCTGCTGGCGCAGATCGGGCAGGGAGACGGAGCCGTCGTGACGTACCTGGTAGCAGACGCCGTCGAGGACGACCATTTCGCCGTCGAGGCCGTTGAAGGTACCCACACCGAAGTTGCCGTGGCTCAGGAGCTCACCGATGGTCATCTCACCATCGTAGATACCGTCCAGCAGCTGGGACATGAGGCCGGTCTGAAAAACTTCGTTACGGAAAACAGTTTCACCGTTTAGGATGGTCGGCTGGTATGCCATGGTATTTCTCCTCGTTGACAGTTGATACGCGGCGTCAGACGAATCGGTCGGTCATCGGCGATGCTCGCCCAGGGATACGTGAGAGTGCTTCGGGAGGGCGGCGCTGAGAACACGGCGTATGGTGTCGTTTCTCGAGGAATTCGTAGGTGACGCGGGCCGGGCGCACGCACTTTCATTGTACGCCCGTGCAGGAAGAACCCCGGGACTAGCGGGTACGGCATCTTATGATGTGGCCCTTGCACGGATTACCCAGGCGCGGATCATCTAGGTGTGAATTCCCCAGGCGTGAATTACCCAAGCGCGGCTGACTTAGCGGGGCTGATATACCGCAAGTGACGCGAGGGCATAAAAATAGACTGGCGTTCCCTCCGGTTGCACGACGAAAAGGGAGGGAACGCCAGCACGAAGAGCTTAGCCCTTAGAGCCGCTCTAAGCGCAACTCTAAGCGCAACTAAGACACACGAAGCTTATCACGGCAGAAAAATATTAGACACGAACCGTCACCAAAATAGTACGGCCAGCCTGCACTCCGCAGAAACCCCTCAGAACACACAACAATGGCCTATATGCTCCCCAAGGGAACATATAGGCCATTGCATACTATTCGAAACGTAGCCCTATGCGGGGCAGGGCTCAGAGCTCAAATCTAGAAGTCTGGAATTAGACGCCGTAGTACAGCTGGTACTCAAGCGGGTGCGGAACCAGCGAGAGCGGCTCCAGCTCGTTCTTACGCTTGTAGTCAATCCACGCCTGAATCAGGTCCTCGGTGAAGACGCCGCCCTCGAGCAGGAAGTCGTGGTCAGCCTCCAGAGCAGCCAGCGCCTCTTCCAGGTTAGCCGGAGCCTTCTTGATGTCCTTAGCCTCTTCAGCGGGCAGCTCGTACAGGTCCTTATCGATCGGTGCCGGCGGCTCAATGCGGTTACGGATACCGTCCAGACCAGCCATCAGCTGAGCAGCAAACGCGAAGTAGGGGTTAGCGGAGGGGTCCGGTGCACGGAACTCCAGACGCTTAGCCTTCGGGTTGGTGCCGGTAATCGGGATGCGGATACCGGCGGAACGGTTACCCTGCGAGTACACCATGTTGATGGGAGCCTCGTAGCCGGGAACCAGACGCTTGTAAGAGTTCACGGTCGGGTTGGTGAACGCCAGAACAGCGGAGGAGTGCTCAATCAGACCGCCAATGTACCAGCGTGCGGTGTCAGAGAGGTTAGCGTAGCCGCGCTCGTCGTAGAAGAGGGGCTCGCCGTCCTGCCACAGCGACTGGTGGCAGTGCATACCGGAGCCGTTGTCACCGAACACGGGCTTGGGCATGAAGGTCACGGACTTGCCCCATGCGTCTGCGGTGCCCTTGATGACGTACTTGAACTTCAGCAGGTCGTCAGCAGCCTTGGTGAGGGTGTCGAACTTGTAGTTGATTTCTGCCTGGCCGGCTGCGCCCACCTCGTGGTGGCTACGCTCAACCTCAAGGCCGACCTCGTCCATTGCTACGCACATTGCGTCACGCAGGTCAGCCTGCTTGTCGACGGGGGAGACGGGGAAGTAGCCGCCCTTGACGGGGGTCTTGTTGCCCAGGTTGCCGCCCTCTTCCTTGCGGC
The DNA here is from genome assembly GCF_001810775.1 of Rothia sp. HMSC062H08. NCBI lineage: Bacteria > Bacillati > Actinomycetota > Actinomycetes > Micrococcales > Micrococcaceae > Rothia > Rothia sp. HMSC062H08. Next base: position 83,408 of record NZ_KV802667.1, read on the forward strand.
CGGTGTTCCAGGGAGCCTCATCGGAGTCGATCTTGAAGAATACGGAGTTCGGCTCGACCTGGTAGCGGACGTCCTCGAAGACGAAGAATTCAGCCTCGGATGCGAAGAACGCGGTGTCTGCAATGCCGGTGGACTGCAGGTACGCCTCGGCACGCTCAGCGACGCCGCGGGGGTCACGGTGGTAGGGCTCGCCGGTGCGGGGGTTCACGATGGAGCAGATGATGACCAGGGTCTTCTCAATGCGGAAGGGGTCAACGTACGCGGACTGAACGTCGGGAATCAGCTGCATGTCGGACTCTGCAATGCCCTGGAAGCCGCGAATGGAGGAGCCGTCAAAAAGCTGGCCGTTGACGAAGAAATCGTCATCAATCGCCTTAGCGGGCAGGTTGAAGTGCTGCTGCACGCCGGGCATGTCGGTGAATCGGATATCAACGAAGACTACTTCTTCGTTCTTGATAAAGTCGAGAACTTCCTGGGGGCTGGTAAACATGAGGACTGCTCCTTGTTCGACTGACGGTGCAGGAGGGTGCTTTCCCTCATCACATTCAGTCTTTGGTTTAGTTTTTGGCCGCGGGCAAAACCCTGTGACATATCAAGCATAGTGGTTATTTTTTGCGCGTGCGTGACTATCGTGTTTCGGTAATGTTACAAATCCTGGAAAGGAGTTACATCTACGTTGCCTCACGAAACACAGTAGAGATGCTAACGCCCTCAGTAGAGCCAGTAGCAAAGCCAATATCAATGCCAGCAACAGCGCAATAACCGGGCGTAACAAAAGGCCCCGACCCTCCCCACACGGGAAGAGCCGGAGCCTTCAAAACCTCATATCAGCGTCTCGCTTAGCGGCCGCGCATCGCACGACGGTCGGGGCGTGCACGCATCGGGTCAACACCCTTCGGCAGACCATTCATCGGGTTACGCATAGTGTTCAGAGTGCTCAGGCGACCAGAAACAACCTGCATCTCCTGCTGAGTCAGAGCCTTCGGAAGCTTGTTCATAGTCTTCACAACGTCCTTGAGCTCAACCTGACCCTCATCGTGACCGGTCTCAATCACATGAACCGGCACACCGGGAGCCACACGAGCCAGGTGCTTCTTCTCAGTGTTCACCAGCGAGTTCACGCGGCTGTGAGGGCCCTCGGTCACCAGCACAATACCGGGACGGCCCAGCGCACGGAACACCAGATCCTGGTTGCGGTTCGCAGCAACGGGCTGCTCCTCAACAATCCAACCGCGGCGCACCGAGTTCATCGCTGCACCACTACGACCGGGCTGGTTCTCAATCTGAGCAAAAGCCGCAGTCTGCGCGCGGCGACCCAGCAGAAGCATCGCCACAATAGCGGCAACGCCCAGACCCAGAATCAGGAAAGTAATCCAGTTACCCAGGGCAATACCGATGAGGAGGAAAACCAAAAGGGTACCCAGAGCCGACAGACTCAGAATCCAACCGATATTCGGGTCGGACTTCTTGGTCATCTGGTAGACCTGCTTCATCTGGGCGAAAGTGCCCGGAGTGCGTTCCTTCTTCTTTTTCTTCTCTTCGCGCTTATCTGCCACGATTCTTCCTCGGCTGGTTCTTCCGCGGCCCCGAGAAGCGCCTCAAACGCTCACGGAACCATAGTGACGTAACGATGCAGTGTATGCCTGCAATTTTTCTAGTTTACCCTACCCGCACAAGGGGCGGGGCATAAGGGGAGGCTCCCCGAACACCGGACGAACACCGGGTTCGAGGAGCCTCAACGCTCTCAGAAAGATTCTGAAAAGGCTTAGTAGCCCGCAGCCACCAGGGAGGAGGCTTCCTGCAGGGCTGCACCCTCACCCTCAATGTGGGCAAGGTTCTCAGGGATCGGGTAGCCGTTCTTACGCATTGCACGAGCCCACAGGCGACCTGCACGGTACGAAGAACGAACCATCGGGCCCGCCATAACGCCAGCGAAACCAATCTCCTCAGCCATGTTCGCAAAATCCACGAACTGCTGCGGCTTCACCCAACGCTCAATCGGGTGGAAGAGCGGGCCGGGGCGCAGGTACTGGGTGAGGGTAATGATGTCACAACCAGCATCGTGCAGATCGCACAGCGCCTCGTAAATCTCCTCGTCGGTCTCGCCCATACCCAGAATCAGGTTGGACTTGGTGACCATGCCACCTTCCTTAGCCTGGGTAATAACATCCAGGGAACGCTCGTAACGGAACGCCGGGCGAATCTGACGGAAGATACGGGGGACGGTCTCCAGGTTGTGCGCGAAAACCTCAGGCTTAGCGTCAATCACCTTCTGAACATGCTCGGGAACACCCTTGAAGTCGGGGACGAGCATCTCAACGCCGGTGTTCGGGCACATCTTGTGAATCTGGCGGGTGGTCTCTGCGTACAGCCACGCACCGCCGTCTTCCAGATCGTCACGAGCAACACCGGTCACGGTTGCGTAACGCAGACCCATGACCTTCACGTTCTTAGCAACCTTGAACGGCTCAGCGTAGTCAACAGCAACGGGCTTACCGGTCGCAATATTGCAGAAGTCGCAACGGCGGGTGCACTCGGAACCACCAATCAGGTAGGTTGCCTCACGGTCTTCCCAGCATTCGTAAATATTGGGGCAGCCTGCCTCTTCACACACGGTGTGCAGGCCCTGACCGCGAGCCAGCTCGCGCATCTCGTTGTATTCGGGGCCAACAATAGCCTTGGTCTTAATCCAGTGAGGCTTCTTCTCAATGGGAACCTCAGCGTTGCGGGCCTCCACACGCAGTAGCTTGCGTCCTTCAGGTGCGGTGCTCAAAAGTCTTCTCCTTGGTCTAGATGTGCCCTCTGTGCAGGTGGGCCATCTTCTATTTTACGCCCGCTCAGGCGTAGGTGAAACTGATTTTCGTATATGACGAACAAAGCCGGACGCGTTACGTGTACGGCCCGTTCGATGCTTCTTGACTGCGTCTAACCCTGCGTTTAGTCCTGCGCCGCAATGGGCTCGAAAGACTCCGCCAGGCGGTCCTGGTACTTCAGAAGCTCCGCCTCCAGCGGCTCCAAAATATCGGCGGGGGTGACGGTGCGGCCCAGCTGCTCCGAAATAGTGGTAACACCCGCATCGCTAATGCCGCAGGGAATGAACTGCTGGAAGGGTGCGGTGTCGTTGCAGCAGTTAATCGCAAAGCCGTGCATGGTGGTGTTACGGGAAACGCGCATGCCCAGTGCCGCGATCTTCTTGTCCTGGGTGATGCCGTTGCCCAGAATCCACACGCCGCTACGGCCCTCAACGCGCTCACCCTTAATGCCCAGACCGGCAAGGACGTTAATGATGATTTCCTCGATAATGCGCACATACGCCACCACGTCAATGGGCTCGGGCAGGAGCAGAATCGGGTAGCCGGTCAGCTGGCCGGGGCCGTGCCAGGTCAGCTTGCCGCCGCGGTCAATCTTGACGACGGGGGTGGACTTGTCTGCGGGGTACTCGTGGTCTTCGGTGCGTTTACCGGCAGTAATCACTGCCTCGTGCTCAAGCAGAAGAATCGTATTCTGGCGGGTGCGGTTAGCCACCTCATCGTGGATGCGGTACTGCTCGTCCAGGCACTCAACATAGTTCACATAGTTCGGGGCGAAGCCCACGCGTTCAATCGTCACAGACATACTTTCTACCTTAGTACTGCTGGTGGAGGGAAGAAAATTAGGGCGCCCTGAATCACGTGATGAGCGAACACGTCGGAATATTACGTGAGGGTATGCTCAATGGGAGGAAGGGCGAATAAGCAGATAAATACCTGAATTAACCTTTGGGGTTCTTTGGGGTATTTTAACTATTTTAGTGTACTTAAAGATATTATTTGATGTAATTTGATAACATGATGGTATGAGAAGCAAAGAAGCACACGTTCTGGAAAGCATCGCCAACCCGGCTCTACCCACCCTGCAGATTGTCGAGTACCGGGGCGAAACCACCGCAAGCGCACCCACCGAGAGCGCACCTGCCGTACGTTCCGTACCCTCCGCGCACCCCGGACGCTACACCCTGCGCACCATTTCTCAGCCTGCTCCGCCAGTTCCCTCCGCCCAGCTGGCTCCTGCCGCGCCCACTCTGCGCGCGGCAGCCAACGGGTACGGATTCGAGGAAAACACTGATGCATCCGCCCAGAGGCACGTCCAGACCCCGCAGGTAGCCGCCGCCCTGCGTAACGCGCCCGGACTCGCCAAGCTCCACGCCGTTACTAGTGAGAGCGCCGATCAGCTGTGCCTCTGGTATGAGCCCCTCGACGCGGGCACCCTCGACAAGCTCCTGCGCGCTCGCACCCTGACACCCGCCGAGCTCATGACCCTGGTACGCACCCTGCACCGGGCGCTCGGCAGCCTTAAAAAGGTGGGGGAGGGGCGCGCCGAACTAAGCGCCGAATACATCGCTCTGAGTGCCGCCGGAGTGCCCAAACTCCTGCTACCTGACGCCGTCTACCGTGAAGCGGCCCCTCAAGACGGAGAACAGCTCACCGCCGCTCGGGGCAACTACGCACGCTCCGCAGCAGCCCTGCTCTGGCAAGCCGCCTGCGGGCACGCGCCGGAGCTCTCCGCCGCCCGCGTACCCCTCTCACTGCGCATGGATTCACAGCGCATGGGAGCGGTCGGCACCGCAACCGATGGGGCGCCCAGTAGCGAGTGGATTGAGCGCCTCGGCAGAGCCCTTGAATACCTGCTGGACGCACCCGCCCAGGAGGCGGCGCTCGCAGGGCTCAGCTCCGTGGTCGCCCTGGCGGAGGAGGTGCCGCCTCGCCCGCTCAACGTCTACCTGAGCTGTTCAGAACGAGCCCGCGCCCTCATTCCCGCAGCTGTGGAGCCCGCGCCGGTACAGAAGCTCTCAAAGACGCAGAAGGCGCAACGGTACCTAGCGGAACGTTTGCCTCGCGTGAAGAAGCCGGCAGCTGCCGCAGGCTCTATGCCGTTGAGCCCTGTGGCGAGCTCCGCAAACCCAGCCCCAAAGAACGCAGATGCGGTGGGCACAGAATCGACGGGCACATCCCGCCTGACGGCGTTACGCGGTGCGCTGAGCCGTCCCTCCGTACGTCTGGGCGTAGCCGCGCTGGCTCTGGGGTCCATCGCCCTACCGCTCGGGTTCACCCTCTACGGGCAGAATGCCCCGGCAACGGCGCAGCCCGTATCCGCGCAAGCCGCGAACGCTGCGGGGGAGCAGGAGCTCGGCGGCACGGAAGCACAGGATAAGAGCGCACAGGATACAGTCGCGCAGGATAAAAGCGCTCAGGGCGATCAGATTCTACGTGCCCTGATTGACCAGCGAAACCAAGAACGCCGTGCCCGAGGTGGCGCAGAGCTCACCGTCGACACCGCCGAAGAACTCAGCCGCGACAGTGAGAACATTCGCGTTATGGCGGTAGTCTCCGCGCCTGGCTACCGCGCCGACAAAACCGAGCAGGAAGCCCGTAAACTCAGCGAAGAAAACGGCGTCACCCGCCAGAAAGTCATCTTCGACCTGCATCGAGGTGAGAAAGGCTGGGGGATCGCCCGCGCCGAACCCGTACCGGCATAGCTGACACCGTGCAGCTGACACCGCCTAACTGACACCGTAGAAACGCGGATACAACAAAAGGCGGCGGCCCCACCCACCGAAGTGGATGGAGCCGCCGCCTTTTTGCTCACTGTCCGGGAAAACCCGGAGAGCTACGCTCGGTTACCCATCAGGGTACCGCCACAAGGAAACTTCCTTGAATCTATGCAGGTCTTAGAGGCCCAGCTCAGACTCGAAGTTTGCCTCCTCCAGGCGGGTCTTGAGGGTGTGCAGGAAGCGACCAGCGTCCGCACCGTCGACCACGCGGTGATCGTAGGTGAGGGACAGGTAGCACATGGAGCGGATAGCGATAACGTCGTTACCGTCAACATCCTTAACAACCATGGGGCGCTTCACGATGGAACCGGTACCGAGGATTGCAACGTTCGGCTGGTTGATGATCGGGGTGTCGAACAGTGCACCGAAGGAACCAATGTTGGTGATGGTGAAGGTCGAACCCGACAGCTCCTCGGGGGAGATGTCGCCGGTACGTGCACGGCCACCCAGGTCGCCAATAGCCTTTGCCAGGCCAGCAATGCCCAGGTCAGAAGCGTTCTTGATGACGGGAACCAGCAGACCCTTGGGGGTGTCCACAGCAATAGCGATGTTCTCGGAGCCGTGGTAAGTGATCTGCTTGTAGTCTTCGGTCATGGAAGCGTTCAGAGCGGGGTGCTGCTGCAGAGCCTCAGCGGATGCCTGGACGAAGAAGGGCAGGAAGGTCAGCTTAGCGCCCTCACGAGCAGCGAAGCCGTCCTTAGCCTTTGCACGCAGCTGAACGATGCGGGTCACGTCAACCTCGGTGACCTGGGTCAGCTGGGTGGAGATGTCCAGGGACTCACGCATACGCTTTGCAATAACCTGGCGGATACGTGCGGTCTTCTCGACGGTGCCACGCTTGGGGGAAACCTCGAAGGTGTGCGGTGCCTTTGCGGAACCAGCAGCCGGAGCAGCAGCTGCAGCGGGAGCAGCAGCGGCGGGAGCAGCGGAACCCTTAGCAGCGATAGCAGCCTGAACATCCTGCTTGCGGATGCGGCCACCAACACCGGTGCCCTTGACGGTGGACAGGTCGATGCCGTTGTCCTTAGCGAGCTTACGGACCAGCGGGGTCACGTATGCTTCGCCCTCAGCAGCTGCCGGAGCGGCAGGTGCAGCGGGAGCTGCAGGAGCAGCCGGAGCAGCAGCGGGTGCTGCAGGAGCTGCGGGAGCCTCAGCAACCGGAGCGGGA
>NZ_KV802667.1:90265-90614 GCF_001810775.1 Rothia sp. HMSC062H08
AACCTTGTCGGTGGAAACCTCAACCAGGGGCTCGTCAACCTCAACCTGCTCGCCAACTTCCTTAAGCCAGCGGGTAACGGTGCCCTCGGTGACGGACTCGCCCAGTGCGGGCAGCAGAACCTCGGTGCCGGAGGCGGAGCCAGCGGCGGGAGCAGCCGGAGCAGCAGCGGGTGCTGCGGGAGCCTCAGCAACCGGAGCGGGAGCAGCCGGTGCAGCAGCAGCGGAAGCGTCGCCGATGATAGCCAGAACCTGGCCAACCTCTGCGTCCTCATCCTCGGGGATGCGGATCTCGAGCAGGGTACCTGCTACGGGGGAGGGAACCTCGGTGTCAACCTTGTCGGTGGAAACC
>NZ_KV802667.1:90714-99805 GCF_001810775.1 Rothia sp. HMSC062H08
TGCGGGAGCCTCAGCAACCGGAGCGGGAGCTGCGGGAGCAGCAGCTGCGGGAGCAGCCGGTGCAGCAGCGCCGGAACCGTCGCCAATGATAGCCAGAGCAGCGCCAACCTCGACGTCCTCGTCCTCGGGGACGAGAATCTGCTCAACAACGCCTGCTACGGGGGAGGGGACCTCGGTGTCAACCTTGTCGGTGGAAACCTCAACCAGGGGTGCGTCAACCTCAATGGTGTCGCCGACCTCAACGAGCCAGCGGGTAACGGTACCCTCGGTCACGGACTCGCCCAGTGCGGGCAGTACTACGGTGTGGGACATAATCTTTCCCGTTCTCCTTGTGAATGCTTGAACTAGAAAAATGTGAGCGGCGACCCGGATGCGCGCCGTATGCGTCAAAGCACGTCGACGCGCATCCGGATAGGGGCGTTGTTCAGCGGATACGCCCGGCAACCGCTAACGACCAACGGTCGTCAATACTAAGCTGACGCGCTAACGCCAGTCAGCAAAATTTATGCGCTGTGCAGCGGGGTGCCGTTCAGGACCATTGCAGCCTCACCCAGGGACTCGTTCTGAGTCGGGTGTGCGTGGATGAACTTAGCGACGTCCTCGGGGAATGCTTCCCAAGCAACCCACATCTGAGCCTCACCAATCTGCTCACCCATGCGCTTACCAATAGCGTGAACACCAACGATGGGGCCGTCCTTCTGGCGGACAACCTTCACGATACCGGTAGCACCGAGGATAGAGGACTTACCGTTACCAGCCAGGTTGTACTCAGCGGTCTCAACGTTCTCAGCGCCGAACTTCTCCTTAGCCTTGGGCTCGGAGTAACCAACAGAAGCAATCTCCGGGTCACAGAAGGTGACCTTGGGGATGTTGATGTCTTCAACGATGGTGGGGTTCAGGCCAGCGATTTCCTCAGCAACGAAGATACCCTGCTGGTAACCGCGGTGAGCCAGCTGAACGCCGGGGACGATGTCGCCAACAGCGTAGATGTTGCCAACGCCGGTGTGCAGGCGCTCGTTAGCCAGGACGAAGCCGCGATCCATGGGGATGCCCTGCTCCTCGTAGCCCATGTTTGCGGTGTTCGGGCCACGACCAACAGCGACCAGAACGATCTCTGCCTCGAAGACCTTGCCGTCAGCCAGGGTGACCTTAGCACCGTTAGCGTCCTGCTCAACCTTCTCGAAGAGGGTGCCGGTGTTGAACTTGATGCCGCGCTTCTTGAACGCACGCTCCAGAACCTTGATGATTGCCGGGTCCTCGTTGGGAACCAGGTTCGGCAGGCCCTCGATGATGGTGACGTCAACGCCCATAGCGTTCCACATGGATGCGAACTCGCAACCAATCACGCCGCCGCCGAGCACGATAGCGCTCTTGGGCAGGTAGTCCATCTCCAGTGCCTCAGTGGAGGTCAGAACGCGACCCTCAATGGGCAGACCGAAGGTCTTGGAGACCGAGCCGGATGCCAGGATAATGTTCTTACCCTTGTACTCAACACCACCGACGGTGATGGTGTCCTGAGCGGTCAGCTTACCCTCGCCGGGGATAACCTCTACGCCCTTCATCTTCAGCAGGCCTGCAAGACCCTTGAACTTACCGGAGACGATGCCGTCCTTGTAATCGCGAACCTTGCCCATCTCGATGGACTGCAGTACAGCGTTAACGCCAACCTTGGACGCCTCGCGTGCATCTTCAGCCAGCTCAGCAGCGTGCAGGTACGCCTTGGTGGGGATACAGCCGGTGTGCAGGCAGGTGCCGCCGACCTTTTCCTTCTCGACCAGGCCGACGGTGAAGCCCAGCTGGCGTGCGCGAATAGCTGCAGAGTAGCCAGCGGAACCGCCGCCGAGGATGAGGATGTCGAATTCTTGAGCCACGATATTGCTCCCTTGCATAGTTGTTGGGGTTGAAACCCCTGCAATGAGTTCTTTTTACCAATTTATTGGTAGGTTCCTCAGCATGCGCGAAAGGCCCGCGAGCTCGAAAAGTCGCGCGCCCTCCACGTACGCAGAAAAACACTTAATACAACAATACCCCCGTTGAAGGTCGTTTAAGTTCACTCAGGGCGGTTTTAGCCGATTAATCGCCCAAACACCCCAAATTTTTCACTACGCAAGAAAAGGGGCGCGTCATAGAACAGCCAGATAACAGCCCCACCACAGCGGTCGCACAGAACCAGTCAAGAACAGACGCAGAGGAGGGCTCCCCGGTAGAAATACCGGAAAGCCCTCCTCAGATCAGCTCTATGCTGTGCGGCTCGCACCAGTTAGGATGCACCAGTTAGGGCGCGCGCCCAGCGAAGCAGACTACTTAGCGTACGACTGGATGAAGTTCACCAGGGTAGCGGTACCGAAGCCGGTACCTTCCTTCGGGGTGAAGCCGTACGGGGACTCCTCATTGAACGCGGGGCCCGCAATATCCAGGTGAGCCCAGGGGATGCCCTCGCCCACGAACTCCTTCAGGAACAGGCCCGCAGTCAGCGCGCCACCGTAGCGGGAACCAATGTTCTTGATGTCAGCAACGGGGGACTCCAGGCTCTTGCGCAGGTAGGACTCCAGCGGCATCGGCCAGTAAGACTCACCCGCAGCAGCGCCGGCTGCAATCACGCGGTCACGAATCTCCTCGTCACCGAGCAGAGCCGCAGTGCGCAGACCCAGAGCAGCCATAGCGGCACCGGTCAGGGTAGCGATATCCAAGATGACGTCCGGGTTCGACTCAGAAGCCAGAGCGATACCATCAGCCATGACCAGGCGACCCTCAGCGTCAGTGTTCAGCACCTCAACGGTACGGCCATCACGCATGGTGATAATGTCCTCCGGGCGCAGCGCGTGACCGCCGGGCATGTTCTCAGCCAGGCACAGGTAGCCGGTCACAGCAACCGGAACATCCAGCTCAGCAGAAGCAACCACAGCGCTCAGAACCGATGCCGCACCAGCCATATCGCACTTCATGGTCATCATCGAAGCGGCAGGCTTCAGCGAGTTACCACCGGTATCGAAGGTGATACCCTTACCAACCAGAGCAACGTGAGCCTTCGGGTTCTCCGGGGTGTACTTCACAACGGCAAGAACCGGCTTGCGGGGCGAACCCTGACCAACACCGGAAATGCCGCCGAAGCCCTCCTCTGCCAGGCGGTCGTGGTGGAACAGTTCAATCTCAATGTTCGAGTAATCCTCAGCGACCTCAGCAGCGAACTCAGCGAAAGTCTCCGGGTACAGGTGCGACGGGGGCAGGTTCACCAGGCGGCGAGCGTCCTTAGCGGTCTCGCCCAGAACCAGGCCGTGCACCAGAGCCTCTTCAGCCTCTTCCTGATCAATCGAAGAAACAATCAGAATGGACTCGATTTCTTCCTTGATCGAATCCTTGGTCTTGAAACGCAGACCCTCTTCAATGAAGTTGCCCAGCACAGCGCCGTGAGCAATAGCCTCAATTTCCTCTACCGAAGAAACGCCGAAATCGAAAGCAACCTCCTCAGCGGAACCAACCAGCTGACGAGCCGCAGAACCGGCAGCGTAACGCAGAGCATCCAGGCGCTCCTGACCCTCAGCGGTATCAGAGCCCAGACCCGCCAGCGCCACAATGCCGGCACCGGTGTCCTCAAGACCAGGCAGACGCAGCAGCTGATCGGGTGCGCCCGAAGCGCCCAGCGCCTCCAGCAACTCGTTAATACCCTCAACAGAGTCCTCAGACAGGGAGCTCGGCGCCAGGTACGGGCCGTCCGAACCCTTCAAAACGCCCAGAACCAGAACGTCAGCTTCGAGCGCTTCAAGGTCGGTGCTGTGAATAGACAGAGACAGAGACATCGTTACTCCTTTGCGTATGTCTTCTCAAATAGTCGGGGCACATCCTCGCGCCCGAAAAACTCAACTGTAGGCCCTCGAAGAGTGAGGATGAATACCGCCGCGCAAAGCCACGCGGACTACTGCTTCTACTCTACACGGATATGTAGGAGGGCGTGAGGTTCAGCTCTCACCCCGAACAGCTGGCAGAACAGAAAAATGCACAAGAAGCCGAGCTGCAGCGCCTTAAGAACGTCGACGAGACACCAAGCAAGTTCACCTACTGCGAGAAAAGCCCGCACACTGTCGAGACAGGGCAGTAGTGGCATAAAATGAAAGACTAAGGAAAACGTCAGATAACAGAAGACGCCCCTTCGCCCCGAGCACAGAACTGCTGAGATACGTTTGTGCGCGGCGCGAACCAGACAGAAGTGAGGAGGCACGATGCTCAACCCCGAAGATCTCTACTTAGCCAACACCAAAATATTGGACGACCCCAGGATGCACGGGCTAACCCTCGTCATCGCCCTCTCCAGCCCGCAAGACGCAGGCTCCACCGCCGGCCAGCTCGGACAGGTGCTACTCAGCGAACTCAAAAACATTGAAATCGTCGAGTTCGACAGCGACCAGCTGCACAACTACCGTGCCCGCCGCCCCTACATTCGCTACGAAAAAGACCATTTCGAAACGCCGCAATACCCGCAGCTGAAGCTCTACGCCGTAGAAGATAGCCTCGACAAGCCGTTCCTGCTGCTCACCGGTGCCGAACCGGATCTGCAGTGGCAGCGCTTCGAAAAGGCGGTGCTGACCATCGCCCAGCGGGTCAAGCCATCCCTGGTCGTGCTGGTCTCCGCATTCCCCATGCCGGTGCCGCACACCCGCCCCTTCCCGATTACCGCGCACGGTTCCCGCAAGGACCTGATTCACGGCATCTCCCCGTGGAAGCCCAGCGCGGACGTGCACGCGACCGTCACCAACCTGTTGGAAGTGCTCTTCACCGAAAACGGAATCGACACCGTCGGCTTCGGCGTGAACATTCCCCAGTACATTTCGGAGGCGGACCTGCCGCAGGGCACCCTCACCGCCCTCGAACACGTGGGCATGGCGGCGCACCTCTCCCTACCCACCGAGAACCTGCGCGAAGCCGCACGCCACGTGCACAGCCAGATCAACGATCAGGTCAAGCAGAACCCCGAAATCGGTCGCATGATCACGGCCATGGAAGAGAACTACGACGAGAACTTCCGCACCTCCGATATTGCGATTCCCCTCTCGCGACGCGACGCGCACAACGTGCCCAGCCGCGACGAGATTGGTGCGCTCTTCGAGCGGTTCCTCGACGAACAGTAAAGCGTGCGCAGTAGGGGAAAGCACTCGGGGCGCCCTTACTCTGCATGACGGAATATGACGCGGCACCCCGCGCCGCTGTGGACAAACCCCGGTAAACAAACGAACAATACGAATAAATCTGTGGAACCAACGGACACATGAACCGAAGTATCCACAGATTTATTCGTTTAACCTGAGCACCCGCACAAACCATGCCACCGTGAAGGCATGAACGCAAATAATATCCCCAATGGCAACATCCCCAACGGCAATACCCCCAACAGCGACCACTTCCACAGCGGCTACGACACGCCCCCGCCCATCCGCAACGAATACGACGTGCTCAGCTGCGCCCTCCACCAGCACGGCTACTGGCCCGACCACTCACTCATCATCCTCACCGCAACCGATGACACCCTCGGCCCCAGCCTGCGCGTCAACCTACCCGACGAACCCTGCACCCACAGCGAACGCGCCGACTTCCTACACGAAACCTTCACCAAACTCCCCACCCACCACAACGGCGAAACCCTCACCCGCTTCTACGCCATCATCATCGACGGCGACAACACCGTACGCCAACGCCAACTGCACCCCAACACCGCGCAACTTGCCGCCATCGAAGAAATCCAACAGGACGTCGACACCCAAATCCCCATCAACGCATGGCTCCACCTGCTCCACGACCCGCGCATCGTCAGCGAACTACGCTGCGAAGACGTCATCTACGCAGGCGGCGCCAGCATCTGGGCGCTCAACCCCGAACAGCAAGCACTCACTCTCCTCGCACCCATCGAAGAAATCCGCCACAGCAGCTACTACACCTGGCTCACCCGCCACGGCGACACCATCGCCGACACCGCCCAACACAACTACGCCCACAGCCACTGGGACACCGACCCCACAGCCAACCCCGAAACCCGCCACGACTGGGAAAACGCCGTAGAACTCTGGGACCACACCCACACCACCCGCCACGACGAAGCCCGCCAGGGCGTCCGCACCATCTACCGCCAAGCCCAAATCGACCTCTGCTACTGGGACGCCGCCATCAACGCCGCCGCGCACCTGCTCACCACCCACCCGGTCGATAACGCGGGCAACCCCATCACCGGTGACGCGCCCACCATCGGCGACGCACTCCGTGAACTCATCCCCGCCGAAATCGCCGGGCACCTACGCGCCTCCATCGCGCCCGCAACCCTCAACCCCATCACCGCCGAAATGCTCACCTACCTCGCCGGCTACGGGCTCAACCACGCCCAAAAAGCGCTCGCCTACCTGCACTACTCCGCCCAATACACCTACCACGCCTTCGGCGGCGAATACCCCAGCACCGACCGCGCGCCGCTCGAACCACCCCGCTACGGCACCCGCATCACCCGCAAAACCTACATCCCCGCCAGCTTCACCCACGCACTCAGCGCCACAGTAGGCACCGAACAGCCACACGTACGCGCCGTGCCCGAAAAATGCGTGCAATGGCAAGACTGGATCCGCCGCACCCACCGCACTATCCAACAGAGCCGCACCATTCAACAGAACCGCAGCAACCGGCACACCAACCTCAACGGCTGGGCACTCGAAAACCTCACCCCCGCCGACCTCGCCAGCGCCGCCGAACTCAACACCATCAGCCGCGACCTGCTCCCACGCCTCGAGGAACACTCCAAAGACCACAACGCCCACAACAAACTCGAAAGCCTCCAACAACGAATCGACGAAAGCTGCACCAACAGCGAATACCTCACCAAACACCACGCCGTCTACACCCACTACCTCAACGCCCTCAAAGGAAAACTAGACAGCCCCCACTGGGCACGCCTCAACGCACTCGAACTACTCACCAGCCTGCTCACACCCCACAGCACCGACGGAGAATACGCCGAACTACGCAACACCCAAGCCTGGGCCAACTGGTACAAGGGCTACAGCACCTACGCCCGCATGCTCCGCCAAGAAGCCCACCGCCACACATTCGGAAAGGACCTCAACATCCTCGATGTACACCTCAACGCAGGCAACCTACCCGCCTGGATCAAATACACCATCTGCGGCGAACCCGGAACACACCGCGAACCCATCAGCACCCTCAAACCCCGAAAACCTTAAAAGCCCGGCACCTAAAACCGGCACCTAAAAGCGAGGTACAAAACGAGGGAGGGGCGCGCCACCGGGCACGCCCCTCCCGCACACAGCCGCACTCACCCAAAACCAGGCCCACAAGCCACCCAAACAGCGCGTCAAGTTGAAAGCAACCAAAAATCTGCAATACTTATATATTGACCCCGTACAGTCAATGCGCTATAACGCGCCCTCAAACCGCTCCACACAACGAGCAACGGAACCCTGCAAACCGCCCAACGCACGCGGAATAAAACCCGCCCCCCACAGCGTTAAACCGGATAAACGCAGCAAACACCCCGACCGAGGACGCCAGCACAGACTTGACAGGGTCTTAGGTGTTTTGCAGACAAAGCACCCCACCACAAGCCAGAAAGGGTTCTAGTGGCACCTGCAACCAGCAAGAAGACCGTGACCGGCGACGCAACCGAAGAAACCGTCGCAAAAACAACCACCAAGACCACCCGCACCAAGAAGGCAACCACCAAAGCCGCAGCGGCAACCGAAGACACCACCGGCGCAACCGCCGAAACCGGTGCTGAAACCACTGCCGAAACTACTGCCGAAACCGAGGCAGACAAGCCCAAGCGCACCCGCAAAACCACCACCACCACCAAAACCGCAACCAAGCGCAAGACCGGTGGCCGCCGCAAAAAGAGCGACGACGAATTCGACCTCGGACTCGACGAAGAACTCGAAACCACCGACGGCGAAGACGAAACCGACGAAGAAGACGAAGAAACCGCAGCCAAAATAGAAGAAAAGAAGGCCGCAGAAGCAGTAGCAGCCAAGGGCTCCGGCTTCGTCCTCACCGCAAACGACGACGACGACGCACCCGCACAGCGCGTCGTCACCCCCGGCGCAACCGCCGACCCCGTCAAGGACTACCTCAAGCAAATCGGCAAAGTCTCCCTGCTCAACGCACAGCAGGAAGTCGACCTCGCCAAGCGCATCGAAGCAGGCCTCTACGCCGAACACAAGCTCGCTGAAAACCCCGACATGGACAAAGACCTCAAGAAAGCCCTGCGTTGGGTCGTCCACGACGGCAAGCGAGCCAAAAACCACCTGCTCGAAGCCAACCTGCGACTCGTCGTCTCCCTTGCCAAGCGCTACACCGGCCGCGGCATGCTCTTCCTCGACCTCATCCAGGAAGGCAACCTCGGCCTCATCCGCGCCGTCGAAAAGTTCGACTACTCCAAGGGCTTCAAGTTCTCCACCTACGCAACCTGGTGGATCCGCCAGGCCATCACCCGCGCAATGGCAGACCAGGCCCGCACCATCCGCATCCCCGTGCACATGGTAGAAGTCATCAACAAGCTCGCCCGCGTGCAGCGCCAGATGCTCCAGGACCTCGGCCGCGAACCCACCCCCGAAGAACTCGGCAAGGAACTCGACATGACCCCCGAAAAGGTCATCGAAGTCCAGAAGTACGGCCGCGAACCCATCTCCCTGCACACCCCCCTCGGTGAAGACGGCGACTCCGAATTCGGCGACCTCATCGAAGACTCCGAAGCAGTCGTCCCCGCAGACGCAGTGTCCTTCACCCTTCTGCAGGAACAGCTCCACTCCGTACTCGACACCCTCTCCGAGCGTGAAGCCGGCGTGGTCGCAATGCGCTTCGGCATGACCGACGGCCAGCCCAAGACCCTCGACGAAATCGGCAAGGTCTACGGCGTGACCCGCGAACGAATCCGCCAGATCGAGTCCAAGACCATGTCTAAGCTCCGTCACCCGTCGCGTTCGCAGGTACTGCGCGACTACCTGGACTAGTACTCCGACTACCAACAACGGCGCACCGGTTCCCGCTCGCGGGGGAGTGCCCCCTCTGCGGCGCCGGGGCGCCTTGAGGACGGAGCCCCCGCTCC
>NZ_KV802667.1:99905-100362 GCF_001810775.1 Rothia sp. HMSC062H08
GGCGCCTTGAGGACGGAGCCCCCGCTCCGCGTGACCGGCTACTCCGTAAAGGCTTAGTTTTGCTAGTTCTAGCACATACAGAAAAGGCTCTCCGAGATACCGGAGAGCCTTTTCTGCGTATATAAACAGTTTGTATATGCGGCACGCGGTCGATGCTCGCGTAAGTTTTGCACAGCCGGCTTGCGGACGATGCTCGCGGGGGGAGTGCCCCCTCTGCGGCGCCCCAATAAGTGAATGGGCTAGGCGCTTTGAGGATGGGGCCTCCGCCATTACGCATGCCCGCTATGCCGTCTAGGTTCAGTTTCGCTAGTTCTAACACATACAGAAAAGGCTCTCGAGATACCGGAGAGCCTTTTCTATGTCTACATTAGGTCGCGAAGGATATTCGCTCGGGTAGGTTTCGTAAGACGGCTTGCGGACAATGCTTGCGGGGGGAGTGCCCCCTCTGCGGCGCCCC
>NZ_KV802667.1:100462-123363 GCF_001810775.1 Rothia sp. HMSC062H08
TTGAGGATGGGGCCTCCGCCATTACGCATGTCCGCTGCGCCGTTGAGGTTCAGCGCCGCTACAGGCTCAGCTGGCGCAGATAGCGGTCCGCCACCGCCTCCACCTGATCCAAACCACGCACACGACCCAGCGCCTCCGACCACGCATCAGCCTCATCGCCACCCACCGGGAAACCAGCCGCCGCCCACAACGCCGCCGTCATCGCACCCACCGAATCCGAATCCGAATCCACCGACACCGCACGGCACAACCCCTCAAACAGGGCACCACGCACCGTCGCATCATCAGCATCAGCCGACAGACTTTTCACAGCATCCGCCGCGCACCAGAGAGCCACACCCAACAGCTCAGGCGCCGTCCAACCCGTACCAAAATGCTCCGCCACAGCCTCCGGAACCGGCACCGTACCGCCCTCCAGCAGCTCGAGGGCACGACTCAGCGCCGCCGCCGTACGCGCAGCATCACCCGGCATCGAATCATCCGCGCCCACCGTGCCACACCAGTCAAGCACACGGCGCGCCGCCTCCAGCAACGCATCAAACGAGCCGGACGGGGATGCCAACAGGTCACGAACCAACAACGCATACGCCGCCGCCGAAGCCAACGCCTCCGGATGCCCATGCGTCAACGCCGCTGCACGCACCGCCAACAAAACCACCGTCCGCTCCTGCGCCACCGGCAACACACCCAACGCCGCCGAACGCACCAACGCACCACTACCCAAAGCATCAGGATTCAACGACTTCGACACCAACTGCATCTCACCCGAACCCAACGCCCGCAACGTCGCCGCACCCGGACCACGACGAGCCGTCAACTCCGACGAACCATCAATCTCACGATCCAACGAAAACGGCGCAGACTCCGGCAGAACCTCACCAATACCGCGGAACCACCGCAAATACGCCAACCACAAACACGCCAACTCATCCGCCGCCGCGCCCTCATTATTCCACTCCAAAACCTCAGTCAAAGCGTCCAGCGTGAAACACGTCAGCTGCGTATCATCACTGACCAGCAGCTCACCAAACGCCGAATCCCACGGCTTAGGGGCACTCTCCGCAATCTGCTCAGCCGACAACAACTCCAACGGATAACCCAGCGCATCACCCAACGCAGACGCACGCAACAAACTGCGCACCCTGCCCGCAAACTCAGCCGAAACCTCAGGTGCACGTGTGAACTCAACAGAAGAAAAACTCATAGGGCGATTATCCCATGTGCGTTCAGGATGCGCGGGGGATGTATCGGGCGGCTTCGTGCTCATGCTTGCGGGAGGGGAGATGTAGCAGGCGGCTTCGTGCTCATGCTCGCGGGGGAGTGCCCCCTCTGCGGCGCTGGGGCGCCTTGAGGACGGAGCCCCCGCTCCGCATGAGCACCTACGCAGTGGTGGGTTCCGACCCCTGAATGACGAACTGCGAGGCGCAAAACATGACGCAGTGCCATACTGAAACCATGAAGATTCTGCACACCTCCGACTGGCACCTCGGCCGCACCTTCCACCGCAGCCCCCTCACCCGCGAACACCAGCAGTTCATCGACGAACTGCTCGAATACGTGCACGCCGAAGGCATCGATACTCTCCTCATCAGCGGCGACGTCTACGACAGCACCATCCCCACCGCCGAAAGCACCACCCTGCTCGACCAAGCACTCACCCGCCTCATGCGCGCCGGCGTGCGAGTCATCCTCAGCTCCGGCAACCACGACTCCTTCCGCCGCCTCAGCTACGGCGCCGCCTTCTTCGAAGCCTCCGGCGTGCACCTGCGCACCAGCCTCGAAGACGCTACCCGCCCCGTCGAACTCACCGACGGCACCTTGCGCGTACACGTCTACGCCATCCCCTACCTCGCGCCGCGCCTCCACGCCACCGCCCTCGGCGTAGACCCCACCCACCACGCCGTCCTCGGCGCCGTCACCGACGCCATCCGCGCCGACGCCGCAGAACGACGCGCCCGCGGCGCAGGCGCCGACCGCATCATCGTCATGAGCCACGCAACAGTCAGCGACACCACCGGCAGTGACATTGCCGGCAGCGCAGACACCACACCCCGCAGCGACTCCGAACGCGACATCAGCGTCGGCGGTATCGACTGGGTACCCGCCTCCCTCTTCGACGGCTTCGACTACGTAGCCCTCGGCCACATCCACAAGCGCTACCCCGTCACCCACACCATCCGCTACAGCGGCTCCCCGCTCGGCTTCTCATTCAGCGAAGAACACAACCGCAACGGCGCCTACCTCATCGAACTCAACCCCGGCGAAGAACCCACCATCAGCAGCCACGAATGGGCAACCCGTGTACACATGAAAACCCTGCGCGGCACCATGGAGCAGCTACTCAACGCCCCAGAAAACAGCCCCTACGAGCAGGGCTACTACTGCCGCATCGAACTCACCGACGAAACCCTACCCGTCGGCGCCGTCGACCGCCTGCGCAGCCGCTACGAAACCATCTCCCACTTCAGCTACCGCAGCACCCAACCCGCCACCGACAAACCCACCGCCGCACCGCCCACCCGCGACGCCGACCCCGTCGAAACCTTCGACCAATTCCACCAATACGTACGCAACCGCCCCCTCACCAGCGAAGAACGCGACGTCATCACCACCCTCAGCGACCACATCAAAAGCCACAAGGACAACGCATGATCCTGCACAGCCTCGAATTCGAAGCCTTCATGGCATACCCCAAGCGCCAAGAAATTAACTTCGACACCCTCAACAACGCCGGCGTATTCCTGCTCAACGGCCCCACCGGTGCCGGTAAAACCACCATCCTTGACGCCATCTGCTACGCCCTCTACGGCGAAACCAGTAGCGACCGCGAATCCGCCAAACTGCACTCCACCTACGCGGCACACAGCGGCACCAAACCGCGCGTGCTACTCGACGTGACCCTCCACGGCAAGCGCCTGCGCATCGACCGCACCCCCGCCTACAACAAACCCATCACCCGCGGCGCCCGCAAAGGCCAGATGCGCGAAGAAAGCGCCAAAGCAACCCTCGCCGAACTCGCACCCGGCGCCGACCCCTCCGACGAAAAAGCCTGGACCCCCATCTCCAGCAGCGTCGCCGAAGTCAACCGCACCATCGCCGAACGCACCCACCTGACCAAAGAACAATTCCTCAAAGTCGTACTCCTGCCGCAGGGTCAGTTCGCGCAATTCCTCAAGTCCAAGCCCAAAGAACGCAAAGAACTGCTCAAAAAGATGTTCCCCGTCGAACACTACGAACAGCTCTTCGCCGCACTCACCGAAGAAGCGAAAACCGCCCAGCAGGAAGTCGCCCAGGACGAAAACACCCAGCGCGGCTACCTTGAACGTGCCCGCGTAGAAATGCTCGCCCTGCAGGCGCTACTGGATGTTGCGGATCCGGACGCTGAAGATGCTGCAGGGGAGGGCTCCGCTACCGAAGACCCTGTGGAGGCGGAGACTTCCGAACAGCTCACCGCTGAGAGCGTCACTGCCGAGAATGTCACTGCCGAAACCCTCGACGCATGGGTCGCCGGCGGAGTAGAACGCGCCCGCGAAACCTCCGCACGCGAAAAGCAGGAGCAGCAGCGCCTCACCGACGAAGCCGACCGGAACACCCGCCTGCTCGCCGAACGCGCCCAGCTGCAGGCCGACTGGCGCGAATACGAGCAGCTCTGCGAGCGCCGCACCCGCCTGACCGTACGCGCCGACGAGCACAAGGCGCAGCGTGAAGAGCTGGCGCAGGCACGTGCCGCCGCGCCCCTGCACGCACAGTACGCGCAGGTCCATGCCGAATCGCAGGCGCTCGCCGCCCGCCAGCAGGAGCAGGCGGCCTGTGCATCCGCGCTGGATGAGACTGGTCGCGCCCTGCTTGCGGCACTCCGCGATGAGGAAACCTCGGCAGAGGTCATCTTCCCCGAAGAGACCACCTTCGCCGCACTCCCGGATTTCGAGCCCGCCGAGCAGGAAACCCAGCTCGAGGCGCTCCTTGACACCCTGCGCGCCCTGCAGAAGAAGGACGCGCAGCTGACCGACGAGGAAGCCGCCGCAGCCGCCCTGCTGAAGCAGGCTAACGCCCTCGAGAAGGACAAGTCGCGTGCCGAAAAGACGCTGAACGACCTCACCGCCCAGGCCGAGCAGCTCGCCGAAGAACTCGCCGGCTACAGCACCGCCGACGAGGAGCGTACCCTCGCCGCGCACCTGGTCACCGAGGCGCAGCAGAAGCACGATGCAGCCCAGCAGATGCAGCAGAAGCTGGATGCCGCCTCCGCCGCGGTTGCTGCGGCCCAGAAGCAGAGCAAGCGCACCGCCACCGCCGAGCAGAAGGCGCAGGAAAAGTGGCAGGCTTCGGCTCAGCAGGCGCTCGCCGCCACGGAGGAGTTCAAGAACCTGCAGGTGCTGCGCCTCGCCCAGGCCTCGTCTCTGCTGGCGCGTGAGCTCAAGGACGGCGAACCCTGCGCGGTCTGCGGTTCAGTGGAGCACCCCGCTCCGGCGCGGATTGCCGAGGGCGAGCAGCTGGTTGAGCGTGCCGACCTGGACGCCGCCAAGGAGCGTGAAGACAAGGCACACAAGCAGGCGCGTACCCACGAACTGGCTAAGGATCGGGCGACCAAGGCACATCAGGAAGCCTCCGAGGCGCTTGCCGCCGCCCGCACCCAGTACGAGACCCTGGTGGCTCAGGGCGAGTGCGATGTTGAGCAGACTGCCGCCCAGCTGCAGCAGGCGCAGACCCGCCTCGCGCAGGCTCAGTCGCGCGTGACCGCGCGTGACGGCGTGCTGGTGAAGGTTGAGCGGGTGCGTGCCGAGCAGCAGAAGGCTCAGGAGGCGCTACGCACCATCGAGAGCGCGGCGGTTGAGGCTCAGACTCGTCACCGTGATGCTGCGGCGCGCTGTGAGGCGGCTGCGGCTGAGTTGGCGCCTGCTCGTGCAGCGGTGGGTTTTGCGCAACGTGTTGAGGCTGTTGAGGGTTACCGTGTGGCGCATCAGCGTCTTGCTCGTGCAGTGTTGCTGTTGGGGCAGGCGCGTGAGCGTCATGCTTTGGCGGCGGCGCAGGCTGAGCGTTTGCTGGCTGAGTCTTCGTTTGAGAGCGCTGAGCTGGTGCAGGCGGCGGTGCGCACCCCCGAGCGTGTTGATGCCCTGGAGCAGGCTGTTGCCGCGTATGAGTTGGAGCATGCCCGCCTCCTTGAGGGCTTTGGTCGTGAGGCGATTGTTGCGGTGGCGGCGCGTGCCGCCGCTGGTGAGCAGGCGCCGGATGATCTGCAGGGTGTGCGTGAGCAGGTTGAGCAGTTGCGTGCGGCGGCGCACCGTTTGACTCTTCGTGAGGGTGAGCGGGAGAGCATGCTGCGTTCTTTGCATGTGCTGCGTGGCGAGTATGCGGCGTTCCGTGCGAAGACGGCGCAGCGTTATGACCGTGCGCAGATGTTGGCGAACCTGGCGGCGGCTGCCCGCGGTGACACGCTGGGCGGCTATGAGCACCAGGTTGACCTGGTGAGTTACGTGCTGGGTGCCGAGTTTGAGCGGATTCTGCACTCGGCGTCACTGCACCTGGATCGCATGAGTGAGGGCCGCTACGGCATGGTGTTCAGCGATCACCGTGCGAAGGGTAGCCGTTCCGGCGGCGGCCTGAACCTGGAGATTACCGACACCTGGACGGGCGAGCCGCGTGAGGCGTCGTCGCTGTCCGGTGGTGAGTCGTTCTTGGCGTCGCTGTCGTTGGCGTTGGGTCTGGCTGAGGTTGTGCAGGCGAATAACGGCGGTATCGAGCTGGATACCCTGTTCATTGATGAGGGTTTTGGCACGTTGGACGCCGAAACCTTGGACATGGTGATGGGCACGATCGAATCTCTGCGTGATAGCGGCCGCACTATTGGCCTGATTTCGCATGTGGAGGAGATGAAGAACCGTATTCCCGCCCAGATTGTGGTTGAAAAGGGTCAGAACGGCTCGTCGGTGAGGGTAAACTCCTAGTAGGCATAAATTCGCTTCCGGGCTGCTATTGTGGCATGTCCGGCGGCTTATTCGTGAAAGAGATGATGACCTCGACACCTCAGGACAGGGACCCGAACTCAACGTATCGTGTGGAACCTTCGGCTGATGCGCGCGCTAACGCATCCGCGCCGGAGGTTCCTCCGCGCACCATGAAGGTGGCACCCGCCTCCGATTCGCCGGATAAGTCGTGTGCTTCGGGCACGGGTATTCCAACGGTTCCGGGTACGTCCTTGACGGATGTGGTGCGCAGTAACGACCACGTGTTGCAGGAGTTGCCGCCGCGACCGGTTCCTACTGCGGATGAGGTTAATACGAACGCCTCGGTGCCGGATATTTTGCGTCAGCATTGGGCGTTGTTCCTGCGTAACGGTAAGGAGCAGCGTTACCATCTGCGCGGTGTGCTCCGTGATGAGGGCTTTGCCCGTAATGTGTTGACGATTCTGTTCCATATTCCGGCGGCTTCTTCGGCGTTTGCGCTGTATATTCTGTTGGCGAGCCACCTGGGTAGTGTGCATGATGGCGGCTATGCGGTGGCGGCGTTTGCTGGCGCGTATTCGGTGCAGATTATGCTCGGCCCGATGCTGGTGCGTGCCCTGGGTTTGAGGGCGTTGCTGGCGATTACGTCGGTGCTGAATATTGCTGCGGTGCTGAATATGCTGGTCATTGGTTGGCGTTTGACGGTTGACCCGAATAACGTGAGTACGACATACCATGCGCTCTCTTGCGTGGCGATGGGTTTTACGACTCCGCCGTGGACGCCGTTTGCGTTGGAGTCGCTGTACCGCCGCAACTATAAGTACAGTGATGTTCGCTTGTCGACAGCTGTTTCTTGGGGGACGACGGCGAACCTGTCGATGTACCCGCTGGCTGCTCTGCTGGTGCGGCTGGGCGATGCGTACCTCACCCCGAATCATGAGTATGCGGGCTTCTGGATCACGATGATTCTGGATGCGCTACTGTTCATTGTGGTTCTGGCCGCGCCGATGTGGCTGCCGGATATTTCGCGTATTCGCATGTCTCCGCCGAAGAATCTGGTCCGTCCGAATAAGCAGACGGTGGTGTTGATTCTTGGTCTGGTGCTGCTGGGTGCGTGTATGGGCGCGGTCGGTTCGGGTCTGCTGGGCTTCTCGCTGATTCACGGTTCGATGAACCTGTTCATGGCGATGGTTGCGACCGGTACCGGCGCGATGGTGCTTGTGTCTTTCCCCGTGGTTTTGGGTGCCCGTTCGGTGAACCCGTGGCATGGTTGGTTGGTGAGCGGCGTTCTGCTGATTATGGGTGCCCTGTATTTGCCGGCGAGTGATGATACGTCCACGATTTTCTATGCGTTGGTGCTGTGTGGTGCGGTGCTGGGTGTGGCGTTTGGCGGTCATGAGCTGTGGCTGAACCGTTCGCTCAAGCATATTCCTGATGCGCAGGCGAGCTTCTTTACCCGCTCGATGCTGGGTATTGGTCTTGCGATGGGTAGTATGTGGGGCGGCTATATGGGTGACGCTCCGTATTACCGTAATGCGTTTATGGTGCCGGTGATTATTGCGACGCTGTATTTTGCGTTGGGTCATTTGTACGGCTACCTGTGGCGTGAGGAGCATGAGGAGCAGCTGACTCCTTGGGATCAGTTGGAACGTCGTTAGCGCATGTTTAAAGGCGGATGCCCCGCCACCTTCTGCAGGTGGTGGGGCATCCGCCTTTTGCGTACCGTGCTCGGTTTGTGGTGAACCTCGGCCTGAGAACCTCAGTGTGAGAGCCTCAGCGTGAGGCTACAGTTTAGTGACCGCGCTTGATCCATGCCGGAAGCTCGGGTGTTTCCAGGCCGATGCCGGTGCTGTCGCCGTGGCCGGTGAGGACCGCGGTGGACTCGGGCAGGGTCAGCAGGCGGGTCGAGATCGACTCGATGATGGTGTCGAAGTCGCTGTAGGAGCGTCCGGTGGCGCCGGGGCCGCCGTTGAAGAGGGTGTCGCCGGAGAAGACGACGCCTTCGCTGTTCTCCCAGCTGAGGGTGGGCGCGTAGAAGCACACGGAGCCGGGGGAGTGGCCGGGGGTGGCGAGGACCTTCAGCTCGGTGTCGCCGATGCGCACTACATCGCCGTCAGCCAGTTCGTGGTCGAAGTCCCAGGAGGGGTACACCATTTCCCAGAGCACACGGTCTGCGGGGTTCAGGTAGACGGGTGCGCCGAAGCGTTCTGCCGCCTCCTTTGCGCTGCGGATGTGGTCGTCGTGGGCGTGGGTCAGCAGAATCTTCTCCACGGTGCGGCCTGCGACGGTGCGGGAGATCTTGTCAACGTCGTGGGCGGGGTCAATGATGATCACGGAGGAGTCATTGCCGATAATCCAGACGTTGTTGTCAACATCCCAGCAGCCGCCGTCCAGCGAGAAGGTGCCGGAGGTGACGACTCGTTCAATACGTTCCACGCTACGGTCCTAGAGTTCCACGACCGAGCGCAGCACGCGGCCGGTCTTCATGGTTTCGAATGCTTCGTTGACGTCTTCGAGGCGGATGCGCTCGGAGACGAAGCTGTCCAGGTCGAGGCGGCCGAGCAGGTACTGGTCCACGAACTCGGGGAAGTCGCGGGAGGGCAGGGTGTCGCCGTACCATGCGCTCTTGATGGAGCCGCCGCGGCCGAAGACCTCATCCAGCGGGATGTCCCAGGTGGCGCCGGGTGCGGGCACGCCGACGAGGACGACGCGGCCTGCCAGGTCGCGTGCCTCGAATGCCTGCTTGAAGGTGGGGGCGACGCCGACAGCGTCAATGACGAGGTCTGCACCGAAGCCGCCGGTGAGTTCCTTGATAGCCTCAACGGGGTCGACCTTGGAGGAGTTCACGGTGTGGGTTGCGCCGTGCTCGCGTGCGCGTGCCAGCTTCTCTTCGTCGACGTCGACGGCGATGATGGTGGTTGCGCCACCGAGCTGTGCGCCTGCGATTGCTGCGGTGCCGACGCCGCCGCAGCCGATGACTGCGACGGATTCGCCGCGCTTGAGTTCACCGGTGTTCAGCACAGCGCCCAGACCTGCGGTGACGCCGCAACCGAGCAGACCGATGGCTGCGTACTGTTCGGGGCTGATGTCAGCGGTGATCTTGGTGCACTGGCCAGCTGCGACGAGGGTCTTCTCCGCGAAGGAGCCGATACCCAGTGCGGGGGTGAGTTCGGTACCGTCCTCGAGGGTCATCTTCTGGGTTGCGTTGTGGGTTGCGAAGCAGTACTGCGGCTGGCCCTTGCGGCATGCGCGGCATTCGCCGCAGACGGCACGCCAGTTGAGGATGACCAGGTCGCCGGGGGCGATGTCGGTGACGTCATCGCCGACAGCCTCAACGATACCTGCGGACTCGTGGCCGAGCAGGTAGGGGAAGTCCTGGCCGACGCCGCCGGTGACGTAGTGGTGATCGGTCTGGCAGACACCGCAGGTGAGGACCTTGACGAGTGCTTCTCCCTTGCCGGGGTCGGGTACGTTGATGGTGGTGACGGTGACGGGCGCGTCCTGGGCGAGGGCTACGACAGCCTTAACCTTGTGCATGGTGCTCCTTTGCTGAGGCGCGGCTGAGGTTCAACCGCAGATAAAGGTTTTTTGATACGTTCCCATTCTAAGAGCTAAGGCATACCTGATGCACCCCGGGGCTGAGCGTGAAGCCCCCAGGTGAATGTGACGTTTTATGACGTTGTAACTCAACCCGCCCGGAACCCGCGTAGCCTGCGGCTACTTACTCTGCCGCCTCCACCTCTGCTGCGAAGGCGAGCGCGCCGCGTCGGAACGCGCCCGAGGTCAGTGCGTTCACGTGATCGCGGCCGGGCAGGGAGATGAAGCGGTTAAGCGGATTGTTGCCGCGCACCATGTCGTAGAGTTCCGCTCCGTCGGCGGCGATGGTGTCCGCGTCACCGAGTACCACCGCAACGGGTACGCGCGGATGCGCGCCCGGGTGGCCCGCCGGCAAATCCGGGGATCCGGCACGCAGGGCGGGCACGTCGAAGAACGGGCCGAAGGGAATCCTCACGAACTTCAGCAGCGCGTCGGGTTGAATGGGGGAGTTGTCAATAATCGAGGTGAAGGAGGCAATCGCCTCGTCGGTGGAGTCTGCCGCCGGGGTTTCTGCACTCGCGGAGGCGCTGGTTCCCTCGTGCGCTTCGAGCATGGCGCGCAGGGTAATGAGGTGGTCGTGTAGGGGCAGGCCGCCCAGGGTGAGGGATGCGACTGCCTCCGGGTGGGTGAGGGCGAGTTCCCAGCCGACGCGGGCGCCGAAGGAGAAGCCAATAACGTGCGCGCGGGGCTCCAGTTCAACGCCGAGGTCGTTCTCGGTGGCGACGGTGCGCAGCAGCTGGGCGAGCAGGTTGGTGAACAGGTGCATGGGGGTCAGCGGCTGACCTGCCGCATCGACAGGGGGCACCGAATCGAACGGAATTGTGCGGCTGCGCACGCTCGTGTTGTCGGGGAGTTTGCAGTCGACGGCGTGCATGGATTCGGGGTCTTTGAGGTATTCGTCTGAGTGGTAGGGCAGGGTAACAATCAGCACGGGGTATCCGGCGCGCAGGTATTGGCGGATCCAGCTGGTGCCGCCGTAGAGCTGTTCGCCGCGGGTGGCGAAGCCGTGAAGCATGAGGGCGGGGACGCGGCTTTTGAGCTGCTGCGGCTGGTAGAGGGTGTACTCGAGGTCGGGCAGGGTAGTGCCTGGTACAACAGCATTGGGTACGGCAAAGGGCGCGGGAGAGAATTCTGCACTGGTCATAGTTCTATCTTAGTGACCAGCGCAGGGTTTCTGTCCTGCGCCCTTTGAAAGGTTGAGGCGGTACGCGCTCAGCTGAGCTACCGCTTAGTTCTTCTTGGCCGCACCGGTTGAGTTATCGGTGCCCAGGTCGAAGAGCGCCTCCTGCTGAGGTTCAGCCTTTGCGCTCGCTTCTGCCTTCGCCGCGGTTGCCTCAGAAGCCTGAGCCTCGGCGGTATCAGCCTTCGCCTGCTTCTTCTGCAACTGTTCCTTGCCGTTGTCGAGTCGTTCCTTGCCGTCGGCAATGAACGTGCGAATCATGGTGGTGTTAGTGTCCACCGCCTTCTGCACGCGATCCGCAATGGAGGGGCCCTTCGGCTTGGGGAGCATGCCCTGGCCTGCCGCCTGCTGCTGCAATTCGCGTCCGGCGGACATGAGGCGTTCCTGGCGTGCCTTCAGTGCACGCGATGCGGAGGTGCTGCGCGGCTGCACCTTCAGGTGGCCGTGGTCGTCATCGCCAGCGATAATCTGGCGCATGAGCATGATTTCGGCGTCCAGATGCGCGCCGAAGAGAAGCATATTGTTCATGATCCAGATGAACAGCAGCATCACAATCACACCACCGATCAGGCCGTAGGTGGCGTTGTACTTGCTGAAGTTGTTGGCGTAGAGGGTGAAGCCGAAACCGCCCAGGCCCATGCCGAAGAGGGCGAGCGCCGCACCGGGGGAGAGTTTCCACTGTTTGAAGCGGCGCACGTTCGGGGTGGCGGCGTAGAGTAGAGTGATCAGGGCGATTGCCATGAACAGAATCAGCACCCAGCGGCCGTTCAGCCAGATGAGCTTGATGAGCTCCATGTCGACGGTCGCGGGCACGTACTGACCGACCATGTCCAGGACGGTTACACCCAGCAGCATCATGAGCATCATGAGTACCACGAGGATGATAATCACGGCGGTGACGAAGACGTTCAGCGGCTTGAGAATCCAGCCGGGGCGGCCTTCACGCACGTTGTAGACCGTGTTGAGAGCTCGGCCGAAGGATCCGGTGTACCCGGAGGCGGACCAGAGCGCACTGAGGATACCGGTCAACAGCACCAGGCCTGCGCCATGGTCGCCTGTAATCTGCTTGATGGGGTCTTCCAGAATGGCGTACATCTGGGCGGGCGCGTTGTCCTTGAGGAAGGCGAGGATGACCGCGGCGCTTTCCTCACCGTGACCGAATACGCCCAGTAGGGAGACGATTGCCAGCAGGGCGGGGAAGATGGACAGCACGGTGAAGTAGGTGAGTGCTGCCGCCATGTCGGTGCCGCCGTTTGCGCCGAATTTGTAGATGGCACGGCGCAGAATGTAGAGGATGCTGCCCTTGGGGAAGTCGCGCAGCTTGACGCTGACGTACTTGGGGTCAGCGGGCTTCTGCTTGCGGGAGAAGAGTCCGCGTCGAGCTCCGGCGGGTACCTGGGTTGAGGAGGTGTCCGTGGAAGAGCCGGTGTGTGCAGCCAATGGGGCTCCTTGAATGATGGGGTGTACACAGTGGTGCGCCTATGAGCTTCAGTGTGTGGGCGCACAGAAGGGGCGAGGAGAACAATGAGCTGTCCTTCCCGCCCCTGCGGTGACATTATAGGGTTTTCTAACCCTCCCGCATTTTTCTGCGAGTGCAGATAGCTGACCTGTCGGTCAGTTAGAGAGGGTAACCGCCCCGAAAAGCCTCAAAAAAGGCTTGTCAGCTAGGGTATAAAGCTACCTGCTGAGCCTAACTGAAAACTAGTTGTGAATACCCAGAACCTTAGCGGTGTGAGCCATCAGCTCATCAGCCAGGTCGTGGTTATCGTTGAGCTTCACACCGTAACCGGGGATGAGCTCCTTCAGGCGAGGCTCCCAACCGGCAATCTTGGAGGGGAAGCACTTAGCCAGCAGGTTCAGCATAATCGGAGCCGCGGTGGAAGCACCGGGGGATGCACCCAGCAAAGCCGCGATGGAGCCGTCCGCTGCGGAGACAACCTCGGTACCGAACTGCAGGATGCCGCCCTTCTTCGCGTCCTTCTTCATAATCTGAACGCGCTGGCCAGCCTCGATGAGCTCCCACTCGCCGCCAACAGCCTCGGGATAGTACTGGTACAGCGACTCGAGGCGTGCGTTCTTGTCCTTGACCAGCTCGGAGAGCAGGTACTTAACCAGGGACAGGTTGTCGATGCCTGCGCGGGTCATCGGGTAGATGTTGTGCGGGCGCAGGGACAGCGGCAGATCCAGCAGGGAGCCCTGCTTCAGGAAGTTGGTCTTGAAACCTGCGTAGGGGCCGAACATGAGGGCGCGCTTGCCGTCCACGTAGCGGGTGTCCAGGTGCGGCACGGACATGGGAGGTGCGCCCACCGAAGCCTGACCGTACACCTTAGCGTTGTGCTGGTTTGCGGTTGCCTCGTGGGTGTTGCGCAGGAACAGGCCGGAGACGGGGAAGCCGCCGTAGCCCTTACCCTCTTCAATGCCGGACTTCTGCAGCAGGTGCAGAGCGCCACCGCCGGCACCCAGGAAGACGAACTTCGCGTTGATGGTCAGCGGCTCTTCCTTGTTGATGCGGTTGATAGCGTCAATGGTCCAGGAGCCGTTGGACTCGCGGTTCAGGTTGGTGACCTGGTAGCCGTAGCGAACCTCAACGCCCTTGGTCTGCAGGTGGTCAATCATCTGCTGGGTGAGGGCGCCGAAGTCAACGTCGGTACCTTCGGGGGACCAGGTCGCAGCAATGGGGTCGTTACCCTTGCGACCGTTGACGGTCAGCGGAGCCCACTCAGCGATCTTGCCGCGGTCGGTGGAGAACTGCATGCGCTCGAAGAGCTTCTCCTTGCGGAAGGAATCGTAGCGTGCAGCCAGGTACTTGGAGTGATCCTCACCGAAGACCAGGGACATGTGGGGAACCGGGTTGATGAAGTCTGCATTGCCCAGAATCTTCTCTTCAACCAGGGAAGCCCAGAACTGGCGGGAAATCTGGAACTGCTCGTTAATGTTCAGCGCCTTAGCTGCCGAGACGGTGCCGTCGGGGCCAGCGGGTGCGTAGTTGAGTTCGCACAGCGCCGAGTGGCCGGTACCTGCGTTGTTCCAGGGATTGGAGGATTCCTGAGCGGCCTTGTCGAGGCGTTCGAGCAGGATAATATTCCAGGTCGGTTCGAGTTCCTTGAGGAACACGCCGAGGGTGGCGCTCATGATGCCGCCGCCGACCAGGACGACGTCGGTTCGTTCAGTACGTGCTACCACTGAATTCTCCCTTAGGGGTGCGGGTGCCCGGCCTGGGCACAGTGAATGTGGGGTACATCATCTAGCCTACCCCTTTTAGTGGGGTTGGCATAGTCAGAATCCACAAAACGAGAGAGAGTGTTGCAGTTCATATCAATAAATCTCTTAGGGTCGAAAAGACCCGTAATCGCATGCATTTGCTACACCCGCCGGCAACAACCCGAAAGCAGCTCCAGAAATACCCGCCCACCCGCTCACCGAAAGCCCCACGAAAGCCCCAAACACGGCGAAAGGGGCGCACCCCAATCGGGATGCACCCCTTTCCGCAAAAGCTAAAAACGCAGGCTACGACTTGCGCAGCTTACCGAACAGCTCAATCGCATTCTGCTCCGTCTGATAGCCCTGAACCTCACGGCTCACCGCCACCTTCGACGTCACATTCAGCAACGGAACCGCCGGCATGAACTGACCCAGCTGAGACACAACCTTCGCATACAACTCGCGCTGCGAATCCACCGAATCGGCAGAATCCGCGGTACGAATCGCCTCCAAAATCTCCGTAAAACGAGGCGACGGCGCAACCGCCACAGCAGTAGGCTGCGGCGAAGGCGACGCCGACGGGCTCGGCGAAGCAGAAGCCGAAGCCTCCTCCTCAGGCGTCAACGGGTCCGGCGAATAACTCGGCTGCGGGCTCGGAGTCGCAGAAATCCGCACATTCGAATTCGCACCACCCGACGACGGCACATCAGAACTCTTCTTCGTCAAACCAGTCGTCATATCCGACGGCGCATTCGCAATCAACGAACGCACCTGATGCTCAGCAATCAGCGGCGCCAACACCGGGCCAAAGAATGCGTACGGGTCACGGTACATGCCGTAGAAACCGGCCAGCGTAATACCGCGTTCAGAAGAAACCTCGCGGCTCTTCGGCAGATACTCAGCCCACGGCAGAGGCACCGGCTTAATATTCAAACCCACCTCAATCAGCGAAGCCACCATCTCCGAATACACCTTCTGAGGAGTATCCATCCACGGCAGAGAAACGTCAGCAGGGTAGTAGCACTCAATCACCTGATTGTCGTACCCAGCAGTCGCCAACAGCGAGCGCGCCATATCCTGATTGCGGTCCGTGTAATCCTTCGCATCATCAGCCTTAATACGGAACGACGGCGAAATCAGCGTCTGCGCATCCGAGGTGCCCTGCGGATAATACTGACGTAGTGCACCGCGATCCACAGCATGCGAAATAGCGCGACGCACCGAAATATTCTTCAATACCGGATGCGCCGTATTCAAGCCCAAATACACCAGCGAGAACGGGTCACGGCCCGGCGTCTGATAACCATCACGCGCCAACTGACCCAGATCAGACGAATTCACCTGATCACACGCATCAATATGACCCTGCATCAGCGCAAAATAACGCTTATCCGACGAAGTGAGGGTCGAAATCTGAATCTCATCCAGCTCAGGTGCCTGACCATCAAAATGGGTATTCTTCAGCAAGCGAACCGTGCCAGCCTCGAACGACTCCACATGGAACGCACCCGTACCCACCGGGTTACCCGTCAGCTTCTGATCCGCACCAAAAAGCGAAGGATCAATAATGCCAAACGCCTGCTGCGTCAAAATACGCGGGAACGCCAGAGAAGGACGCGACAGCGTCACCACCACAGAGTTACCCTTCGCCACCACCGACGAAACCAGCGGCAAGAACGACTGCACCGCAGACGACTGAGCATCCGCCTTCTTGCTGGTCTTCTTATCGCCCGGATGTGCAGCATCAGAAGCGCTCGCAGAGGCGCTCGGGGTAGCGGCATCAGAAGAAGCAGAAGCCGACGGGGAAGTGCTCGGGGAGGCGGTCTCAGAAGCACTCGCAGAAGCAGACGGGGAAGCACTTGCTGACGGAGTCGTCGCACCCGACGGAGACGCCTGAACCGGCGCAGGCTCCACCGCCGACGGATCAGAAGAACCCGGCTTCGGCACACCAAAACCCCACGCAAACAAAGGCTGAGCAGGCACCGCCAAAGCAGCAGTACCCTCACCCGTAGCCAACGCCTGCCACCTCTGGAAATTCTGCACCACAGCATCCGCAGTCAACGCAGCACCGTTACTAAAATGCGCCTCACGCAACACAAACGTATGCACCAAACGGTCATCAGAAACCGTCCACGCACTACACAAAGAATCCTGAACCTCAGGATCACCCGTGTAATGATTCGCCACCAACAAAGTCTGCAAAACCTGCGCCGTCACCTGATATGTACTCGCCACAGGAAACAACGCCGGATCCAAACCCAACGGAGCAGCACCCTGCGCAAAACGGAACACACGACGCGCATCAGCAGACGACGCGCTCGCACTCGCCGAAGAACCAGCCGACGAACCAGCAGAAGACTGACCAGAACACGCAGAAAGCGCCAAACCAGCACTAAAAAGCGCGCCAAAACGCAAAACGGCGCGTCGACTCAAGCCACTCGAGCCGGCAGTGGCTCGCAGCAGCGCATCAGAACTGCCAACAGCTGACGATGCATAAGGCTGATGCTGCACGGGAGGGTCCTCTCTTCCGTCGCGGATGCTTATCTCTCAGGATAACGGTTCAACACCCAACCGGGCGAGACGCACCCACCCCGGCAAGGTACATACAAGAGAACCCGCCGCCACGAAAACCGTGACGGCGGGCCCAATGTGAATGTGTGTGCGCGAGGGGGGACTTGAACCCCCACGCCATAAGGCACAGGAACCTAAATCCTGCGTGTCTGCCAATTTCACCACTCGCGCGCAGTGTCACCCCACATCCGAAGATGCATGCGTCTGAGGCAACAAAAAATTAGTGTACACCAGGAACCAAGGTTCTCCAAGCCTTAAAAGCAGCCCCCATAGGGCAAAAAGTCCGCAAACACGCCGCACAGCAACCCCCACACGGAGGTGCTACACAGCGCCGCCGCCCCTCGCGCTACCCGAGCACAGAAAACACGACCCTACTTCGGGTCAATACCCAAATCACGACGCAGCTTAGCCACATGACCCGTCGCACGCACATTGTACTGAGCCAAAGCAACAACACCCTGCTCATCAATCACAAACGTCGAACGAATCAGACCCTCATACACCCTGCCGTAATTCTTCTTCTCACCCCACGCACCATACGCCTCAGCCACCGCATGATCAGCATCAGACAGCAGCGGGAACGTCAACGACTCCTTCTCCACAAAACGAGCAATAGCCGCCGGCGAGTCCGGAGAAACACCCAACACCACGTAACCCAACGACTTCAACGACGCCAAATTATCGCGGAAATCGCACGCCTCCTTCGTGCAACCCGGAGTCGAAGCCTTCGGGTAAAAATACAAAATCACCTTGTTACCCGCATAATCACTCAGACTGTGCTCCTTACCCGACGCATCAGCAAGGGTAAAAGCAGGCGCCGGGGTGCCCGGCTCAAGACGAACGCTCATCAATAACTCCTCAAAACATCAATAGAGATCAGCAGGGGAGCGGCGGATGCGCCCCACACAGTACCAAGGGCGGACGCGCCCCATGCAATACACACAGTCTAGTGTCCCACACACCCCACCCAAACAATGTGTCCAGGCTCACTCTAAATCAACTTGCACACACCACAAAAACTCGCGTATAGTATTTTTCTGTTGCAAGGGAAACCTTGAAACAAATAAGCGCCTCTAGCTCAATTGGCAGAGCAATTGACTCTTAATCAATGGGTTCTGGGTTCGAGTCCCAGGGGGCGCACTTCAAAGAAAATCCCGCTGATTCTTCGGAATCGGCGGGACTTTTGCGTTCCCTGAATTTTATAGATTTTGGCTTGAGGTGCATATTATCCTCTTTGCTCCTGATGCGACTGCTTGGAAAGCGGTATTCGCCCTCGTTCCTACAGGGGACCCGTCCTCGCTTCGCTTCGGACACCCTGATGTCACTACGGGCGATACCGTCTTTCCTTGCTTGGTTACCTGGTGCTGCGGCAGGGGATATATGCACCTCTGCGCGTATCGGTATTCGGGGTGTGCTACGGTCCCGCCGGGGTTTCGGCAGGTGCGCGGGGGTTTCGTGTGCGCCCCGTGCCTAGCGAACTGGGACGGGGGAGGGCTGTCGCGGTTTAGCCTGTTACCTGATGGTTGGGTGTGGGGACACGAAAGCCCGCCACCGTCACAAGACAGCAGCGGGCAATCATTTCAAAAAGTCATAAGGCTACAGGACCGGCCAAATCCGCGTCACAAACTCGCGGAAATCCTCCACATCCTTACCCTGCTCCAAAAGTCCAGTGCCAAAGCGAGTCGAAAGCTCAGCATTATCCTCAAAAGACAAGAAGAATGAGCTACCATTCACCGACTCGATTGTCACCGCATCATCACCCACACGATACGCATGCAGAGCATTCGTATTATCAATCGTCGTCGCCGTACCCGCAGGCGTCAATGCCGGCAAATTCACCGGAGCAATAATCACCTCATCAGGCGCATCCTGATACCCAACAATAAAATGCCCCTGATCAGGAGACTGATGCAACGCCAAATCAGGATTACGGTAAACCGCACGGCCCGTCGCATACACCAAATTGTATGCACCGTAATTAATAATCTGCTCGTCAAAAACCGGGTGCAGAACCCGAATGAGTTCCTCACCCGTCAAAAACACGTCACTCTCAACAGAGTTACGGGGGTCAACAACCTCTGCGTACTTACTTGCTTCGGTCAGCTCATCAGCGACCGGGATGATCGGTTCGGTCATAGTTTCAGTCTACCGGGGCAACCAACGAAGGTCACGAGTATTCGCGCATATTACGCGCCATGACGTCCAAAAATGCGAGTTTTTCTCACCTGTTCAAATGAATACGTGGGAATGTGTAAACAAGTGCAATGTGTCCACATCATGAAAGAAGAAGGTTGACTAGGGGGTTTCCATGTAAAAACCACCACGACACCCCATAGAGATTTGACTCACCCCCGCCCCGGGCTTCACCATAGAAGGGTGAAGACAGCAATGTACCAGCGAATTCTAAACCTTGTCGACGTCGCCTAGGGCGAGTGGCAGGGTCAATTCACTGCGACTGAGCGCCCCTACCGCTACCACCAACAGCGAGGGGCATTTTTTATAGCTTGGTACCCCCGGGCATAGGATGCGTGCGGATCACACAACACCCACGCAGAACATTGAGTACAACGAAGAACCATTAAGACACGAGGCATTTCCATGACCATGGGATTTTCCACTTCTGATGACGCGGCAAACGCTCCCGCAGAACGCATGACCGGTTCTCAGGCAATCGTCCGCACCCTCGAAGACCTGGGTGTGACTGACGTATTCGGCCTGCCTGGTGGAGCTATTCTGCCGACCTATGACCCCCTGTACGACTCCAAGAAGGTCCGCCACATCCTGGTCCGCCACGAGCAGGGCGCAGGCCACGCAGCCCAGGGCTACGCAGTGTCCAGCGGTAAGACCGGCGTGTGCATCGCAACCTCCGGCCCCGGCGCAACCAACCTGCTGACCGCAATCGCAGACGCAAACATGGACTCCGTCCCCCTCGTCGCAATCACCGGCCAGGTGTCCACCGCGCTGCTCGGCTCTGACGCATTCCAGGAAGCTGACATCGTCGGCATGGCGATGCCCATCTCCAAGCACTCCTTCATGATCACCGACCCGCAGGACATCCCCCGCGCACTGGCTGCAGCATTCCACATTGCATCCACCGGCCGCCCCGGCCCCGTGCTCGTGGACGTCACCAAGGACGCACAGGTCGGCATGATGGAATACCGCGGCATCCCCGAAGACCTGGAGCTGCGCGGCTACACCCCCGTCACCCGCGGCCACTCCAAGCAGATTCACGAAGCTGCAAAGTTCATCACCGAATCCAAGCACCCCGTCTTCTACGTCGGCGGTGGCCTGGTACGCTCCGGTGCCTCCGAAGAGTTCCACAAGCTGGCTAAGCTCATCGGCGCACCCGTCGTCACCACCCTCAACGCAATCGGCGCGTTCCCCGACTCTGACCCCCAGAACCTCGGCATGCCCGGCATGCACGGCACCGTCCCCGCCGTCGCCGCAATGCAGAAGTCTGACCTGCTGATTACCCTCGGCGCACGCTTTGACGACCGCGTCACCGGTAAGCTCGACTCCTTCGCACCCGAGGCTAAGGTCATCCACATTGACGTTGACCCGGCAGAAATCTCGAAGATCCGCTTCGCAGACGTGCCGATCGTCGGCGACCTCAAGTACGTCCTGCCCGAGCTGACCGACCTGCTCTCCACCGAGTTCGCAGACCAGCTGCCGAACCTCACCGAATGGTGGAACGAGCTGAACGTCATCCGCAAGGACTACCCGCTCGGCTACGAGAAGCCCAACGATGGCCTCGGCTCGCCCGAGTACGTTCTCGAGCGCATCAGCGCCCTCACCGGCCCCGACGCATACTATGTCACCGGCGTTGGCCAGCACCAGATGTGGGGTGCACACTACATCCAGCAGGAAAGCCCCCGCCACTTCATCAGCTCCGCAGGCCTCGGCACCATGGGCTACGGCGTACCCGCCGGCATGGGTGCAAAGGTTGCACACCCCGACTCCACCGTGTGGATCATCGACGGTGACGGCTGCTTCCAGATGACCAACCAGGAACTGGTCACCTGTGCACAGAACAACATCCCCGTCAAGGTTGCCATCATCAACAACTCCTCCCTCGGCATGGTGCGCCAGTGGCAGACCCTGTTCTACAACGAGCGCTACTCCAACACCGACCTGAAGGACGGCCACGGCACCGTACGCATCCCCGACTTCGTCAAGCTCGGCGAAGCATACGGCTGCGCAACCTTCCGCTGCGAACGCGACGAAGACGTGGACGCAACCATCAAGGCTGCCCTCGAAATCAACGACCGCCCCGTCGTCATTGACTTCACCGTCAGCCCCCACGCCCTGGTCTGGCCCATGGTCCCGGCAGGCGTATCTAATGACAAGATTTGGATTGCGAAGAACACTTCGCCTGAGTTCGATCGTGAGGGAGAGAACTAATGTCTCAGCACACTCTGTCCGTTCTGGTAGAAGATAAGCCGGGCGTTCTCACCCGCGTCTCCGGTCTGTTCTCCCGCCGACTGTTCAACATCCTCTCCCTGGCTGTGGGCCCCACCGAAAACCCCGGTGTTTCCCGCATCACCGTCGTGACCGAGGGTGACGCCCACACCATCGAGCAAATCACCAAGCAGCTGAACAAGCTTGTTCACGTGCTGAAGGTCGTCGAGCTTCCCGCCGACTCCTCCACCCAGCGCGACCACATCCTGATCAAGGTCAAGGCAGACCCCGTAGTCCGCCTGCAGATCGTTCAGGCAGCTGACCTGTTCCGCGCATCCGTGATCGACGTTTCCCCCGAGTCCCTTGTCATCGAGGCAACCGGCTCCCAGGAGAAGCTCAACGCACTGCTGGACGTTCTCGAACCCTACGGCGTTCGCGAAATTGTTCGCGCCGGCACTATCGCTCTCACTCGTGGCCCCCGCGCCATGAGCGAACGTATCTAGCGCGAGCGCATCTAACACCTGCCAGGGTGCCACACCAACCCCGCACCAGCTGGGGATAGCAACGGGTATCGCACCGCCACAACCGGGAAAACCGGCAGCGATGCGATACCCGACCCTATGGGCTCACAGACCTTCCGGATACTTCAGATGCTGAGAAGTGCTCTCGACAGCCCGCAACTAAACATCTATCAAGTAGAATAGTCAATGTTGAGCCCAGCCTGGGCCGCATATCAAACTTACTGAGGAGAAGAAATGGCAGCAACCATTTTCTACAACGACGACGCAGACCTCTCCCTGATCCAGGGTCGCACCGTAGCAGTTATCGGCTACGGCTCCCAGGGCCACGCACACGCACTGAACCTGCGTGACTCCGGCGTGAAGGTCATCGTCGGTCTGTCCGAGGGCTCCAAGTCCCGCGCCAAGGCTGAGGCAGAAGGCCTGCGCGTCGCAACCGTTGCAGAAGCAGCAGCAGAAGCAGACGTCATCATGATCCTGACCCCGGACCAGGTCCAGGCAAAGGTCTACGCAGAGAGCATCGAGCCGAACCTCAAGCCCGGCAACGCACTGTTCTTCGCACACGGCTTCAACATCCGCTTCGGCTACATCACCGCACCCGAGGGTGTCGACGTGGCAATGGTCGCCCCCAAGGGCCCCGGCCACACCGTCCGCCGCGAATACGAAGCAGGCCGCGGCGTTCCCGCCCTGGTCGCAGTCGAGAAGGACGCATCCGGCGAAGCACTCGCACTGGCACTGTCCTACGCAAAGGCACTGGGTGCAACCCGCGCAGGCGTCATCAAGACCACCTTTACCGAAGAGACCGAGTCCGACCTGTTCGGCGAGCAGGCAGTCCTCTGCGGCGCCACCTCCCAGCTCGTCCAGTACGGCTTCGAGGTCCTGACCGAGGCTGGCTACCAGCCCGAAATCGCATACTTCGAGGTGCTGCACGAGCTCAAGCTCATCGTTGACCTGATGATCGAGGGCGGCATCGCTAAGCAGCGTTGGTCCATCTCCGACACCGCAGAGTACGGCGACTACGTCTCCGGCCCCCGCGTGATCTCCCCCGAGGTCAAGGAAAACATGAAGGCTGTCCTGGCAGACATCCAGAACGGCAACTTCGCAAAGCGCTTCATGGAAGACCAGGCTGCAGGTGCACCCGAGTTCAAGGCACTGCGCGCAAAGGGCGAGGCACACCCCATCGAGGCAACCGGCCGCAAGCTGCGCGAGCTGTTCTCCTGGAACACTGCAGACGACGACTACACCGAAGGTTCCGTCGCTCGCTAAACGGTAGCTCAGCAATAGCTTTCTAAGAATCCGGCGTTCCACCTCTCATCCCGCACAGGGGAGGAGGTGGGCGCCGGATTCTTGCTGTTTCAAGCTGAACAGCAGCATCCATCAGATATGTGATGCAGTTCATGATCGCTCGAGTTGCGGGTGCCCGCAGAATGCCGTATAGTATTTACTTGTTGCAGGGGAAGCCCTGAAAAACAAATAAGCGCCTCTAGCTCAATTGGC
>NZ_KV802667.1:123463-123827 GCF_001810775.1 Rothia sp. HMSC062H08
CGCTGATTCTTCGGAATCGGCGGGATTTTTGCGTTCCCCGAATTTTATGGTTTTTCTGGCTTGAGGTGCATATTATCCTCTTTGCTCCTGCAGGGATTGGGTGGGTGGGTACCTCGCGTCTCCCAAGACTACGGGGTGCGCTACATGTTTCCTCCGCGCCTACGCAGGGGCACCCGTCGCACAGACGCTCCGCCCCTCCTTGCTTCGCTGCGGAGAGCGTCCGTGTGACACCCTGAGGGCGCTTCCGGAAAACGTAGCTGCACCCAGGGGCTCCCGGTGGGCACGCCTATACGCAATCTGGCGGGTGCATGGAGGTTTCGGTGGCCTCCGTAGCGACATCAGGGTGCCCGAAGCGAAGCGAGGG
>NZ_KV802667.1:123927-133398 GCF_001810775.1 Rothia sp. HMSC062H08
CGAGGGCGGGTGCCCCTGTAGGAGCGAGGAGGGTGCCGAACCTCGAGCTAATCCCGCCGCGGGTGGTTCGTGGTTTGGGTGTGCGCCCCGTGCCTAGCGAACTGGGGCGGGGAGGCTGTCGCGGTTTAGCCTGTTGCGTGGCAGCCTCCACCCCGCAAACAATGAGCCACCGCGTATCAGAGTGTAACCCCGGTGAGAGCCTCGCCTAATACTGCGGTAAACTGAAAGTTATGACTGCAACTCCGTTCTACATCACCACCGCCATCTCCTACCCCAATGGCAACCCGCACATCGGCCACGCCTACGAAACCATCGCAGCCGACGTGCTAGCCCGCTTCAAGCGCCTCGACGGCTTCGACGTGCGCTTCATGACCGGCACCGACGAGCACGGCCAGAAGATGCAGACCACCGCCGAGAAGCTCGGTAAGACCGCTAAGGAACTCGCCGACGAG
Source organism: Rothia sp. HMSC062H08 (assembly GCF_001810775.1). Lineage (NCBI taxonomy): Bacteria > Bacillati > Actinomycetota > Actinomycetes > Micrococcales > Micrococcaceae > Rothia > Rothia sp. HMSC062H08. Next base: position 124,380 of record NZ_KV802667.1, read on the forward strand.
AACTCCGCACGCTTCAAAGCAATGAACGACGCGCTGAACATCAGCTACGATCGCTTCATCCGCACCACCGACCCCGACCACTACGTCGCATCCCAGGCCATCTGGAAGCGCATGGAAGAAAACGGCGACATCTACCTCGACAAGTACGCCGGCTGGTACTCCGTACGCGACGAAGCCTACTACGCAGAAGACGAAACCGAAGTCCGCGACGGCCAGCGCTACGCCATCACCACCGGCACCGAAGTCGAATGGACCGAAGAAGAATCCTACTTCTTCCGCCTCTCCAAGTACGGCGACAAGCTCCTCGAACTCTACGCCAACGAAGGCTACGTCTACCCCGAATCCCGCCGCAACGAACTGATCTCCTTCGTCAAGGGCGGCCTCAACGACCTGTCCATCTCCCGCACCACCTTCGACTGGGGCGTACCCGTACCCGGCAACGACAAGCACGTCATGTACGTGTGGGTCGACGCCCTCACCAACTACCTGACCGGCCTCGGCTACCCCGACACCGACAACGAGCTGTTCACCAAGTACTGGCCCGCCGACCTGCACCTCATCGGCAAGGACATCACCCGATTCCACTCCATCTACTGGCCCGCATTCCTGTGGTCCGCCGGAATCGAACTGCCCAAGCGCGTCTTCGGCCACGGCTTCCTGCTCGTCAACGGCGAAAAGATGTCCAAGTCCGTCGGTAACGTCGTCGACCCCGCAAACCTCGTCGACGCATTCGGCCTCGACGCGGTCCGCTTCTTCCTCATGCGTGAAGTGTCCTTCGGCCAGGACGGCTCCTACTCCGAAGATTCCATCATCAACCGCATCAACTCCGACCTGGCAAACAACCTCGGTAACCTCGCCCAGCGTTCCCTGTCCATGGTCGCCAAGAACTGCGGCGGTGCCGTCCCCACCCACGGCGAATTCACCGAAGCCGACCGTAAGATCCTCGACCAGGCGGCAGCCCTCTACGAGCCCGTCCGTGCAGACTTCGACGAGCAGGCATTCCACCGCGCCCTCGAGCGTATCTGGACCGTCCTCGCAGACACCAACGCCTACTTCGCAGAACAGGAACCCTGGACCCTGCGCAAGAACGGCGAACTCGACCGCATGAACACCGTGCTGTACGTAACCCTCGAGGTCGTACGCCAGGTCGCCCTGCTGCTGCAGCCCGTCATGCCCGACGCAACCGCCAAGCTGCTGACCCTGCTCGGCGTACCCGAAGGCGACGCACGCCAGTTCGCAGCCCTCGGCACCGCACTCGTGCCCGGCACCGAACTGCCCGCACCCGCACCGGTGTTCCCCCGCTACGAAGCACCCAAGGCATAACAGCTGCCTGAGCATCAGTGGACAGCGCCGTAACTGATAGCGCTGTAACGGATAGTCTATGAAAGCCCCCGGCTTCCTGACCCCCCCAGATGGGGGAGGACCCGGGGGCTTTTCGCATACACATATATAGGTGTAGGCGCGGGCAGAGATGGGAGGCAGAGAAGCAGGGCAATGATGCGGGGTAAGGGCTGCGGGGCGAGAACGCAGATTGCGCCGCCACTCATCCTTAAGGATGAGGCCTGCGCCCCGCCCAGCCCGCCACAGGCTCAGCTCAACCCGTGGAATGAGCGGGGAACCTTCGCATCCGCAGGTCAAGACCCGGTGAACACCCGCCAAAATCAACCTGGAGGATGAGAAAAACCCTGTAGTCAGCGCCATGCTGCGTGAAATAATTGAACTATGACTACGACAACTCCTCACGCACAGACGGCACAGGTCGCCGTCTCCGCACGAAACCTTTCCAAAACCTACGGCATGGGTGAAGCCACCGTCCACGCCCTCAACAACGTCTCCGTCGACTTTGAGCAGGGCAAGTTCACCGCCATTATGGGTCCCTCCGGCTCGGGTAAGTCCACGCTGATGCAGACCATCGCAACCCTGGATACCCCCGACCCGAACCCGGCAACCTCCATCCGTATTGGCGGTACCGAGCTCTTCGGTCTGAAGGACAACGCCCTCACCGAATTCCGCCGCGAACACATCGGCTTCATCTTCCAGGCGTTCAACCTGGTGCCCACCCTCACCGCGGGCCAGAACATTGACCTGCCCCTGGGCCTCGCCGGTAAGAAGCCGGACCCGCAGTGGCGCGACTACCTGGTCAAGACCCTCGGCCTGGAAACCCGCCTCGACCACCGCCCCGAACAGCTCTCCGGCGGTCAGCAGCAGCGCGTCGCCATCGTGCGCGCCCTGCTCGCACGCCCCGAAGTGGTCTTCGCCGACGAACCGACCGGTAACCTCGACTCCAACTCCGGCGCCGAGGTGCTGCGCCTGCTGCGTGCCGCCGCAACCGACCACGCACAGACCATCCTCATGGTCACCCACGACGCAAACGCTGCCTCCTACGCAGATCGCGTGGTCTTCATCAAGGACGGCATGGTCGCCGGCGAAATGATCGAACCCACCTACGACGCCGTCCTCGGCGCAATGGCACAGCTGGAAGGTCGATAAGCCGTGGCAACCACACTGAACACGGTGGCGCGCTCCAATCTGCGCGCCTCCAAAGGAAAATATATCCTCACGGGCATAGGCATCGCGATCTCATCCTTCTTCATCGCCGCCATTATGATGCTTACCAATTCGTTGCAGGCGACCGTCAACTCCTCCGTGGGTGACGTGCTCTCCCGCGCCGAGGCGGTCGTCGCCTCCGCCGCTACAACCTCCGACGGTAAAGACAGCACCTCTATCTACCTGACTCGTGACCAGATTCAGAAAGTAGAAAAGAGCGACCTGCTCTCCGGCTACTGGGTTCAGTATGCCGTTTCAGGTGCGCTCGGTACCGGCGATCAGAAAACCCTCGTGCAGTACAACCAGCTGCCCGCCGACTCGAGCCTCTTCCCGTACAAGGTGCAGGGTAAAATCCCCAGTAGCGACCACGAAATCATGGTCTCCACCTACTTCGCGAAGAAGCACAACCTCTCGCTGAACGGCAAGGTTACCAGCACCGACGTTGTAGAATCCGTCAGCGCCCCCGGTACTGACAAGACCGCCGAATACACCGTCGTCGGCCTGTTCGACCCCGGTTTTGAAGGCTCCACCACCAACCAGGCTGTCTTCATTGGCGGCACCAACCTCGGCGAAGCCACCCTGAAAGCAGCCGAGACAGAAAACAAGAGCTCCGCGGCAGGCTACCGGAACATGGCTGGCGCGAACCTCATCTACCTCAAGTTCAAGGACGGCGTAACCGACGCCAAACTCAAGAGCCTGCAGGATACCCTCAGCAGCGGCGACACCAAGAACGACCCGCGCGTCATGACCGGTCAGAAGCTGCTGGAAGACTACCAGAAGAGTATCTCCACGGTCTTCACCTCCATTAGCGTGGTCCTGGGTGCCTTCGCGGCACTGGCTCTGCTGGTTTCCTCCTTCGTCATCTCCAACACCTTCGCGGTGCTGGTCGGCCAGCGCATCCGTGAACTGGCTCTGCTGCGTACCCTCGGTGCCCGTGGCGGCTCCCTCGTACGGATGCTACTCATCGAATCCATTACCGTGGGCGTGGTGTTCTCCCTCATCGGTGCGCTGCTGACCTACCCGGTCGGCATGCTGGTTGGTGCAAACCTCACCACCATCATGATCTCGTACTCAATCACCCCGGTGATTATCAGTACCCTGATCTGCACCATTGTCACGGTTCTGGCGTCGCTCTCCCCGGCACGAAGCGCCCTGCGCATCTCGCCCATTAGCGCGATGAGCGAGCACACCAACCTTGAGGTGCGCAAACCCGGCAAGGTTGGCCCGATCCTGGGTCTGGTCTTCGGTGCCGCAGGTATCGGCCTGGTTATGCTGGCTCAGAACCAGGGTTCCGGTGAGGGTGCTGGCAATAAGGCCATCCTCCTCATGATGGGGGCCGCACTGCTGCTCGGTATTGCGGTCTTCCTCATCACCCCGCTGGTACTGCCGCCGCTGGTACGTGCCCTCGGTAAGGTCACCCGCACCCAGACCGGCAAGCTGGCGCTCGCCAACGCACTGCGTTCGCCCAAGCGCACCGTCTCCACCGGTCGTGCCGTGCTGGTGGGTACCCTGGTCGTGTCGACTGTGCTGACCGGTTACTCGGTGCTGAGCGCCTCGCTGACCAAGGCCCTGGATCAGCAGTACCCGATTTCTGCGCAGGCAAAGTACAGCTCGTATGACCAGTCCGAGGCAGCCTCCACCGTGACCAAGGCGGAGGAAATCGCCTCCAAGGTCAAGGGTATTAAGAACGTTCAGGCATCCGCTGTTGGTTACGCAGCCGGTGTGGTTGACTACACCGTCGAGTACGAAGGCCAGACCGCCAACCAGAATTCCGACCTGGTGGCGCTGAGCTCCTCCGATCTGAAGGCAATCCTGCCGGGCGAAAACTCAAACCTTGCCGATGACACCGTGCTCGTACCGCAGGGCCTCTGGAAGTCCGCTGGTTTGAATGAGTCCAGCCGTCTGAAGGCACACGGCCCGCTCGGCGAAGTGGAACTCAAGCCCGTCAAGTCCGCAACCAAGCAGAACCTGCTGATTGTCAACCCTGCCACCGCCGCCAAGCTGCAGGACGCCAAGAACCCGCAAAAGGTTGCTAACCCTGCCGCTGAGGAAGCTCAGAAGCGCCTGGAAGAAGCAATCGCCAGCGGTGACAAGGAAGCTCAGACGAAGGCAGCTCACCTGACCGTCACCAGCCAGGCAACCGGTAACGACACCGTCGTTCTGGTGCGCGCCGCCTCCCCGCTGACCAGTAGCGAGAACGCGACCCTGCAGGCTGACCTGAACCGAGCCAGCCCTGACAGCTCCTTCACCGGTGGCTTGCAGGAACGTCAGACCTACGACCAGCTGCTGACCGTTATGCTGACCTTCACCCTGGTGATGCTCATGCTCGCAGTGGTCATCTCCATCATTGGTGTGGCGAACACGATGACCCTGTCGGTCAACGAACGCCGCCGCGAGAACGCGATGCTCCGCTCGCTGGGTCTGTCCCGCAAGCAGCTGCGCCGCATGATCTCCATTGAGGCGATTCTGATTACGCTCGCCGCTGTGGTGCTCGGTATGGTTTCCGGTGCGGTGATTGGTAGCCTCTCGGCGCAGATTATTATGTCTTCCATGAGTGCTTCCGCCCCGCTGGTGCTTGACCTGCCGTACGTCTGGTACGTGGTCATCCTCGTTGTGGGTGTGCTCGCCGCGATGCTGGCTTCGGCTTTGCCGGCGGCTCGTTCGGCTCGCATGTCCCCGGTTGAGGGTATGCGCGGCTAACCCGCTGTACCTGGCATAGTCACAGTACCCGGCAAACCCGGATACTCGGCGTGAGAAAGCCCCGGAAGGGTGCCCCGATAAGGGAGGCGCCCTCCGGGGCTTCACTGTGTCCTCTAGTCTGCCGTGCTTGTGCTCTCAGATTCTTGGAGCTGACCTGTAGCATGGCTTTGCGCGTATGATGGGTGTATGAGCACTAGCCACCCCAATCTGCGTCGCGGGTACACGCTACCCCATGAAGCGGAGGTTCTTCAGATCCTCCGTGACGCTGGTGTGCGCCGTGCCCGACTCTTCGGCAGCGCCGCCCGCGGTAAGCTGACCGAAACCAGCGACCTGGATTTTTTGGTGCAGATGCCGGGTGTAGCCCCTTTTGACGAGTTCATGCAGATGGTGGATGCTCAGCACCGCATTGAACAGTTGACCGGCCGTAGCGTTGATATGGTCACCCGGTTGCGCCCTCGCATCTATGCGGAGGCAGAACCTGACATGGTGGAGCTACCGCTATAAGAAGTTGCCTGAGCTGATGAGCGACTTTGAACAAATCATCGACGAGATACAAGAAACTACTTAACTAAAGAGCCCCGGAGGGTGCCTCGATCAGGAGGCGCCCGCCGGGACTTCACTGTGTCCTCTAGTCTGTTGTGCTCTCTATTTCTGCTGTGCCCTTATATAAGGGAGCGCTAGTGGGCGATACCCGCCTCATACGCCATAATGACCGCCTGCACACGATCACGCGCACCCAACTTCGCCAACACATGCGACACATGCGTCTTCACCGTCGCCTCCGAAAGCACCAACTCCCGCGTAATCTCCGCATTCGACAAGCCACGCGCAATCAAACCCAGAACCTCAAACTCACGCGGCGACAACTGCTCAATCAACTCACGATGCGGATAATCCTGCACAGGCTCAAAGCTTGCATGCTCAGCCGGAATGAACGTCGCCTTAGGAAGCTCAGAACCAGCAGCCGGGGGAATAGCAGGAACAGACTCAGCGGCAGGAGCGGTAGGAACAACAGGAGCGGGGGAGTCCAGCACCGGAATCATCTGCTCCAACAGACGGCGAGTTGCAGACGGCGCAATCACCGCATCGCCGCGGTGCACCGTACGAATCGCTTCCAGCAGCTGCTCGGGCGGGGTGTCCTTCAACAAGAAACCGCTCGCACCCGCACGCACCGCCGAATACACGTACTCATCAATATCGAAGGTCGTGAGCATAATAATGCGCACCCGTTCATCCTCGGAAACTTCACGCTCGCCGTCACGCTCCAGAATACGGCGCGCCGCCTCCAGGCCGTCGCAGTGAGGCATGCGCACATCCATGAGGATGACCTGCGGCGCCTGCCCCTCAGACACCATGCGGTCAAAAACGTCAATTGCCGCCAGGCCGTCATCAGCTTCCATGACGACCTGCAGGTCTGGCTGGGAGTTGACGAGCATGCTCAAGCCGCCGCGCACTAGGCGCTGGTCGTCAACGAGCATCACGCGGATCGGCTGGGTGGTCTGTGGCGCAGAAGTCTGTGGTGCAGAAGAGTACATAGTTTCAATCCTAGATCACGAGGTAGTAGAGGGCACCGGTATTAGAGGTCGCGGTAGGGTAGCGCCGCCTCAACGAGCCAGCTACCGTCGGGTTGCAGACCGTAGGCGAGGGTGCCGTGGTAGAGGGCGATGCGCTCGCTCATGCCGCGCAGACCGTTGCCGCTACCGGGTACAGGGCGGGCAATGTGCTGAGCCGCGGTAGAGGAAACCGGGTCGTTCTGAACCCGCAACTGCAGACCGTCCTTACCCCAGTGAATAGCGACGGTGGTTGCTGCGCCGGGGGAGTGCTTGAGCGCGTTGGTGAGCGCCTCCTGCACGGTGCGGTACGCCGCGAGTTCTGCGCCCTGCGGTAGGGTGCGCGCCATGGTGCCGGTGATTCCGGTGAAGGTGACGGGTAGCCCGGCTCGGCGGCTCTGCTCCACGAGGGCGGGCACATCGCTGAGGGCGGGCACGGGTGCGTAGGCGGTTGCCTCGTCCGTGCGGAGTAGCCCGAGCAGGGAGCGCATCTGGGTGAGGGAGTCTCGTGCCGTGTCTGCGATGAGCTCGAGGGTCTGCTCGGCAATATCCGGTTCGCTCTGCTGAGCCTGACCCGGTTGCTCTGCCTGCTGTGCGCGTGCGGTGCGGGCGCTCGCGGCGGCGTAGCGTGCCCCATCCGCCTGGGAAATAATGCTGGAGAGCGAGTGCGCCACAATATCGTGCATTTCGCGGGCGATGCGGGTGCGTTCGTCCTGCGCGGCAAGGCGGCGTTCCTGTTCCTGCTCGTATTCGAGGCGGCGGGCGCGTTCTTTGAACTCTTCACTGCGTAGTTCGCGCATGCGGCGGGAGTCGCCGAGGAACCAGAAGACGGTGAAGATGGATCCGCAGAGCACGCCGAGCAACAGGGAGATGAAGATGCGGGCGGGTATGTCGTCCCAGTGGTAGAGGAATGAGAGCGAGGCCTGCACGGTGACGGCGAGTGCGCCGACCCAGCCGAGAATGAGGGCGCGGAAGCGGGCGCGGCGGGTCCAGTGCCTGCCGACATGGTAGGCGGCGAGGCTGACCGGCGGGTAGCAGGTGATGGCGAGTGAGCCGGGGTAGGGCTCCACGAGGGTGAGGCAGAGCGCCGCGATGACCACGTAGATGCTGCCGTAGGGGAAGCGGTAGCGGAAGTAGAGCGCGGTGGTGCTGCAGAGCGCGGAGATGAGCGGGATCCAGCCGTAGCCGTTGATGAAGGCAACGGAGAGTACGCAGCAGAAGAACTGCATGTGTGCGACGACGATGATGTTCATCCAGCTGCGTTTGTCTCTGAGGTAGGTTTGTACGCGGCTGGAGGCGGTGATTGCGTCGGCGGGCAGGTCGCTGCTTTCCGAGATACCGCGGGTATGCGTTACGGCGTGGCCTGATTCGGCTGTCTCTGTGCTGTGCTGTGGGTTCTGCTGGGGTTCGGTGTGCTTGAGGGGCATGTTTCCAGTGTATCGGGGTGGTGGGGCGGGACTGGGAGCCTCTTTCTGCTCTCACATGCAGGAATATTCTGTGGGTTTGTGTGTGTGGGTGTGTGCTTGCGTGTGTGTGACACGCTAAAAACATCTATTTTTAGTGACCTTGATTACTTTTTTGTAGATTATTTATTCAACTAAAGCTTGAGGGTTTGGGGTTGTATGGGGTTCGAATTCGGGTTTAAGAGACCTGTAACTCCCTTAAGTAACCTATTTTGGTTGAAAAACCTTCAACCAAGGCGGAGAGTTTAGGGGAAACCCCCTCATCAAACCATTTTTGGAACCATTGCGGTACAGGTCCTTGATGGGTATAGTTTTAGCCGTACCCGAAATCTGCGCCCGAGGTCTAAGACCTCACAGAACGAACACCAAGAGTTCTGAGGCGCGTCTCCCCAGATAGGGGAGCGGAGTGCAGCATTATGTCGTTATCACCAGAGGTTAGGCTCAAGCCGACTCACTCACTCGACTTGTTTCAAGTGATGTTTTCTGCCGCGCACGACGGCGGGTGATAACTTTTATTCCTCAAAATGACATCACTCTCGAAGGACATACATGTCTACTAATATTTCTCGCCGCAAGGTTGTCGCTGGCGCAGCATGGGCTGCTCCGGTTGTCGCAGCATCTGCTGCAGTTCCCGCTTTCGCATCTTCCACTGAGTGCGAGTACGCATCTGCTCCCAAGTTCAACATTTCCGGTCAGCCCTCCGGTGCTAAGGATACCGTGAAGTTCACTGTTCCCGCTAAGGTTGACAAGATTCGCTTC
>NZ_KV802667.1:133498-140883 GCF_001810775.1 Rothia sp. HMSC062H08
TAAGGTTGACAAGATTCGCTTCGAGGTTGCTGGTGGCGCTGGTGGCGGTTCCGACCAGGTTGCTGGTGGTTCCGGTGCTCTCGTGACCGGTGAAATGCCCGTCAAGGAAGGCCAGATCATTGAGCTGGTTGCAGCTGCCGGTGGTGTTGCATACCTGATTTCCGAGCCCGGTGTTCACAGTAAGGCTATTTGGCAGACCCGCCCTGCAACCGGTGGTAAGGGTTACGGTAACGGTGGTGACGTCAATGAGCAGGCTGTCCCCGCAGACGCTAAGGCTCGCGTTGACGCTAACTGGCCCGGCGCTTCCGACATGAAGCGTTACCTCTACGGTGGTTCCGGTGGCGGTTCCTCCGCTCTGATCATCGACGGCACCCCCGTTGCAGTTGCAGGTGGCGGTGGCGGTGCGGGTATCCGTACCCAGCCCGGTACCAACAACATGCCCGCGGGTGACAAGTACTACAACCCCAAGGCAGTCGACGCTTCCACCACCCGCCTGAGCGACCCCGACGTTAAGTCCGTTCTGCCCGCAGGTGCAAGCGCATCCGCAGCAACCGGTGACAACGCTGAGACCTCTATCTCCCACTACACCGTTCTGAAGCCGCACACCACTCCTGGCACCGCTATGAAGGTTGCCGGTGGTAACGGTGGCGGCAACGGTCAGGGTGGCGCAGGTGGCGAGAAGCCCCTGCTGTACACCCTGGCTAACGTCTACGGCGTTCTGGGCTTCACCAGCCAGAACCAGCAGGAGCTCTTCAGCTCCTCCACCGCTGGTGACAAGGGTGGCTCCGGCTTCGATGGTAAGGGTGCAGACGGCGTCTTCGCGTACTCCTACCAGATCGACAACCACGACATCTCCAAGCTGGAAATCGTTCACGCGACCAACCCGCTTAACCTCAACGACAAGACCTCCTACCGCGAGGATTACACCCGCATGTCCTTCAACGGCTACCAGACCGTTGTTTCCGCAGGTGGTGGCGCAGGTTACGGTGGCGGTGGCTCCGGTGCTGCTCGAGGCCTGTCTTCCATCATTACCTCCCAGAAGTGGAACGCTAACGAAGAGCCGACCCGTTACCGCCAGAACGTTGGTGCACTGCTGCAGGCAGGCGCAGGTGGCGCTGGTGGCTCCTACGTGGCTCCCTCCGTCCCGAACGGTACCATCGCATCCGCTAACAACGCTGCGAAGGAATCCGGCGTTCGTAACCCCGGTTACGTGAAGGTCACCCTCTGCGAGCGCTCCTAATAGCGTCTAAGTTCTTACCTTGTGAGAACTCGTAGATAAACAGTATTCCCCGGCTGATGATTCAGCCGGGGAATATTGTTTTAACCGGTGGGGCAGGGGGAGCGGTAGCTAACCTGGAACTCTCTAGCCCAGAGTCTGAGAACCCACCCGCACACTCTACCGCCCACCCACGGCGCGTATTACGGTAGAGGCATGACTGAAGCACGTAGCATCGACCTCGCCGTCATCCCCGGCGACGGCATCGGCCCCGAAATCATTACCGAAGCCCAGCGCATCCTCACCCGCGCCTGCGAGCTCGAAAACATCACCGTAACCCCCACCCACTACAAGCTCGGCGCCGAGCACTGGCTGGAAACCGGTGAAACCCTGCCCGACTCCACCATGGACGCCCTCAAGCAGCACGACGCGATCCTCTTCGGCGCCATCGGTGCAGACCCCCGTAGCGGTCAGATTCCCTCCGGCCTCATCGAACGCGAAATGCTCCTCAAGTTGCGCTTCGCCTTCGACCACTACATCAACCTGCGCCCCTCCCGCCTGTACCCCGGCGCAGTCTCCCCGCTCGCCAACCCCGGCAACATCGACTTCGTGGTCGTGCGTGAAGGCACCGAAGGCCCCTACATTGGCAACGGCGGCGTCATCCGCGGCGGCACCCCGCACGAAATCGCCACCGAGGTCTCCCTCAACACCGCGCACGGCGTGGAGCGCCTGGTACGCTACGCTTTCGAGCTTGCCGCAACCCGCCGCAAGAAGGTCACCCTCGTGCACAAGACCAACGTGCTCACCCACGCTGGCCGCCTCTACAACCGCTACTTCAGCGAAATCGCGAAGGAATTCCCCGAGGTCGAGACCGACTACCTGCACATTGACGCGACCACCATCTTCATGGTCACCGACCCCGCACGCTTCGACGTGATTGTTACCGACAACCTCTTCGGCGACATCATCACCGACCTCGCCGGTGCAGTGACCGGCGGTATCGGCTACGCGGCAAGCGGCAATATCAACGCCGTTGGTGAGTTCCCCTCCATGTTCGAGCCCGTTCACGGCTCCGCACCGGACATCGCCCGCCAGAACAAGGCAAACCCCACCGCCGCAATCCTCGCCGGTGCGATGTTGCTGCGCCACCTCGGCCACGATGCAGCCGCAGCCCGCATTGAGGACGCTGTTGAGGCAGATATGCGCGAGAACGGCGCGAGCGTGCGTGGTACCGACCAGGTCGGCGCGGACGTGCTCGCACGCCTCGGTTAATACTTGCCCGGCTAAAACTGGCTCGGCTAAAAACGTGAACTACGCTAGCGAAGCCCGGAAGGAACACACCTTCCGGGCTTCACCTGTTCACATCCTGAATGGCAGAAAAGGTGCGCATGCGGCAAACTCATCTTTCCGGTACTCTAAAACAGGTCAGGCACACCCGCCCGGCACCTCGGCGGTGGACACCATCCACCACTAGCTTTGATGCATCCAACTAGCACAGACCGCTAGATGCACCATCTGCCCCGCACGACAACGCGCTCGGCGGCACACACCGGTCCCTCGCCTCGCCGCGAGAACCGCCACTCAAAGAACGCCCACAGAGGCAACTAGACGAAGAGGAACGCAGAACGATGGCAACCGAATTCAGCCACGAAGCAAACCAGTCACCCGCCACCGCCGAACGCCGCGCCGAAATCCTCGCAAACCCCGGCTTCGGTGACTACTTCAGCGACCACATGGTCACCATCGACTGGGAGGGTGACTACAAGACCGGCGGCACCTGGTACGACGCACGAGTTCACCCCTACGGCCCGCTCGTCCTCGACCCCGCAGCATCCGTGTTCCACTACGGCCAGGAAATCTTCGAAGGCGTCAAGGGCTACCGCCACGCTGACGGCTCCGTATGGACCTTCCGCCCCGAAAAGAACGCAGAACGTTTCGCACGCTCCGCACACCGCCTCTCCCTGCCCGAACTGCCCGCAGAACTGTTCGTCGAATCCCTGCGCGAACTCGTCAAGGCAGACGAAGCATGGGTACCCACCGGCGACGGTGAAGCCTTCTACTTCCGCCCCTTCATGATCGCAACCGAGGCGTACCTCGGCGTGCGCCCCGCAAAGCACGTGCAGTACCACGTCATCGGCTCGCCCGCAGGTAACTACTTCGGTACCCCCGAACCCGTAGACATCTGGCTCTCCACCACCTACGCCCGCGCAGGCGAAGGCGGCACCGGTGCGGCAAAGTGCGGCGGCAACTACGCGGCATCGATGATCGCCCAGACCGAAGGCGAAAAGCACGGCTGCAAGCAGGTCATCTTCAAGGACCCGCACCGCGGCGACGCCATCGAAGAGCTCGGCGGCATGAACGTCTTCTTCGTCTTCGGCAAGGAAAACAAGATCGTCACCCCCGAACTGACCGGCACCATCCTGGAGGGCGTGACCCGCTCCTCGCTGATTCAGCTGGCTAAGGACCGCGGTATGACCGTCGAAGAGCGCGCAATCACCCTCAACGAGTGGCGTGAAGGCGTGGCAAACGGCGACATCACCGAAATCTTCGCCTGCGGCACCGCAGCAGTGGTCGCGCCCATCGGCAAGCTCAAGGCAGAAGACTTCGAAATCCCGGCACCCACCGAGCACTTCGGCGAAATCTCCAAGAGCCTGCGCGAAGAGCTCGTCGGTATTCAGCTCGGCACCGTTGAGGACCGCCACGGCTGGATGACCCGCCTCATCTAAAACGTGAATCTAACGTAACCCGCGAAATCCCCGCAGGATGCGCCCGCACCCGGAACGCGCACCCGCGGGGATTCGCTGTGCCCGGTCAGTGCTGTGCTCAGCGAATATTGCGCGCGGCGTTGATAGCGCGATGACAGGGGAGGGGAGGCACACCCCGCCGAACCTAATAGTGTTGAACCCCGCCGGGCTAAAACCTGCCTTGCCAATTCCGCCCGCCGCCCCCGCCCTCGAAGGCTGGTACCCTAGAAAGTATGCGTATTGCACGATTTACCGTAAATAATGAGCTCCACTTCGGGCTGGTAGAAGGCGACGCAGGCGAAGAAACCCTGCGCGTCATCGCCGGCGACCCCTTCTACTCGGGTATCGAACCGACCGGCACCACCTACCCCATCGACCAGGTGCGCCTGCTCGCCCCGATTATCCCCCGCTCCAAGGTGATTGGAGCGATCGCAAACTGGGCTGGAACCGAGGCGCCCGCCTCTCCGCAGTTCTTCCTCAAGCCCAACACCACCGTGATTGGCCCCGGCGACCCCGTGACCCTGCCCGAGTACTCCGAAGCCGTCAGCGCAGAAGGTGAACTCGCCGTCGTTATCGGTCGTATCGCCAAGTCCGTGCCTCTTGAGCGCGTGCACGAGGTCATCTTCGGCTACACCGTGGCAAACGACCTCACCGCCCGCGACCTGCTCGAAGACCGCCAGTGGACCCGCGCCAAGGGCTTCGACGGCTCCACCCCGCTCGGCCCCTGGATCGAAACCGACCTGGACACCGACTCGCTGAACATCACCACCTGGGTTGACGGCGACGTCGTGCAGGAAGGCAACACCTCCGAAATGCACTACTCCGTAGCCGAACAGGTTGCCGCAGCCTCCGAAATCTTCACCCTGCTGCCCGGCGACGTACTGCTCACCGGCACCCCCGCCGGCATCAGCGTACTGCGCGACGGCAACGAAGTAGAGGTTGAAGTCGAAGGTATCGGCTCCCTCGTCACCCGCGTGCGCGACTAAGCAGTCCGCACCCAAAAACGTAACGTACATCCTGAAACACACCGTCAAGGAGACATCATGACCGAATACCACGGTCCCGTACTCAACAGCCCCGCAGACACTCGCGTCCGCTTCTGCCCCTCGCCCACCGGCACCCCGCACGTGGGCATGGTCCGCACCGCCCTCTTCAACTGGGCGTACGCACGCCACACCGGCGGCAAGCTGATCTTCCGCATCGAAGACACCGACGCGGCACGCGACTCCGAAGAGTCGTTCAACCAGGTGCTCGAATCCCTGCACTGGCTCGGTATCAACTGGGACGAAGGCGTTGGCGTCGGCGGCCCCCACGAGCCCTACCGCCAGTCTGAGCGTAAGACCGCAGGCATCTACACCGAGATCTTCGAAAAGCTCGTTGAGGGCGGCTACGTGTACGAAGACTTCTCCACCCCCGACGAGGTGAAGGAACGCCGCAAGGCAGCCGGTCAGGACCCGCAGCTCGGCTACGACAACTACGACCGTAACCTCACCGAAGAGCAGAAGGAAGCCTACCGCGCCGAGGGCCGCAAGCCCGTGTGGCGTCTGCGCATGCCCGATGAGGACATCACCTTCAACGACCTGGTTCGTGGTGAAATCACCTTCAAGGCTGGCACCGTGCCCGACTACGTGGTCGTGCGCTCCAACGGCGACCCGCTGTACACCTTCGTGAACCCTGTCGACGACGCGCTCATGGGCATCACCCACGTGCTGCGCGGCGAGGACCTGCTCTCCTCCACCCCGCGTCAGATTGCGCTCTACCGCGCACTCATCGACACCGGCGTGACCAGCTTCATCCCCGAATTTGGTCACCTGCCCTACGTCATGGGCCAGGGCAACAAGAAGCTCTCCAAGCGCGACCCCGAATCGAACCTCTTCCTGCTGCGCGACTCCGGCTTCATCAAGGAAGGCCTGCTGAACTACCTGTCCCTGCTGGGCTGGTCTCTCTCCGCAGACCAGGACGTCTTCAGCATCGACGAGCTCGTCGAGCACTTCGACGTACACGACGTTGTCGCCAACCCCGCACGCTTCGACGTGAAGAAGGCAGAGTCCATCAACGGCGACCACATCCGTGCGCTCGACCCCAAGGACTTCCGCGACCGCCTCATCCCGTACCTGCAGGCTGCAGGCGTACTCGGCGAGACCCTCACCGAGCGTGAAGAGCAGGTCCTCACCGAAGCTGCGCCCCTCGTCCAGGAGCGCATGCAGCTGCTTGGCGAAGCACCCGGCCTGCTCGCATTCCTCTTCAAGAGCGACGACGAGATCACCGTGGCTGACGACGCACGCAAGCAGCTCAAGGAATCCGCACCGCAGGTCCTCGCCGCCGCAATCGAGGCTCTGGAACCCCTCGAGGACTTCACCGCAGCCAACATCGAAGCAGCCCTGCGCGCCGCAATCGTCGACGGCCTGGAAATCAAGCCGCGCCTCGCATTCGGCCCCGTGCGTATCGCAGTGTCCGGTGAGCGCATCTCCCCGCCCCTGTTCGAATCCATGGAAATCCTGGGTAAGGAATCCTCCCTCGCACGCCTGCGCAAGCTTGCCGCTGAACTGAGCTAACCATGAATCAATCGATCATGGGGAAGGCGCTGCTGAAGGGCTCCATCATGGCGCTCACCAACGCCTGCATTATCTGGCTGATTCTGTACATCGCCAACATGGACAAGTCCGTCTTGATGGTGGTCGCTGTTGTCGTTGCGGCAGCCTTCGGATACGTGACTGCCTACTTCGAGGCGCGCGCCGCCCTGAACGCTCAAGAAGCTCAGGCACGGCACGCCCGCGGCGGCGACGTCAGCAGTTCGTCTGACGGCGTAGACACCTCGGACTCTTCGCGTGAAGAGGACGACGAAGACGACTTCGTGGACCCGGGCCCCGACCCGGACGCGGGCGACTTCGACGCCGGAAGCTCCAGCAGCTCCAGCAGTTCGGATTACAGCAGCTACAGCAGCTCCGACTACTCTGGCGGCGGCGATTCCGGTGGAGGCGACTCTGGCGGTAGCAGCGACTAAGCTCTAGAGAATCCCCTTATCCAGCGGGAATCTGACGACCGAAAGGTCTGAAGGAAACCCGGCGGATAAGGGGATTTTTCATAAATTTGAGAATATTTTTTGTGATGGGTATTTCCTGTAAAACTACTAGTCGGTATCTTTTGCGGAGGTGAATCTGGCTCCATTTGAGGGAGTGTAGCAAGAATTTGGTTTGCGCACCCCGGTAAAGGCTCGTATAGTAGTACCTGTTGTTGCGACGAACTGAAAAGTTCAAAGCGAAAACATGCGGTTGTAGCTCAGTTGGTAGAGCACCACCTTGCCAAGGTGGATGTCGCGAGTTCAAGTCTCGTCAACCGCTCCGCTCAAGCCCCGAGGTTCGCCTCGGGGCTTTTTTGTTGTCTCTGGGGTTTTATTGAACTGCCTCCCGTTTCTTGGACAACAA
>NZ_KV802668.1:0-103702 GCF_001810775.1 Rothia sp. HMSC062H08
CTGCACTTTTGTGGGTGTGGGAGAGTAGGTTATTGCCGCTTTATTATTCAATAGCCCCGGCTTCGCCGGGGCTATTTTTGTTTGGGGAGGTCGTTAGGCCTCCCCATTTGTCTTTAACATCCCATCAGTACGGGTGCGCGGAAGGTGCTCTCTATACTAGAATGGTATGGCTTATGTTTAGGCATTAGCGGGTGTATCTAAAGCACCCCTCATAGAGTTGATGCCTCAGGCAGCGGTTCGCCCGAATCGACTGCATACCCTACCCGCCCACACTGGCGGATACCTCCCAAGGAGATTCATGTCTGAGACCCCCCGTCACGAGTCTAACGGCTCCGGCCCCCGCCAGCACCGCAAGAACAGCGGAGGAAAGGACTTCCGCTCCAAGAAGGGCGGCAAGAACTTTGGCGGCAAGGGCGGTTTCAAGCGTAACGACCGCGGAGGCAAGAAGTTCGACGGCCGTCGCTCCGACTCCCGATCCAAGGCACCTCGCTCCAACGGTCCCGAGGCTGAAGTACCTCGCGAAGAAGTACGCAGCATCGGTGGCCGTGCAGGCTACCGCCCCGCAAAGCCCAAGGCACCGGAAATTGATGACGACATCACCGGTCGCGAGCTGGACGGCGCAACCTTCCGTCAGTTGCGCGCCCTGGAACCTCGCAACGCAGAAACCGTCGCAAAGCACCTCGCCATGGCTGGTCGCTACCTCGACATCGACCCCGAATTTGCGCTGGAACACGCCGTTGCCGCATCCCGCAGTGCAGGCCGTATTGCCGCAGTACGCGAAGCCGTTGGCGTCGCCGCATACGTTGCAGAAGACTTCGAACTGGCACTGCGCGAACTGCGCACCCACCGCCGTATTAGCGGCTCCGTAGACCACCTGGCACTGCTGGTGGACTGCGAACGCGCGCTCGGCCGCCTGCCCAAGGCAATGGAAATGATTGCAGAATTCAAGAAGGAAGAACTGCCCGCTAACGTGCGCGTAGAGCTCGCCATCGTTGAATCCGGTATCCTCAGCGATCAGGGCAAGAAGTCCGAGGCCGTCGTAGCGCTGCAGATTCCTCAGCTGAACCCCAAGCGTGCCTTCGAGTACAGCCCCCGCCTGTTCAGCGCATACTCCGACGCGCTGGCTAACGCAGGCCGTAACCAGGAAGCAGAACGCTGGGCACGCCTCGCCTTCATGGCAGAAGCAGCACTGGGCCAGGGCAATTTCGCAGAACCCGAAATCTTCGACATGTTCGGTGAAGCTGGCCTCTTCGAGCAGGAAGAGAAGTCCGTAGAACTCACTGAGACCGCAGAAGAAGCTGAAGAGACCGCTGAAGCTTCCGCAGAAGAGGAAGCAATCGAAACTGCAGAAGAAGTAGCTGAGGACGAGAAGACCGAAGCTCCCAAGACTGAAGAAGCAGAAGAAACCTCCGCAGAATAAGACTGCAGAGAATCTAAGAATTCTAAATACGTGACCTAAGTGTCAGCGTGAAACCGCTGGACGCCACACCCAAGCAGGGGAGAGCGTCCAGCGGTTTTCCATATAATCGCCCGAAGGCGACAACGCTAGAGTGTCTAACAGGTACGATTAATAGCGACAACCGCCAGAGACCCCGAGAGGAACACTCTATGACCACGAACGCACTCCTATCCCGCTACGATGCCCTCCTCTCCGATCTGGACGGTGTAGTCTACGCGGGTCCCTTCGCCATCGAAGGTGCACCCGAAGCGCTCAACCGCGCCGAAGAAGAACTCAATGTACCGGTCATCTTCGTCACCAACAACGCATCGCGCTCCGTAGAATCCGTAGCAGAGCACCTGCGTGAACTGGGCGTGCACACCCGAGCAGAACGAGTCGTCAGCTCCGCACAGGCAGGCGCCGCACTGCTCGCACAGCACGTACCCGCAGGCTCCAAAGTACTCATCACCGGCACCGAAGCACTCGCCGACTGTGTGCGCGACGCAGGCCTCGAAACCGTACGCAAGGAAGAAGAAGGCCCCGTAGCCGTCATCCAGGGTTTCGACCCCAAGATCGGCTGGGAAGACCTCGCGGAAGCCGCCTACACCCTCGCAAACCCCGACATCCTCTGGATTGCAACCAACACCGACCAGAGCATCCCCAAGGAACGAGGCCAGGCACCCGGCAACGGAACCCTCGTAGCAGCCGTAGCAAGCGCAACCCGCCGCACCCCGCTCGTCGCGGGCAAGCCCGAAGCGCCCATCTTCCACACCGCAGCGCAGGCAGTAAACTCCAGCCGCCCCGTCATTGTGGGTGACCGCCTGGACACCGACATTCTCGGCGCCAACAACGCAAAGATGGACGGCGCCCTCGTCCTAACCGGCGTACAGACCTACCAGGACGTCATCGAGGCCGTGCCGAACCAGCGTCCGACCTATATTCTGCGCACCCTCGAGGACTTCTTCGCACCCTACCCCGAAATTGAGGTGCTCTACGAAGGCTATGAAGTCACCGCAACCGGCCCCACCTGGCAGGCCCGAGTTCGCGGTGAAAACCTGAGCCTGACCGGCCCCGAGATTGAAGACACCGAAGCATTCGCGGGCAGCGAGAGCGAAGCCGAAGCATGGCGTGTAGCCTGCGCGGCATGGTGGGCGGCAAACCCCGAACAGGGCGCACGCCCCAACATCCAGGGGATCCCCGGTGCCTAAAGAACCGGAGACTAATAGCACGGCAGAGGAAACCGCTGAGCTTGATGCAGAATTCGAGCGCCAACTCGCGGCGACCCTCGACATGGACCCCGTAGAGCGCGTCAAGCGCCTCGAAACGATGAGTGAGCAGCTGGAGAAGGACCTCGAAAACCTCTCCTAGTTCGCGACGGTGAACCCTCAGACTATAATGTTCTGAGGGTTCACCGTTACTAGATAACCCCGTCACCAGACGATGACAGAAAGAAGACAAGGACACCGTGCGCCTCGATAAATACCTGGTCGAAGCCGGATTCGTGAGCTCCCGAACCCTCGCCGCAAAGCTCATTGCCGCCGGGGACGTGCAGGTCAACGGCAAGGTGGCGCGCAAAGCGTCCATGCTCGTGGGCCCGGAGGATACCCTCTACGTGCGCCAGAGCGAGCTGACCGAATACGTCAGCCGCGCAGGGCACAAGCTCGCCGGTGCCCTCGACGCGTTCCCCGAAATCGAGGTAGAAGGCAAGCGTTGCCTGGATGCGGGAGCATCCACCGGAGGCTTTACCGACGTGTTGCTTCGTCGAGGAGCCGCCCACGTAGCCGCAGTTGACGTCGGACACGGGCAGCTCGTGGACACGCTACGCGAAGAACCGCGAGTCGGCGTGTACGAAGGACTCAACGTTCGCTACATGAAGCCCGAAGACATTGGTGGGCAGGTCGAACTGACGGTTTCTGACCTCTCGTTCATCTCACTGACCCTGGTTATGGAGGCGCTAGCGAACGCCACCGAAACCGGCGGCGACCTGGTGCTCATGGTCAAGCCGCAGTTCGAGGTCGGCAAGCACCGCATCGGACGTGGGGGAGTGGTGCACGAAGAATCCGCCCGCCGTGAAGCAGTAGAAAAAGTTCAGGCATCTGCGGTCAGCCACGGATTGCGTGTGATGGGTATGGAACCCAGCCCGCTCCCCGGACAGGACGGCAACGTAGAGTACTTCCTATGGTGCAAAAAATAAAGGGTCTTCGGAATATATAGTGGAATTACTTTCTTAATAGTTTAAAAACAACTGGTGTTTAAATCGGATTTTCTGGTGGGATGTTAGGATAATCAATAGTATTATATAAAAGTATCAATCACATACGAGTGATACTTTGGGAAAAAAATAAAATAGTCCAATTTACTTGACCGTGTACTATGGTACATGGTTTATAATATTCAGGGGGTGAAATAAGATGATTTATCGCATTAGTGAGTTTGCAGATAAATGTGGAGTTAATAAAGAAACGATCAGATATTACGAGCGAAAAAATTTATTACAAGAACCTCACCGAACGGAAGCTGGTTATCGGATATATTCATATGATGACGTTAAGCGTGTTGGGTTTATTAAACGAATACAGGAACTTGGTTTCTCTTTAAGCGAGATTTATAAATTACTTGGTGTTGTAGATAAAGATGAAGTTCGTTGTCAAGATATATTCGAATTTGTTTCTAAAAAACAAAAGGAAGTGCGAAAACAAATAGAGGATTTGAAACGAATTGAAACTATGTTATAATAGAAACATTAACAAACGAAAGGAGCTTTTTATGAATAAATTTAAGGTAAACATTTCAGGAATGACTTGTACGGGTTGTGAAAAACACGTAGAATCAGCACTTGAAAAGATAGGTGCTAAAAATATTGAGTCTAGTTATCGTCGTGGTGAAGCAGTATTTGAACTGTCCGATGATATTGAGGTTGAAAGTGCAATAAAGGCGATTGCTGACGCAAATTATCACCCGGGCGAAGCAGAAGAAATACAAGTGCAATCGGAAAAAAGGACAGATGTAAGTTTAAATGATGAAGGTAACTATGATTATGATTACATCATCATCGGTTCTGGTGGAGCTGCCTTTTCATCTGCCATTGAAGCCGTTACTTTGAACGCAAAAGTGGCTATGATTGAGCGTGGAACGGTGGGTGGAACTTGCGTTAATGTCGGATGCGTTCCTTCTAAGACCTTATTAAGAGCAGGGGAAATCAATCATCTAGCAAAAAATAATCCATTTGTAGGATTACACACTTCGGCTTCAAATGTTGATTTAGCGCCATTAGTAAAACAAAAGAATGATTTAGTAACCGAGATGCGAAATGAAAAATATGTGAATTTAATTGATGATTATGGTTTTGAATTAATAAAAGGTGAAGCAAAATTCGTAAATGAAAATACAGTTGAAGTAAATGGCAATCAAATCACAGCCAAAAGATTTTTAATAGCTACAGGTGCTTCTTCAACTGCACCTAATATTCCCGGATTAGATGAAGTAGATTATTTAACAAGCACTAGCTTATTGGAATTAAAGAAGGTTCCAAATCGTCTTACCGTAATTGGTTCAGGATATATCGGCATGGAATTAGGACAACTATTTCATAACCTCGGGTCAGAAGTCACTTTGATTCAAAGAAGCGAGCGTCTATTAAAAGAATACGATCCTGAAATTTCAGAAGCCATTACTAAGGCCTTAACAGAACAGGGAATTAATTTAGTAACAGGTGCAACCTATGAACGAGTTGAGCAAGATGGAGACATTAAAAAAGTTCATGTTGAGATAAATGGTAAAAAGCGAATTATTGAAGCAGAACAATTGCTAATTGCCACTGGAAGAAAACCAAATACAGAATCATTAAACTTACATGCAGCAGGCGTTGAAGTTGGTTCCCGTGGTGAAATTGTCATTGATGATTATCTTAAAACGACCAATTCCCGAATTTATTCAGCTGGAGATGTCACTCTCGGTCCCCAATTTGTTTATGTAGCTGCTTATGAAGGTGGACTTGCTGCTCGTAATGCAATCGGAGGACTAAATCAAAAGGTCAATTTAGAAGTGGTTCCAGGCGTTACGTTTACTTCTCCATCGATTGCAACGGTTGGTTTAACGGAGCAACAGGCAAAAGAAAAAGGATATGAAGTGAAAACATCGGTATTGCCGTTGGATGCTGTTCCAAGAGCGCTCGTTAATCGGGAAACAACAGGTGTTTTCAAATTAGTGGCAGACGCGAAAACATTGAAAGTGTTAGGGGCGCATGTAGTGGCAGAAAACGCAGGAGACGTAATTTATGCAGCAACATTAGCTGTGAAATTCGGTTTAACTGTTGGAGATCTGAGAGAAACGATGGCTCCATATCTAACAATGGCAGAAGGATTGAAGCTGGCTGCCCTAACTTTTGACAAAGATGTTTCGAAATTATCTTGCTGTGCAGGCTAAGGGAACTTTTTTACAACTCCCTATTCAACGGTGTCGAAAGTAAATATAGTGCCGAAAATAAATAGTGGTATTGGCAGTCTGAGAAAACCGCTCGGTAACGCAGGACGCGTTGAGGGTGGGGCTTTCTCAGGCTGCCGCGCTATTCACAGGTATTTTTACAGGTATTTTAGAGATACCCCAGCTGTACATTATTCGAAATAATCTTCTAAAAATATAGTTCTTTAGAAAATCTTCGAGAACATATTCGGTATGATAGGTGTAGATACACCATCTCAACACCCCGATCTCAACACCTCGATGGGAGAGAGTCGTTATGGCAGAACACGAAAGCCACGCACCGCAGGAAGCAACCGCGCAGGAAGCTTCCGCGGGTGCGCGTCATGGTTCCGAACACCACAGTTTCGAACGTCATGGTTCCGAAGACTCGGTGGAACAACGTCACCGTAAGATTCTCGTCTTCGCCCACGTGGGGCGCAAAGAAGCACGAGATGCCGCCCGACAGGCATGCACCCAGCTCTACGAAGCGGGACTCGCGCCCGTCATGACTCGCTCCGATCTGGAGACCCTGAGTGAAAACTGGGACGAGCCCGTCCCCGTGCAGGTCGTCCACGAATCCGTGGCGCTCATCGATATTGAACTCGGCGTGGTGCTCGGTGGTGACGGTTCGATTCTTCGCGCCGCAGAAATGGTGCGCCGAACCAGTGTTCCGCTCATCGGTGTGAACCTAGGGCACGTCGGCTTCCTCGCCGAATCCGAAGAGAGCAACCTGACCGAAACCGTTCGCTGCATCGTCAACAACGAATACACCGTTGAAGAACGCATGGCAATCGACGTGGAAGTCTGGAATGACGGCAAACGCGTGCACAGCGACTGGGCGCTGAACGAAGCCAGCGTCGAAAAGGGCAACCGCGAAAAAATGATTGAAGTCATTATCGAGGTGGACTGCCGCCCGCTCAGCAGCTTCGGCTGCGATGGCGTGGTCATGGGAACCCCCACCGGTTCGACTGCCTACGCTTTCTCCGGTGGCGGCCCGGTCGTCTGGCCCGAAGTTGAAGCAATTCTCATGGTGCCGCTCTCGGCTCACGCGCTCTTCGCGCGCCCGCTGGTGGCGGCGCCGACCTCCACCCTGGCGGTAGAAATGATGCCCGGAAACGGCGCCTCCGGCGTGCTCTGGTGCGATGGCCGCCGAACCGTGGAGCTGGACCCCGGCTCCCGTATTGAGGTGCGACGCTCCGAGAAGTCGGTGCTGCTCGCCCGTATCCATCCGGCTCCCTTCTCTGAGCGACTGGTGCGTAAATTTGAGCTTCCGATCCGTGGCTGGCGCGGCCCGCAGGATACCGAGAAGCACTAAAGAAAAGGAATGAACGTTCGTGATTGAGGAAATCCATATTCGAGACCTCGGCATCATCACCGATGCGAGGCTCCCCCTCGAACCCGGATTCTCCGTGCTGACCGGCGAAACCGGCGCAGGTAAAACCATGGTCGTCACTGCCCTCGGCATGCTCCTGGGCGCCCGATCCGACGCATCCAGCGTGCGCAACGGCGCCAAGAGCGCCCTCGCCGAAGCAGTCATTCGCCTGCCCCACGGGCACCGCGCCCTCGAGCTTGCCGAAGAAGCCGGAGGCACCGCCGAAGACATTGACGAACAGACCTCCGAGCTGCTTCTGGCACGCACCGTCAACGCCTCGGGACGCTCCCGCGCCCACGTCGGCGGTTGCTCCGCACCCATCGGAACCCTGTCTCAGATTGGTCAGACTCTTGTTGCAGTCCACGGCCAGTCCGATCAGCTGCGCCTCAAATCAGCGGCAGAGCAGCGCCAGTCCCTCGACCTGTACGCCGGCGAAGAGCTCTCCAACCTGCTGGAGAAGTACCGTGAAAACTACGAGCGATACCGCGCCGCCGCCGCAGAGCTGAAGGAAGTACGCGAAAACTCGCGCGCACGAGCCCTCGAAGCGCAGACCCTGCAGGGTGCCCTCGAAGAAATCAGCGCCGTCAACCCGCAGGCGGGTGAAGAAGAAGAGCTCAAAGCCGAAATGGTGAAGCTCATGAACGTTGAAGCGCTACGCATTGCGTCGGCAACCGCCTCCGCGGCGCTCAGCGGTAGCGAATACTCCACCGGCGACGAGCAGAGCGTCATGAGCCTGCTCGATGCAAGCCGCTCCGCGCTACAGGCACAGGCAGGCGCTGACGAAGAGCTTGCCTCCCTCGCGGTGCGCGTCAACGAACTGTTGATTCTTGCCACCGATATCTCCTCGGAGCTGTCCTCCTACATGGCCTCCCTGGATGTTGAAGGCCCCGAACGTCTGGCGCAGGTGCAGACTCGCCGCGCCCAGCTGGCGACCCTCACCCGCAAGTACGGTGCCGATATTGCCGAGGTCCTCGAATGGGCCGAAGAATCCCGTGCACGCCTCGAGACCCTGGTGGATGACCCGCAGCGACAGGAAACCCTGGAAACCGAGCTGGTACAGCTACGCAAGGTGCTTGGTGCCCAAGCAGAAGAGCTGACCGCCCTGCGCCGTGCCGCCGCGCAGAAACTGGCGGACGCCGTCAGTGAGGAGCTCACTGCTCTTGCCATGCCGAACGCCTCCCTGGTCGTGGAAGTTGCCGAAGCCGAAAAGTTCTCGGTACACGGCCGAGACACCGTGACCTTCATGCTGGCGCCCCACCGAACCGCCGTGCCGCGCCCGCTCGGTAAGGGCGCCTCCGGCGGCGAGCTCTCCCGCGTGATGCTCGCCCTGGAGGTAGTGCTTGCCGAAGTGGACCCCGTGCCCACCTTCATCTTCGACGAGGTGGACTCCGGCGTGGGCGGTAAGGCCGCTATCGAAATCGGTCGCCGCCTCGCCATGCTCGCCCGACACGTGCAGGTTCTAGTGGTCACCCACCTGCCGCAGGTTGCAGCTTTCGCGGACCAGCACATCCTCGTGCTGAAAAACGATGACGCGTCCCTCTCAAAGGTCAAGGTACTTTCCGAAGAGGAACGCGTGGTGGAACTTGCGCGAATGCTCTCCGGACACGATCAATCAGAATCAGCGCGAGAGCACGCCCGAGAGCTGCTGGCCGCCGGTCGAGAAGTGCCCCAGGGGCGCTGAAACTGACGGCAAACCGGCAGGGAAAAGCATGAGGAAAGTGCTGGCAAAAGCGCCGAAAGGCGGCATCTTTCGCACCAAAGACCATCAAAGGGGCTGAAGTGCGAGAGCATGCCTCGGAAAGTTGTCGGTGTAGCCCGTGCCGGTGACCAGCAGCGGCGCATGGAGCCCAGAGGATGTGAGATACTCTGTGAATGCTCCTACACCTGCTTCTACACGGCGCGGCGGGAATAATAAATCCCCGGCTCCGTTTACAGTGGTGATAAGGACAAATAGGGGAGGGAAAGCCGCCTGAGAGAATCCTCTCGCGGCAAAACCCTCTGCTTGGATAGCAGACAAGAAAATGGTAGGCTTGAATTCCGTGGTGAATGAAAAAAATAACGCTCTGAACGCGTCCTCTAACGACAAGGTAACCCGCCAGATTTTCGTGACCGGCGGCGTTGCATCTTCTCTCGGTAAGGGCCTGTCGGCCTCTTCCCTCGGTCAGCTTCTTCGCGCACGTGGCCTCTCTGTGACCATGCAGAAGTTCGACCCCTACCTGAACGTCGACCCCGGTACGATGAACCCCTTCCAGCACGGTGAAGTCTTTGTCACCGACGACGGTGCTGAAACCGACCTCGACATCGGACACTACGAGCGCTTCCTGGACGAGAACCTCGACCAGTCCGCTAACGTGACCACCGGCCAGGTCTACTCCTCCGTCATCGCAAAGGAACGCCGCGGCGAATACCTCGGCGACACCGTCCAGGTCATCCCTCACATTACCGACGAAATCAAGGCCCGCATGCGTCACGCAGCGGAAATTGACAACGCACCCGACATCATCATCACCGAAATCGGTGGTACCGTCGGCGATATCGAGTCCCTGCCCTTCATGGAAGCAGCACGCCAGGTACGCCGCGATGTTGGTCGCAAAAACGTCTTCTTCCTGCACGTTTCCCTGGTGCCCTTCATCGGCCCCTCCGGCGAGCTCAAGACCAAGCCGACCCAGCACTCCGTCGCAGCACTGCGCGGCCTGGGCATCCAGCCTGACGGCCTGATCCTGCGCTGTGAGCGTGAGGTCCCCGCATCGCACCGCTCCAAGATCGGTAACGCATGCGACGTGGACACCGACGCAGTCATCTCCTGCGCCGACGCACCCAGCATCTACGACATTCCCAAGACCCTGCACAGCCAGAAGCTCGACGACTACATCCTCGACTACTTCGGCATTGAGGCTCCCGCACCGGACTTCACCCAGTGGGACCGCCTGCTCGACGCAGTGCACCGCCCCGCAGCAGAGGTCAACGTTGGTCTGGTCGGTAAGTACATCGACCTGCCCGACGCATACCTGTCCGTCTCCGAGGCTCTGCGCGCCGGCGGCTTCGCAAACAACGTGAAGGTCAACATCAAGTGGGTTGCAGCCGACCTGTGCGCAACCGACGAAGATGCAGACCACCAGCTGCGCAACATGGACGCAATCCTCGTGCCCGGCGGCTTCGGCATCCGCGGCCTGGATGGCAAGATCGGCGCCCTCAAGTACGCACGCGAGCACAAGCTCCCGACCCTGGGCATCTGCCTCGGCCTGCAGTCCATGGTCATCGAGTACGCACGCAACGTACTGGGTCTGACCGAAGCATCCTCCACCGAGTTCGATCCGGAAACCTCCGTACCGGTCATCGCAACCATCGAAGAGCAGAAGCAGTTCGTCGAAGGTGCAGGCGACCTGGGCGGCACCATGCGCCTGGGCCTGTACAAGGCAAACCTCGTTCCCGGCTCTCAGGTTGCTAAGGCGTACGGTGCAACCGAGGTTGCAGAGCGTCACCGCCACCGCTACGAGGTGAACAACGAGTACCGCGAGCAGCTTGAAGAAGCAGGCCTGCGTATCTCCGGTACCTCCCCGGACTCCTCGCTGGTCGAGTACGTGGAACTGCCCGCAGAGGCACACCCCTACTACGTGGCAACTCAGGCACACCCCGAGTACCGCTCGCGTCCGACCCGCCCGCACCCGCTCTTCTCCGGTCTGATTAAGGCTGCTCTGGAGCGTCGCGGCGCCTAACATCCGTGGTACCTAACATCTAGGTACAAACGTTCAGCATCCCGCTCACCCCGCACAGGGGTCAGCGGGATGCTTTCGTTTAAACCCGAACGTGCTTTAAACCGTGCCCGCACCTGACGCGCCAAACGTAGCGGGGCTAAGAAGCCGCCTACAATGAAAGAATGAGCAACAACCAGCAGATTATTGATGTACCCTCCGAACGCACCATCCGCACCCGCACTGTGAAGTACAGCGGCTACGTGATCGAAACGACCGTTGAAGAGTACGAGCTTAACGAAAACACCGTGCTGACCCGCGACGTCGTGGAAATGCCCGGCGCCGTCGCCGTGGCGGTCCTCAACGACAACAACGAACTGCTGATGCTAAACCAGTACCGCCACCCGGTGCGCATGAACCTTTGGGAAGTACCCGCTGGACTGCTCGACATCGATGGTGAAGACCCTCTGGTCGCCGCGCAGCGCGAACTCGCCGAAGAGGCAGACCTGCAGGCAGAAACCTGGAACGCACTGACCGACTACTTCAGCAGCCCCGGCGCAACCAGCGAAGCAGGCCGCGTCTACCTGGCGCGTAACCTCTCGGAACTGCCCGCCGAAGAACGTAGCGAACGCACCGATGAAGAAGCAGAAATGACCTACCGCTGGGTGCCCCTCACCGAGGCAGTACAGCTGGTGCTGGGCGGAAAGGTTCATAACGCGCTCGCTATCCAGGCGGTACTCGCCACCTACGCGGCTGCGCAGAACAACTTTGAAGGCCTGCGCCCCGCCGAGGGTGGCTGGGAGTTCCACCCCTACATGGGACAGCGCCGCGAAAAGCCGGAGAACTTCCGCAACCACTAAGAACGGAACAGGGGGGCGGGGGAGTAGCCTCGCCTACGGCAAGCCCAAATATCAAGAGGCCCAAACATCAACAGAACCGACAGAGGAGATAGCGTGAAGCAGGCAAAAAGCACGGTGAGCAAGACATTCCGCGGCGCGGGTCTGCTCGGCGTGACCTCTTCTGCCGGTTCTTCCGTGCTGGGTTCTTCTGCCCTGGGTGCTTCCCACCAGGAGGCGCAGACCCCGCTCCAGAGAGCAATCGAGCAGTACCTCATCCACCTGCGCGTGGAACGAGGAAGCAGCGAGCACACCATCGCCTCCTACGCGCGCGACTTGCGACGATACAGCGCCTACATGGCGACCCTCGGCGTCATCGACCCCGAACGCATCACCACCGCGCAGGTGCGTTCCTTCATGCGGGAACTCGCCGCCCCCACCGTGCCCCTTGCTGGATTCGTTGCCGGATTCGAAGCGGGGGAGAAGGACAACCAGAACGCCCGGGAAGCTCGGGAAGCGCAGGAAGAAGCCGCAGAATCGCTGGCGCTGATGATCGCCTCCGAATCGGGGCGAGGGACAGGAAACGGGCGTGCTGAGAAAGGTCGTGTCGGGCAGCCGGAGAAAGCCGGGGCACCAGAAAAAGAAACGCCAACCGTTGAAGGTTCGCCGAGCCTGCCCCTGCCCTTGGGGTCGAACTCCATCGCCCGCACCATGGCGGCAGTCCGCGGAGCACACGCCTTCTGGGTCTCCGCGCTCATCGTGCCCACCGACCCGGCGGCACCGGTCACCCCGCCCAAGAACGTTAAGCGCCTACCCAAAGCAGTCAGCGTAGAAGACATCCAGCGGCTACTCGCCGTACCTGACCGCGAAACCGCCACTGGGCTACGCAATCGAGCCATCCTCGAATTCCTCTACGCCACCGGCGCGCGTGTGAGCGAAATGCTTAATGTCGATATCGACGACGTGCACTTCGAGGGAACCCTCACCGACGAAGACGGCAACCAGGTCACTCTGCCCGGCTACGTTCGACTCTTCGGTAAGGGAAACAAAGAGCGACTCGTACCCATTGGTAGCTACGCCCAAAAAGCAATCCAAGACTACCTGGTGCGTGCCCGCCCCTCCCTCGTAGCTCACGGTAAAGGCACCGCCGCGCTCTTCGTCAACGGACGAGGCGGCAGACTCGGACGCCAAGGCGCCTGGCTCATCCTCAAAGAAGCCGCCGAAGCCGCCGGGCTCAGCTCCGACTTCTCGCCGCACTCCATGCGCCACAGTTTCGCAACGCACCTGTTGCAGGGCGGAGCCGATATTCGTGTGGTGCAGGAACTGCTCGGGCACGCCTCCATCGCGACCACGCAGGTGTACACGAAGGTCACGCCCGAGGGGCTCATGGAGGTGTACCGCATGGCGCATCCGCGTGCTCACGAGAGGGGATAAAACCCCGTCAATCCGCGGAACAGCCGCTCTTGAGGTAACCTTATAGACAACGCTTAAACTTTAAAACTTCGAATTCATTGATGAAGGTGAACCATTGACTGAAGCTCAGGCTCAAGAACTCGGCCCCACCGGTCGACCCCTGCGCGTATACCCCGACCCGGCTCCGCTGAGCAGCCACGGTCCCGCCCGCATTATCTCTATGGTGAATCAGAAGGGCGGCGTGGGTAAGACCACCTCCACCATTAACCTGGGCGCGGCACTGGCAGAATGCGGCCGTAAGGTGCTGCTGGTCGACTTCGACCCGCAGGGTGCTCTCTCCGCAGGTTTCGGTGCGAACCCGCACGAACTGGACCTGACCGTCTACAACGTCATGATGGACCGCAAGGTCGACATCAAGGACGTCATCCTGCCCACCGGCGTGGAGAACATTGACCTGCTGCCCGCCAACATTGACCTCTCCGCAGCTGAAGTTCAGCTGGTCAACGAAGTGGCTCGCGAGCAGGTTCTCGCCTCGGCACTGCGCAAGGTCCGTGACGAATACGACGTCATCCTCATCGACTGCCAGCCCTCCCTGGGCCTGCTGACCGTCAACGCACTGACCGCCTCCGAAGGCGTCATTATTCCGCTGATTTGTGAGTTCTTCGCACTACGCGCCGTCGCACTGCTGGTCGACTCCATCGAGAAGGTTCAGGATCGACTGAACCCCGACCTCGAAATCTCCGGCGTACTTGCCACCATGTTCGATGCGCGTACCATCCACTCCAAGGAAGTTCTGGCACGCATCGTGGACGCATTCGGCGACAAGGTTTTCGACACTGTCATCAAGCGCACCGTAAAGTTCCCGGACGCATCGGTGTCCGCTGAGCCGATTCTCAGCTACGCCTCCAGCCACCCCGGTGCGGAAGCATACCGCCAGGTGGCACGCGAACTGATCTACAAGGGCGGCGCACGCTAAAGCCCCCACACCTATACGCCCTCTGCTGAGGTGACTCTCACCCTTGAGTCACACCGGCAGAGGGCGTATAATTGTGTGGATTCTAAAGACCCCCGCACACTGCTTACGCCGAAAAGTAGGCGAAGTAAAAGCCGCATCTGAGACGGTACCAACACAGCCGGGGAGAATAAACCTAAGGAGAATAGGTCGTTTATGACCACGAACGTCGCTGCCGTGAGGGTACCGACACCGAACGCAGACACCGCCGCAAACGCCCGGACTGAGGGCCGCGGCCTGCAGAACCCGGGTTTCACCCTCACCCTCAGTAATTTTGAGGGTCCCTTTGACCTTCTACTGACCCTGATTTCGCGCCGCAAACTCGACATTACCGAGGTGGCGCTCGCAGAGGTTACCGACGAGTTCCTCGCATACCTGCACGCCCTCTACGCTGAAGGCACCGAACGCGCACTCGACGAAGCCAGTGAATTTCTGGTCACCGCCGCAACCCTGCTGGAACTCAAAACCGCACGCCTGCTCCCGCAGCATCGTGAACCCCTCGAAGAGGACGTTGCACTGCTGGAGGCGCGCGATCTGCTCTTCGCCCGTCTGTTGCAATACCGTGCCTACCGCGAAGTCGCCGATATTTTTGCTGAACGCTGGGCGCAAGAATCACAGCGTTTTCCCCGTGCGGTAGCCCTCGAAGAACGATTCGCCCAGGCGCTACCCGAGCTGGTTTTCACCGGAGGCGCCGAAGAGTTCGCCCGCATCGCCGCAACAGCGCTGAGTCGAACCCCCAAAGAGCCCGAACCGGAACCCGAAGAAATCGTTGAAGAACTCAACGAGCACCTGCACGTTCCGCTAACCACCATCGCGGCTGAAGAACACTACATTCTGCACAGCCTGCTCGATACCGCGGCGCGGGAGCTGAGCTTCGCCGAACTGGTTCAAGGATCCGGCGAACTAGAAATCGCGGTGGTTCGTTTTCTCGCCCTGCTCGAGCTCTACAAAGAAGGCGCCCTGCACGTGGAACAGGACACACCGCTCGGAGCCATTCGGGTACGTGCGAGCGCGAGCGCTGCACAGTTCGTGATTCGCGAAGCAACAGACACTCAGGATGCGCATGAAATCGGTGAAGCGTCTGAATCACCCGAAGTGAACGAATCTGAAGCTAACACGGAACCGGTAGAGGAGGATTATGAGTATTCACGGCTCACGCTTTGACCGTGAATTCACCCCTGATGACCTTGCCATCGTGAACATGGGCTACTGGGATCCGAACGCGGATGAGGATTCGGAACAGGCTGACTCGGCGCCGGTAGAGGTAGCAGAGACGGTAGAGACTGAGAGCTCAAAGCCTGCTGAGGCGGACGCTGAGCCTGCTGATTACGAGGTAGCAGCAGCCCCTCTGGGCACTGAGGTTGCCGAAAAAGCTGAGGACGCTGAAACGGTAGAGGACTCCGATAATTCCGAAATCCCTGAGGAATCGCAGGAAACTGCGCCCCGCGAGTCGAAGAAACCGGAAGCGAAATCGGTAGCGAAATCGGCAAAGATTCCGGCGGGAGGCCCCTCCACCGCACCCAGTGTGGCGGTCGATGCCGAAGCCGAATTTTCCAAGGTCGAGGCAATCCCCGGTGGCGTCAAAAGCGCCATCGAGGCAATCCTCGCCGTTGCCGAAGCGCCCGTGAGCGTGCGTGAACTCTCCGCCGCTCTCATCGTCAGCGAACGCGCTGTTGAGCACGCGCTCGACCAGTTGTACCGCGAGTACAACGGCGAAGAAAGCGGCTACGGAGAAGACGAAAACCGGGTGGCGCCCGAACCGCGCGGATTCCAGCTGCGGAACATCGCAGGAGGCTGGAAGCTCTACGCCCGCGACGACTTCGCCCCCTGGGTGGCACGCTTCGTGACCCGCTCCAAGAGCGCGACGCTGAGCAAGCCCGCCTACGAGACGCTCGCCGTGATTGCCTACCAGCAGCCGGTGACCAGGGCGAGGGTAGCCTCCATTCGAGGCGTAAACGCGGACGCGGCAATCCGTCAGCTACTGCAACGGCAGCTGATTCGTGAGGCTGGTCGTGAATCCGGAAGCGGCGCGACCCTCTACGAAACCACGGAGCTGCTACTGGTGAAGCTCGGGTTGAACTCCCTGGAGGAGCTGCCGGCGCTTGCGCCCTTCCTGCCCGACGACACGGAGGCGGCGGTCCTCGCCGAAGGTAACGACTAGCCCGCCAGCTACAGCCGTTTCGGCAATAACGAAACGTCCAACGGTTCTGCTGAAAACCTGCGGCAGAACTACCCGGATAAGCGCCCTTGGCGCTGACATAAACACCGCATATTCGGTGCCGGGCACAAAGACTAACAAGAACTACAACGACAGAAAAGAGAAGAACACCATGGCATATGGAAACTCCTCCCGCGGCGGCCGCTCTGCATCCGGTCGCCCCCAGAACTCCCGCGGTGGCCGTCCCGGCGCTGCTCGTCCCGGTCAGGGCGGTAAGCCCGGCGCTAAGGGCGCATCCGCACGCGGCGGTCGTCCCGGCGCACCGAAGAGTGGCGCAGGCAAGGGCGGCGCAAAGGGCTTCGGCGAGAAGAAATTCGGTGACAAGAAGTTTGGCGAGAAGAAGTTCGGCGCAGGCCGCGCAGGTTCCGGCCGAGGCCGCGGCACCGAACTGCCCAAGCGCGAACGCCGCGCACCGGGCCGCCCCTACCGCTCCGGCGAAGCCTTCGCCCACGAGCGCGGCGAATACCGCGTCAGCAACTACGCTGGTCCGCACCGCCCCCGCCGCCCCCGCAACGCCCCGGTAGACCACTACGAGTTCTACGACCACGACGGCGTGCGCCTGCAGAAGCTGCTGGCTCAGGCCGGTGTGGCATCCCGCCGCGTCTGCGAAGAAATGATTACCGAAGGCCGCGTCACCGTCAACGGTGAAGTCGTGACCGAGCTGGGTGTGCGCGTGGACTCCTCCAAGGTGACCGTGCAGGTGGACGGCATGACCGTTCAGACCAACGACAAGCTCGTCTACATGGCATTCAACAAGCCCGCCGGCGTGGTCTCCACCATGGAAGACCCCGAAGGTCGCCCCTGCATCTCCGACTTCCTGCGTTCCTCCATGAGCGAGCGCGTGTTCCACGTGGGCCGCCTGGACGTCGAAACTGAGGGTCTGCTGCTGCTGACCAACGACGGTGAACTGGCGAACCGCCTCACCCACCCCTCCTACGAGGTGCCCAAGACCTACCTGGTGCAGGTTCCCGGCCCGATGGAGCCCGGCGTCGGCGCAGCCATGAAGAAGGGCATTCGCCTGGAAGACGGTGTGACCCGCGTGGACGAGTTCAAGCTGGTGGACTCCACCCCCGGCCACGTGCTCGTTGAAGTGACCATCCACTCCGGTAAGAACCGTATCGTGCGCCGCCTCTTCGACGCCGTCGGCTACCCGGTCGAGCGCTTGGTCCGCGTTGAAATGGGCCCGATCCGTATCGGTTCGCAGAAGCAGGGTACCGTCCGTAACCTCTCCAAGGTCGAGATCGGTCACCTGCTCGCTTCGGTGGACATGTAATAACGCTAAGGAGTTGTCATGAGCTCGCCCGCTGAGCTTTCCGCATCTGAGCTGCCCATCGACTCAACACTGACCGGACCGGTGCTCATTATCGGCTCGGGTCTGCTGGGTGCCTCCATTGGTTTGGGGTTGCGTGCGGCAGGATGCGAGGACGTGTACGTCCAAGATATTTCACCCACCGCCGAGGCTGTGGCGCAGGATATTGGTGCAGGTACAAGCTTCTCCACCCTGTCGGAGCAGGAGCGCGCCGCCTTCGCCCCGCAGCTGGTGGTGGTGGCGGCGCCTCCGGATAGTGCCGGTGCCGTGTGCGCTCGCGCGTTGAACACCTATGCGCCTCGACCGGAGGCGGGCTACCCCGGCGCCGTGGTGACGGATGTTGCCTCGGTGAAGGTGCAGCCGCTGGCTGATGTGCTTGCTTCGGGTGCGGATGCGTCCCGTTACGTGGGTTCGCATCCGATGGCTGGGCGTGAGAAGTCGGGCCCGGTGGCTGCTCGCGGTGAGCTGTTCCAGGCGCGTCCGTGGATTATCTGCGAGCACGATTCGGTTCGCCCCGAGTGCGTGCGTCTGGTGCGTTCTGTGGCGGTGGAGCTGGGGGCGATTGTGACTTCTCTGAGCGTTGAGGAGCATGATCAGACGGTTGCCCTGATCTCTCATGTGCCGCAGGCGATGAGTTCGCTGTTGGCTTCGCGTCTGCAGGACACTCCGTTGTATGCGCTGTCCCTGGCGGGTCAGGGTTTGCGCGATACGGTGCGTATCGCAGCTTCGGACCCGACGCTGTGGGTGCAGATTTTTGCGGCGAACGCTGACCCGATTGTGCAGACCCTCTACGGGGTGCGTGATGACCTGAACCGCCTCATTGCGACGCTGGAGAACCCGACGGCATCCGGTGCTCGCCTGGATTTGGCGCAGCTGATGAGCGAAGGCAACGCGGGCGTGAGCCGTATTCCGGGTAAGCACGGTACTGCCCCCGCCGCGTTCGCAAAGATGACGGTGCTGGTGGACGACACCCCCGGCACGCTGGCTCGTTTGCTTGCCGAGATTGGTGAGCTGGGCGCTAACCTTGAGGATTTGCGTCTGGAGCACTCGACGGGCGCCCCGGTGGGTATGGCTGAAATCTCGGTCAATCCGTCTATTCATGAGGCGCTGGTCCGCGATTTGTCGGCTCGCGGTTGGCGTGTTGTGAAGTAGAGTTAAAGCTGTATTTTCCGGCATAAAGTTTGAGACGAATTTGAAGGAGTGCTGATGCACGAGAACCCTAAACTGACGATTGCTATTGACGGTCCCTCCGGTTCCGGTAAGTCGTCTGTGTCGAAGGAAGTTGCACGCCACTTTGGCCTGGCGTACCTGGACACCGGTGCAATGTACCGTGCCGCAACCTACCGTGTGCTGGAACTTGGCATTGACCTGAACGACGCTGAGGCGATCGCGAAGGCTGTCGAGGAGATGCCCCTGGTGTTCGGTACGAACATTAAGGAAGAAGAGATTCTGATGGGCTCGACCGATATCCGTGAGGAGATTCGTAGCGAGCGCATTTCTTCGGCCGTTTCTGCTGTGGCTTCGGTTCCGGCGGTTCGTGAGCACCTGATTGGCCTGCAGCGCTGGATGATTAACCACGCTATTAACGGCATGGTCGCTGAGGGTCGCGACATCACTACCGTGGTTGCTCCCGACGCTGATGCGCGCATCCTGCTGACTGCTTCTGAAGAGGTGCGCATGGCGCGCCGCGGCCTGGAGAACTCCGAGAAGTCCGGCGCTTCGGGTGACTTGAGCAAGCAGATCGCTGAGCGTGATGCGAAGGATTCGAAGGTCAATAACTTTATGGAAGCTGCCGAGGGTGTGACCCTGGTGGACAGCTCGGATCTTGATTTTAATGCGACGGTCTCTGCAGTGATTAACGCTGTGAATGACCAGTTGAAGGCGAAGCGCGCGGGCTAGGCCCCGCCGAAACGCTGGGGGAGTGGTGCATCCGCTCCCGATAAGACGTTGAGCCGCGCTCGCGTGCTGACCCTCGGGTTGGGCGTGGGGCGGGTAGAGAAAGGAATGCGCATGGCTGAGGACGCTATCCGCGACGATTACGAAGATAAGTACCTGGGCGGTGGCGAGGACGACGTTATCGAGCGCCTCGCTGAGATTGATGATGAGACCGCTGATCAGCGTGCTCAGGCTCTTCTTGAGGGTCTTGAGGACTACGACCTGGATGAAGAGGACCGCGCCCTGCTGGGTGCTTGGGGCTTCGACATTGAGGATGAGGAAGAGCAGCTCGCTGATCCGGTAGTGGCGATTGTTGGCCGCCCGAACGTGGGTAAGTCGACCATCATTAACCGTATTCTGGGCCGCCGTGAAGCGGTGGTTGAGGATAAGCCGGGTGTGACTCGTGACCGCGTGTCCTATAAGGCTGAGTGGCTGGGTAAGAGCTTCACCCTGGTTGATACCGGTGGTTGGGAGTCTGACGCTCGCGGTATTGATGCTCAGGTTGCTGAGCAGGCTGAGATTGCTGTGGAGCAGGCCGATGTTGTGGTCCTGGTGGTGGATGCCCGCGTGGGTGTGACCGCTTCGGACGAGCAGATCGTGCGTATGCTACGCCGCGTGAAGAAGCCGATCATTCTGATTGCTAACAAGATTGACGACGCTCACCTGGAGCCGGAGATTTATAACCTCTGGTCGCTGGGTATGGGTCAGCCGTTCCCGGTGTCGGGTCTGCACGGCCGTGGTCTGGCGGATGCCCTGGATGAGATTCTTGAGGTCATGCCGGAGCACTCGCAGTTCGCTCAGCCGGAGGCGCTGGGCGGCCCGCGTCGTGTGGCTCTGGTGGGTCGCCCGAACGTGGGTAAGTCGTCGCTGCTGAATAAGCTGGCTGGTTCTGAGCGTGCCGTGGTGAATGACCTGGCTGGTACGACTCGTGACCCGATTGACGAGATTATTGAGCTGGGCGGCTACCCCTGGCGTTTTGTGGATACCGCGGGTATTCGCCGTCGCCAGCACATGGCTAAGGGTGCGGAGTTCTACTCTTCGCTGCGTACTCAGACTGCTCTGGAGCGTTCTGAGGTTGCCGTGGTGCTGCTGGATGTTTCCGAGCCGATCTCTGAGCAGGATGTGCGTATCGTGCAGACTGTGATTGATTCGGGTCGTGCGATGGTCCTGGCATTCAATAAGTGGGATACCCTCGATGAGGATCGCCGCGACATGCTTGAGCGCGAGATTGAGCGCGACCTGGCGCACGTGCAGTGGGCTCCTCGCGTGAACATTTCGGCGAAGACCGGCTGGCACAAGGACAAGCTGGTGCCCGCCCTGGAGCACTCGCTGGAGTCGTGGGATTCGCGTATTCCGACCGGTCGCCTGAACGCGTTCCTGGGCGAGATTGTTGCCGCGCATCCGCACCCGCTGCGTGGTGGTAAGCAGCCGCGTATTCTCTTCGGTACTCAGGTGTCTTCGCGTCCGCCGAAGTTCGTGCTGTTTACTACCGGTTTCTTGGATCCGGGTTACCGTCGCTTCATTATGCGTCGTCTGCGTGAGACTTTTGATTTCACGGGTACTCCGATTGAGATTTCGATGCGTGTGCGTGAGCGCCGCTCCCTGGGTGAGCGTCAGAGCGCGAAGGCTAAGAAGGGTAAGGGCGGCCGCCGCTAGTAGCGGGGTGTCTGCTTGATGCCGTGTTGCTGGGCTGGGCCCCCACGCGCTGGATCCTGTGCAGAAAATCTGCAAAAAAAGATTTTTAAGATTTTTTCTAAAAATGGGGATTCTGGCTTGCGCGGGGGTTGAAAGCCCGGTATAGTTATTCGAGTGTTCAGGGGAAACCTTGAAAACAATATCGTGAATAACGAATCGGGTTGTGGCGCAGCTTGGTAGCGCACTTGACTGGGGGTCAAGGGGTCGCAGGTTCAAATCCTGTCAACCCGACAGATAAAGCTCCGGAAGGTTTTCCTTCCGGAGCTTTTTTGTGCGTTCTGAGGGGTTTGTTGCGTTTTACGACGCGGATGGAATAGCGCTGTGGTGCGCGTGCTGGCGGGGATGCGAAGGTGCAGGGCGCCTTTTCCCTTGAAATAGCGGGGGAGAGCGGCGTTTGGACGTTCGAACAGCGGCACCTTTAGGTTAGTGTGCAATTATGAGCTTCAATCTAAATGTTGGAATATGCCCGATTTTGTGGGTGACGGGTGGTACATTGGTAAACAAGGAACCGCGTTTTAGGAACCAGAAACTCCAACTTCGATACTGATTTTTCCTTGACAAATCAAGGATTAATTAGGTTTCTGTGACTAAAACACGACTTCATACACACTGAATTTCATAGCCGCAAAACCAACACGAACCCAAGTGAAGGCATATATCCCCAGAGGATAGCGCCCATAACGCATAAAACAGCTAGGTGCACGCACCTGCAACACACGGCACACACGCCGCCACAAGCGTCGCTGGGAAGGTTTTACGGCACAACTCGATCCCGCCCCCGTGGGCGTGGAAAGGAACGCAATAAACCATGTGGCAGCAAGTCTACGACCCGCTGAACTCGAGCGCGCTCTCCGCACTTGTAGCAGCAGT
The DNA here is from genome assembly GCF_001810775.1 of Rothia sp. HMSC062H08. Lineage (NCBI taxonomy): Bacteria > Bacillati > Actinomycetota > Actinomycetes > Micrococcales > Micrococcaceae > Rothia > Rothia sp. HMSC062H08. The sequence continues at coordinate 22,252 of NZ_KV802668.1, forward strand.
CCCGATTATTTTCTTCCTTCTGGGCCTCACCGTCCTGAAGCTCAGCGGTATTAAATCTGCCGTTATCTCCCTCGTTCTAGCTCTCCTCATCGGTTGCGCTATCTTCGGTATGCCCGTCACCGCAGGTGCAGGCTCCATCCTCTACGGTTTCCTCTCGGGCCTGTGGCCCATCGGCTGGATCGTTCTCATGGCAGTGTGGCTCTACCGCATTTCCGTGCGTTCCGGCGGCTTCGAAATCGTTCGTTCCTCCATCTCCTCCATCTCTACCGACCAGCGCATCCAGATGCTGCTGATTGCATTCTGCTTCGGCGGCTTCCTTGAAGGTGCTGCAGGCTTCGGTATCCCGATTGCTATCTGTGCTGCACTGCTCGTGTCCCTGGGCTTCAACCCGCTCAAGGCCGCAATGTTCGCACTGATTGCTAACGTGAGCTCCGGCGCATACGGCGCTATCGGCATCCCCGTGACCACCGCTGCAATCCGCGGTGGCGTGGACTTGCACGCACTGTCCATCGAAATGGTCCTGGTTATCCAGATCATGGCAGCGCTCATCCCCGTACTGCTCGTTGCTATTCAGGATGGCATCCGCGGTATCCGCGAAGTCGGTCTGGTAGCTCTCATGGTCGGCGTTATCTACTCCGGTGGCCAGTCCGTTCTGCTCGCAACCCTGGGTAACCCCGAGCTCGTTGACATCATCCCGCCGCTGCTGGCACTGGTCGCTCTGGCACTGGTCATGCAGAAGTGGCAGCCCAAGCACATCTTCCGCGAGCCCACCGCTCCCTCCCTGGAAGAAGTTCAGGCTCAGCAGAGCGTCAAGCACACCGGTAGTGAAATCCTCAAGGCATGGAGCCCCTTCGTCTACCTGTCCGTCGTGATTCTGCTCTGGTCCACCGCTCTGAAGCCCCTCTTCGCTGCTAAGGGCGCGCTCGGCTTCACCAACATCTCCTTCCCCCTGCCCTGGCTGCACCAGAGCATCTCGCAGGCGGCACCGATTGTTGCAACCCCCAAGCCTATCGACGTGACCTACACCTGGAACATTGTGGGCGCATCCGGTACCGCAATTCTGGTGGCTACCATCATCACCATCCTGACCTCCAAGATTAGCTGGGGTGAGGCTATCGAGGAGCTCGGCGCAACCTGGAAGCAGCTGCAGACCCCGATCCTCATGATCTGCCTGGTCATGTCCGTTGCTAACGTCATGAACTACGCGGGTATGATTACCTCCATCGCACTGGCTGTTGCCGCTGTGGGTGCTATCTTCCCGCTGCTGTCCCCGATCATCGGTTGGATTGGCGTGTTCGTGACCGGCTCCGTGGTGAACAACAACATCCTCTTCGCTGGCCTGCAGGCTACCACCGCACAGCAGATTGGCGTCAGCCAGACCCTGCTGGTTGCATCTAACACCGCCGGTGGTGTGATGGCGAAGATTGTTTCCCCGCAGTCCATCGCAATTGCAGCGGCTGCTGTGAACAGCTCCGGCGAGGAATCCAAGATTACCTCCATGGCGATCAAGTACAGTGCAGCACTGCTGGCTATCACCTGTGTTTGGGTTTACGTCCTGTCCCTGGTCGGCCTGTAAACAGTGTGAGTACCTGATGCGTGTAACCTACCTTCTCTGAAAGGTGAGGTACCCGCGACACGGTTTAGCAAAAGCCCCCTTCTACTTCGGTAGGAGGGGGTTTTCGCATTTCTGTGTTTTGTGCGCTGGGGAGGAGATTCGCGGCTAAGGAGCGCAATTATGCACATAAGTTTCATTTGTGCACACTTAAGGTCGCCCTATCCTGAAGTCTCGGAGAAGACCTGTTAGCTTAGACAGATAAAGTCAAGAGCACCTAGTGAGAGGGAAAGGGTCCCGCTCACCGCCGCCGCGCCCCGGTATATGGCCCCGGTATATTGCCTCGGCATATCGCCACGTCATACAACCAAACGCCCGGCAGCTAAAGACCATCACGCTTCACCGATGGACCCCTCCACGACGCAAGGACCGGGGCCATCGGTTTTTATGCGGCCTAACGCTTCCATACAGCGCAGGCGCCGTACCGGAAGAAGCGACCGCTAATACACACAGACCGAAAGGACCACCCGCCCTATGTGGCAGCAAACCTACGACCCGCTGAACTCACCGGTGCTCTCCGCACTGGTCGCAGCAGTACCCATCATCCTCTTCCTGTTGGGCCTGACCGTCCTGAAACTCAGCGGCCTCAAGTCAGCACTGCTGACCCTCGGCACCACCCTCATCATCGGCTGCGCCGTCTTCGGCCTGCCCATCACCGCAGGTGCCGGCTCCATCCTCTCCGGCTTCCTCTCGGGCATGTGGCCCATCGGCTGGATTGTGCTGATGGCTGTGTGGCTTTACCGCATCGCCGTGCGCGCCGGTAACTTCGATATCGTGCGCTCCTCCGTCTCCTCCATCTCAAACGACCAGCGCATCCAGGTGCTGCTGATTGCCTTCTGCTTCGGCGGCTTCATCGAAGGCGCGGCAGGCTTCGGCATCCCGATCGCTATATCCGCGGCACTGCTGGTATCTCTGGGTTTCAACCCCCTCAAGGCATCCATGCTGGCGCTGGTAGCCAACGCCGCGTCCGGCGCATACGGTGCTATCGGTATCCCCGTGACCACCGCAGCTAAGGTCGGCGGCCTGGACACCGCACACCTGTCCGCAGGCATGGTACCGGTACTGCAGATCTTCGTCGCCTTCGTGCCGCTGCTGATGGTCGCAATCCAGGACGGTATGCGCGGCATCCGCGAAGTCGGTCTCGTAGCGCTCATGACCGGCGTGATCTTCTCCGGCGGTCAGGCAGCTATCCTGATACTGCTCGGCTCGCCCGAACTGGTCGACATCATCCCGCCGCTGCTGTCCCTGGTAGCGCTGGCACTCGTCATGCGTTCCTGGCAGCCCAAGCACATTTACCGTGAACCTACCGCTCCCAGCCTCGAAGAAGTTCAGGCGCAGCAGGGCGTCAAGCACACCGGCGCTGAGATTGTTAAGGCGTGGAGCCCCTTCATCTTCCTCTCCGCAACCATCCTGCTCTGGTCCACCGCGCTCAAGCCCGTGTTCGCAACCACCGGTCCGCTTGGTGCCGCAACCCTGGCGTTCCCCATCCCCGGCATTCACGAAGCCATCACCACCGGTGCCGGCAAGACCGTGACCGCGATGTTCTCCTGGAACATCCTTGGTGCTTCCGGTACCGCAATTCTGGTGGCTGCAATCATCACCGTTCTGACCTCGAAGATCAGCTGGGGCGAAGCCTTCGAAGAACTCGGCGGCACCTGGAACCAGCTGAAGATGCCGATCCTCATGATCTGCCTGGTCATGTCTGTCGCAAACGTGATGAACCACGCCGGTATGACCACCTCCATCGCTCTGGCGCTCGCAGCAGCCGGCCCGGTCTTCCCGCTACTGTCCCCGATCATCGGTTGGATTGGTGTGTTCGTGACCGGCTCCGTGACGAACGCTAACGTGCTCTTCGCGGGTCTGCAGTCCACCACCGCAGCCCAGATTGCTGTTGACCCGACCCTGCTCGTGGCCGCAAACACCGCCGGTGGCGTGATGGGTAAGATCGTCTCCCCGCAGTCCATCGCAATCGCGGCGGCGGCAGTAAACAGCGCCGGTGAGGAATCGAAGATTACCTCCATGTCCATCAAGTACAGCGCTATTCTGCTGGGCCTGGTCTGCGTCTGGTCCTTCGCTCTGTCGCTCATGATGGGCTAAAGGCCGATACCGGATTCGGCGTCACCCCGCATAAGAAACCCCTCGAGGAGAACCCTGCACTTTCTCTGCAGAAGACGAATCGAGGGGTTTCACGCATATTCAGGGAAGTTTCAACAGACCGGGAAGAGGCGTAGAATTACTTCTTGTGCTTGCTCCCGCATGATTCTGCACATCACCACAGATTGTGCTCCAGAAGAAAGACCGGGCAGGTGCCTCATAGAACACCTACTACTCAAGGAGAAACAATGCAGGCGCTCGCAACGATTACTACTGTCTTTGCCTTCGTAGCAATTGCTATTCATGTCTACATCTGGATTATTGAATCCTTCCTCTGGACTAAGCCCAAGGGCCGCGAAACCTTCGGAATGACCGAAGAATTCGCCGAGTCTACCAAAGAGATGGCGGCAAACCAGGGCCTGTACAACCTGATGCTCGCCTGGATCGCCGCAACCGGTCTGCTGGCTTTCTGGTTCGGCTCCCCGCAGGTGGGCGTGGCGCTCATGTTCGCAGGCCTGGGCTCCATGGCGATTGCCGGTGTCTACCTGTTCCTCACCTCCCCGGATAAGCGCAAGCCGGCACTGATTCAGCTGACCCCGCCGCTGCTGGCGCTGATTTTCCTCTTCGTGATGATCTAACCCTGTGGCGATCTAATTCAGAGCGGAACCTCTCAACGTATAGAAGCCGCGTGCTTACTTCTACGAAGTGGCGCGCGGCTTTTCTGCGCCCTTGCACGCAAGCACGCCAAGCGTGGGGAGCTTAGGGCGAGGGGGCTTAGGTAAAGAGCCCCGAACAGCCTCGCCGATGCGAGTCCACCAGGTGCGCGTTGACCATACCGACCGCGCACATAAGCGCATAGGCGGTCACCGGACCCAAGAACACACCTCCTAGAGCTTTAAAAGATTTGGCAAGAAGCGCGGACTCGGGTGTATCGGTAGGAATATCCTCCAGGGTATGCGGCGCGATAGTCTCGTGCGGCGCGAAGGACCACAGCCACGCCGGTAGCCCGCCCGGTACACGCGTGCCGTCGGATAGGGTGCGCTCGCGCATCCGTTCCAGATCCTCGAAGCTCAGGGTGCGAACCCGACGGCGGCGAGTGTCTGCCGCCTCGCTGCTATCCTCTTTGGCCGGGGTAGAAGAGGGCGCGATAAGGGGAAGATGAATATCCTCCGCGGAGGCGTCACGCGGCGTGGCGGCAAGCTCACGCATCCGAAGGGTCAGCCGTGCGTTGGAGATGACCGCGCGAATCTTCCGCTCGTTACGGATAATGTCTTCGTTCTGGAGGAGTCTCGCAACATCCTGGTCGGTGAACGCAGCCACGCGTTCGGGATCGAAGCCTTCAAAAGCGTGACGAAATGCCTCGCGGCGGGCAAGAATCGTTCGCCAAGAGAGTCCCACCTGAAAAGCCTCGAGGCTCAGGGCTTCGAAGAGTCCCCGCTCATCGGTGACGGGCATGCCCCATTCGGTGTCGTAGTAGTCGCGCAGAAGCTCATCGGTCACCCACGTGGGGTAGTTCGGGGTGTTTTCGAGGGGCTTGGCGGGAATGTTAGGTTGCGAGGTCACGGTTTCTCCTCTCTGAGATTGCTGAGCCGATCCGAGTGTTTCGGAATCATGTTCTACTTAAACAGTAGCCCTAGCGTGAGTAAATCGCAAGTATATTCGATTATATGTCGTGGTGCAGAGCAACGAAACCGAAAATAGGTACGACAGAGGGCAGAGCCCGCATCCGATGCACGCTCCGCCCTCTGACAAGTCTCAATCACCGCCGGGTGACATCGCTAGAAGAGCCGCGCCTCCCGCACCTCTTCCGGCTCCTCCAGATTGAGAAGGAACTGCTTACGTTCAACCCCGCCAGCGTAGCCAGTCAAACTACCATCAGCACCAATAACGCGGTGACACGGAATCATAATAGAAACCTTATTGCGGCCGACCGCCTGACCCACCGCCTGCGCCGGAGCACCGGGACCAACCGCACGCGAAATCTCACCGTAAGTGGTGGTGTACCCGGCAGGAACAGTCTTCAGATGCTCCCATACAATCAGCTGAAAATCGGTGCCCTCAGGATCTAGGGGCAACGTAAAAGAAGTGCGCTTGCGCTCAAAGTACTCGGAGAGCTCTGCCTCAGCACGCGACAGCAGCCGCGCCGCAGCATACTCACCGGTTGGCTCTTCCTCTTCCGCCGTGTTGTGCTCCCGTAGGTAGGTGACGGGATTCTCGATTAGTTCACCGAGCTCATGGGGGAGCGGAAAATGCGCCTGATCCTCGTACCAGATGCCCACAATCGCATCCGCACGGGCGGCAAGGTAGAGCACGCCGACGGGGCTCGAATAGCGAGTGTACCAGCGCGCGAGCGCTTCCGGCGGCTGCGGCGAATCGGTCGCTTTGGTCATGCTCTTCCTCGTTGGCTCGTAGGCGTGTATTGCAGATGGTATTAGAGGTAAATATCCCTTTCAACCATCATAGGGGAGGGGCACCTCCGTACCGTACCCGTAGCGGGTTTTGTCTATAACTGACCGCTATATATGAGATGTATGCACCGCCGTTGAAACATCTCAGGATGCCCGGTCAATTTTGTCTGAGCCCCAAGAGCTGGCATTCTGTGAAGTACACACCGATACACCGCAATTCAATACTCCGGCTTCTCCACCCCGCACCGGGTGGGGGATGACCTGTGTTTCTCGTACCCCAACGTTGGGTTCAACGACGACTGAAATTGCAAGGAGAAACATGGAAGACCTGAAAGACCTCCGCCGGGAACTCAAGGAAAACCCGGAGAGTCGAGAGCTCAATAACCGTTACGCGCAGGCGTGCCTCAACATCGCGAAAGAATACACCGTTATGTCCCAGGGGCATATCTTTATTTGCTCGCCCTCAGATTTTGAAGCCGTACAGTACGTCATGGCCAAAATCCCTGACGCTTCGCTTCTAGACGGCGAAACTCTGGAGGAATACAAACGCCTGGACAGAGCCGTTACCCAAGCTCGTATAAATAGAGGTAGGCCCGGTAGCATGATGGGCATTTACTATGCCCTCATCCTTTTTATAGTGATGCCCATAATGGCGGTACCAATCATTGCGCTGTGGGAACTCAGCGCGGGGAGCACCTCAGACCACACCCGCGACCCGAGAGCCCTTATTTACCTGATTCCTGTCGCTCTCATTACCGCTGCGCTCATCTGGGTTGGGTGGCTTGTTGAACGAATCCCCGGCTGGAAATATAATGCTCTTATCGTTCAAGAGAACAAGAAGATAGAACTAGCCAGAGCCGAAGCTGAATCGCGTCAAAGCGCTGAATCGAACCGTTCAGACATGGTTGCAGGACCGGACTCTGAACCGCAATCTTAAAGTAAATGTGCCGCCTCACCGGTATCAGTGAGGCGGCACATTTATGCTGTCTAAGGCTAGAGAAGCTCGCTACTTAGCGGCTGCCCTGTCAGAATTACGCTCCGTCAGAATTACGCGCGGTCAGCGTTGCCCTCCGTGTGGTGCAGATGCGGCAGGTGAGTCGAGTGCAGGTCGTGACCGAGCACATCGTGCGCGTCCGGGTCCTCGTTCGGGAGCACATGCGAGTACTTGGAGTAGTAGCGGTACAGTGCGTAGGCACCAATCACAGTCAGCACGATAGCAACGCCCAGCGCCCACGGCACAGCGGCGGCAGAATACATGACGGAGAAGAGCACCAACAGCCAGGAGAGAGCAGCTGCAAGAACCGAAACGTTCATGGCAATAATTGCAAGCTTGCGGCGACGGACATCAACCATAATCGGTGCGGGAAACCCGCTCCCTCCTTTCAACGGAGCCTTTCTCCGTTCTCATGAGCACCGGAAGGTGCCAGATGCATAACCAGCCGCCATCTTCGGCGGCCAGAATAGGACCAATAAGCCTATATATCTATGATACGGCGCTTGAAATGGACATCAAAGGTACACAAACGCTGTTAGACCAACCCCACACAACATGTAAACGGGTATCTCAACAAGGGGCATAAAACCAGTGATTTTTACAGCGAGAACTGCAACACGAAAAGCGAACCCCACTCATCGTTAATGCAGAGAACCCAGTAACAAGAGATAAAAGTCCGTCCGCCGCAGTACGTGAAGCACCGTGGCGGACGGGAACGTAAATAAAGTATCAGCGCGAACCGTCAATTCCTGTCAGGACAGCGCATGAATATGTCGCGTACGCGTCCTGTGCGGTACTGACACCTCACGAACAACACCGCGCCAGGTGACCGGCGGAAGATACCGAATTTACAAAAACCAACGGTACCCCAGCACTAATTTTTGTAGAAATCACGCCGCAATAAACGTTGAATTGAGCGTCATAAAACAGCGGAAAGCCCCGGCTACCTCAACCCCATAGCGGGGGAGAAGCAACCGGGGCTTCGCTAGTACGCGGGCCGTGCCGTCAGGCAACGGGTGCTGCGATTAGGCGGTCGGAACGTCCTCGTCAACCCACTCGAGGGTGCGGGAGACAGCCTTCTTCCACAGGCGGTACTGGCGGTCAACCTCTGCGGGCTCCATGGAGGGCAGCCAGCGCTTGTCCTCAGCCCAGTTGTCCACAACGTCCTGCTTGCCGCTCCAGAAACCAACAGCGATACCTGCAGCGTATGCTGCGCCCAGAGCGGTGGTCTCAACAACCTTCGGGCGGATCACGGGAACGCCGAGGATGTCAGCCTGGAACTGCATGAGGAACTCGTTAGCGGTCATGCCGCCGTCCACGCGCAGTTCGGAGAGCTCAACACCGGAGTCAGCGTTCATTGCGTCGAGAACCTCGCGGGTCTGGAATGCAGTTGCTTCCAGTGCCGCACGCACAATGTGTGCGCGGTTCACGTAGCGGGTCAGACCAACGATGACGCCGCGAGCGTCGGAACGCCAGTGAGGTGCGAACAGGCCGGAGAACGCGGGAACAACGTAGCAGCCACCGGAGTCCTTGACGGAGGTAGCCAGTTCCTCAGACTCTGCAGCGTGCTCAATCATGCGCAGGTTGTCGCGCAGCCACTGGATCAGGGAGCCGCTCATTGCGACCGAGCCTTCCAGAGCGTAGACGGGTGCTGCGTCGCCAATCTTGTATGCGACGGTGGTCAGCAGACCGTTGTTGGAGAAGACGGGCTCGTTGCCGGTGTTCATGAGCATGAAGTTACCGGTACCGTAGGTGTTCTTCGCCATGCCCTTCTCGAAGCAAGCCTGACCGAAGGTTGCGGCCTGCTGGTCGCCCAGGATGCCCGCGATGGGGGTGCCTGCGAGCAGACCGGTTGCGCGGCCGAAGCCGTACACCTCGGAGGAGGACTTGATTTCGGGCAGCATGCTCATGGGGATGCCCATGTCTGCAGCGATCTGCGGATCCCATTCGAGGGTGCGGATGTTCATCAGCAGGGTACGGGATGCGTTGGTTACGTCGGTGACGTGAACACCGCCGTCAACACCACCGGTCAGGTTCCAGACCAGCCAGGTGTCGGTGTTGCCGAAGAGCAGGTCGCCGCGTTCTGCGCGCTCGCGTGCGCCTTCAACGTTGTCCAGGATCCACTTGATCTTGGGGCCGGAGAAGTAGGTAGAGAGGTTCAGGCCGACGATGTCGTGGTACTTGCCAACGCCCTCTTCGCCTGCGAGCTCTTCAACGATTTCCTGGGTGCGGGTGTCCTGCCAGACGATTGCGTTGTAGACGGGCTCACCGGTGTTCTTGTCCCACACGACGGTGGTTTCACGCTGGTTGGTGATGCCGACTGCAGCGATTTCGTGGTGGTTGACTTCGCCGTTTGCCATAGCCATTGCTACGACCTTACGGACGTTCTGCCAAATTTCGGTTGCGTTGTGCTCGACCCAGCCGGCCTTGGGGAAGATCTGCTCGTGCTCGAGCTGGCCTTGAGCCACGTTCTCGCCCGCCTTGTTGAACAGGATCGCGCGGGAGCTGGTGGTGCCCTGGTCGATGGAGAGGATGTACTTGCGCTCGACGTTGAGGGTTGCGGAGTGCAGAGAAGTCGTCATTGATTTTTCCTTAGAACAAAAGAACGGGGGGGTATTAGAGAGGTTTAGAGGGGCAGAACTGCCGGAACGATCAGGCCTGCGAGGATAGCGCCGATGATTGGGCCAACAACCGGAACCCATGCGTAAGACCAGTTGGAACCGGTCTTACCGGGGATGGGCAGGAAGGTGTAGGCGATACGGGGGCCGAGGTCACGTGCGGGGTTGATAGCGGAACCGGTTGCGCCACCGAGGCTCATACTGATGGATACAACGACCAGGGCAACAGCCAAGGGGCCAGTCTGGGCGGGGGTCTTACCGGATGCGATGATCCAGCCAATCAGGACGAAGGTGCCGATAATCTCGGTGAGCAAGTTCCAGCCGTAGGACTTGATGGCGGGGCCGGTTGCGAAGATGCCGAGGCGGTCGCCCGGGTCCTCATCGAAGTGCTTCTTGTAGGTGAGGTACGCTCCGGTTGCGCCGGCCATTGCGCCGAGCATCTGAGCGATGATGTACAGGGCGATGTTGCCTGCGGTTGCGGGAACACCGGTTGCCAGGTCGCGGCCTGCGGTTGCCAGGCCGACGGTCACTGCGGGGTTCAGGTGTGCACCGGAATGGAAGGAGAGGTACACGGCGGTGAACACTGCCAGACCCCATCCGAAGGTGATAACACCCCAGCCTGCGTCCTTAGCGTAGGACTTCTTGAGGGTCACTGCGGCGCATACGCCGGCACCGAGCAGAATCAGGATGAAGGTGCCGAAGAACTCGGAAGCGAAGATTCCGAGGGTGGTGGGGGCGCCGGATGCATCCACGAGAGCGGAAGAGCCGGCTGCAAGTACAGTTCCTGCGGAAGCAAGAAGAGACATTGTTGCTCCTTGAAGACGAAGCGTCTGGAAGGCAAGCGAACCTTTGCTTGCATGTTCCCGTGCATCCTCACCGCACGGGCGGATCGGGGCACAACGCTGTGCTGAAATGTGTAGCGGTTGCTACGAAAATGTTGGTTGAACGTCTGAGTGGGAAGCAGATTGCACTGTGGGTTAGCTCCGTATTTAGCGCTCTGCTTCTTATGCAGGGGTTTATCGTAAACGGTTATTTAACCGTCCGTCCACCCCTCACCGAAAAATATTGAGTTAGCCCATAACGGTGAGGGGTGAACGGTCGGTTCGTACCAAATAATCGGTTACGAAAGGTGCGTGGAATCTCTAAAGATTAGAGCTTCACACGAGGTGCCACGGGGGTGACAGCCTCAATCTTTGCCGATGCCTCAGCGTCGGTGGAGGTGGACTCCGCCTCGCGGATAGCCTGCACGCGTGCGGCGTAGAGGTCGAGTTCTTCCTTAACCTTCTTGTCGTCCCAGCCGAGCTCGGCACGCATGATGTCGAGAATCTCGTCTGCTGCTGCCAGGCCGCGGTCGCGCTGCTCGAGGTCGAGGCGTACGCGGCGGACCAGAACGTCCTCCAGGTGCAGGGCACCCTCGTAGCGGACAGCGAAGACGACGTCTGCACGCAGGAACTGGGGTGCCTTAGCCAGGGGAGCACCGAGGGAGGGGTCAGCGTCGATGAGAGCGCCGAGGTCCTCAATCTGCGCGCCGTAACGCTCGAGCAGGTGGGTGATACGGTCCTCATCCCAGCCGTAACGCTCTGCGTAGCGTGCACGGTTAGCAGCGATTGCGTGGTAGCCGTCTGCGCCGACCAGGCCGATGGTTGCGGTCACGGAGGGGTTCTGCTTAGCCTGCTCGCCCAGTGCGAAGTCGACAGCGTCGGCAGCCATGACACGGTAGGTGGTGAGCTTGCCGCCTGCGATAGCGCTCATGCCGGGTGCAACCTCGGTCACGGTGTGCTCGCGGGAAACCTTGGTGGATGCTGCGCCGTCCTTGACCTTGGGCTGCAGCAACGGGCGCAGACCGGTGTAGGTGCCGATGATGTCCTCGCGGGTCAGCGGGTTAGCGATCAGCTTGTTCGCCTGCATCAGGACGTAGTCGATGTCCTTGCTGGTTGCGACGGGGCGCTCGCGGTCCTCGGTGTAGGGGGTGTCGGTGGTGCCGATGATCCAGTAACGCTGCCAGGGGATGATGAAGAGAACAGACTTCTCGGTCTTGGTGAAGATACCGCTGGTTGCGTTGATGCGGTCGCGGGGAACCACGATGTGGATACCCTTGGATGCCAGAACCTCCAGGCCTGCATCGGGGTTAGCCAGGGACTCGGACTCTTCGGTCCACACGCCGGTTGCGTTGATGACGTGCTTTGCGCGTACGTTCAGGCGCTCACCGGTCTCCAGGTCTGCCAGCTCTGCGCCGATGACGCGGCCGGATGCGTCCTTGGTGAAGCCGACAACCTGGGTGCGGGATGCAGCCAGTGCGCCGTAGCCTGCAGCGGTGCGGACGACGTCGATGACGAGGCGTGCGTCGTCAACGCGTGCGTCGTAGAACTGGATTGCGCCGCTGAATGCGGAGTCCTTGATGTCGGGGAAGACGGTCTTGGTGCCGGTCTTGGTGAAGTGACGCTGGGAGGGGACGCCCTTGTTGCCGCGGGAACCGAGGAATGCGAGGGTGTCGTACATGCCGATGCCGATTGCGGAGTATGCGCGCTCGATGACGGGCATCTTCAGGGGCCACAGGAAGGGCTGTGCGTGCACCAGGTGGGGTGCGATCTTGTTCAGCAGCAGGCCGCGCTCGGTCAGTGCTTCGGTCACGAGCTTGAAGTCGAGGTTGTAGAGGTAGCGCAGGCCGCCGTGAACGAGCTTGGAGGACCATGCGCTGGTGCCTGCAGCCCAGTCGCCTGCTTCGACGATACCGGTGCGCAGACCGCGGGTTGCTGCGTCGAGGGCAATGCCTGCACCGGTGATGCCGCCGCCGACGACCAAGATGTCGAGTTCTTCGTTGACCATGCTCTTGAGCGCCTTGGCGCGGGACTCGGCGGTCAGCTGAGACTGCTGTGCAATGTGCTGGGAGCTCATGTAGTGCTCTTTCTTGTCGTGCCGCGTGCGCGGCGTGGGGTTTCATCTTGCAAATAGTAAAACCCAATGGTGAAATAATAACCAAGTAGTTTGAACGGATTTTCACTGGGGGTCTGGGGTCGATGAACGAACGCGCTAACCACACTTACGAGGCGGCACAGCTGTACTACATCCACAACATGACGATGGACGCTATCGCGGCTCGTCTGGGGGTTTCTCGAGCCACTGTGTCGCGTCTGCTTAAAAGTGCTCGTGAGAGCGGCATGGTGCAGATCCGTCTAGATGATTCCTTCCGTGCCCGCAGCGAGCTTGAGCGCCGCATCGGTGAGCGCTATAAGGTGCGCGTTACTCTCGTGAATGTCCGTTCGGACGCCACCCCCATCGCCCGCATGAGCCAGGTATCCCGTACTGCGGCGGCTCTACTTGATTCCCTGATTGATAATGGAACGAGCCTGGGTGTGGCGTGGGGTTCAACGATGACCGAGATTTCTCGTCATCTGCCGCGCCGCCCTCTGAAGGGCGTGACTGTGGTGCAGATGAATGGTGCCGGTAACGCGCACCATTCGGGCATTCCGTACCTGGGTTCCCTGCTGGGGCAGTTGGTGAATGCCTATGATGCGCAGACTATCCATTTTCCGGTTCCCGCGTTCTTTGACTATGCGGACACGAAGACCGCCATGTGGCGTGAGCGTAGCGTGCAGAAGAATCTGCATGCCCAGCAGAATGTTGACCTCGCTATTTTTGGCGTGGGTGCTTTTGGTGGACCTATTCCTTCTCACGTGTATTCGGGTGGCTATTTTGAGGTGCAGGAGCAGCGTCAGTTGCGTGAGCTGGGCGTTGTGGGGGATATGTGCACGATTCTTCTGCGTGAGGACGGCTCGTGGGCTGATCTTGAGTTGAATAAGCGTGCGTCCGGTCCGACTCCGAAGGAGCTTGCCCGCATTCCGCGCCGTATTTGCGTTGCGTCCGGTACTCACCGTGTGCGTGCTTTGCGCGGCGCGTTGCGTACGGGCGCAATTACTGACTTGGTTCTTGATGATGCCCTGGCAAAGGCGCTCATGGAGAAATAGCTAAAAATAATCGCCGCGGGTATGAGAGTCCGTGGTGATGGGGTAAAGGGGCGCCTTGAATCTGAAAGGTAGTGCTTGAGAGCTTTCCAGGTGAAGATCTCAAGCGTCGCCTGAACAATGTTTCAAGGTGTCCTTTAGTGTCGTCAAAAACTGCTTTCTGACCCTACAATGTGAAACGTTTGCGCATGTGAAAGCGCATATTTGTGCACTCCATTGAAGGTGTGCGCCACTCACCGTTAGAAAGAACCAACCATGACCCCCACCTATAACGCCCAGGCGAATCCGCACCTGGGCGCACCCGGCATTACCACCATGCACGGTGATGCCCAGTCTTCCGACGCTACTCCTCTTGCCGGCCCCGGCGCCGGTGACTGGAAGATTACCGGCACGAAGCTCGGCGGCGCCTGCCCGACGATTCTTGCCGGACGTGACGGCTTCATTCAGGTGCTCTGCACCCAGGTCTTCGCCCACGGCGAGTTCATCACCCCGAAGCTCTCTATCCTTGACCCGCATACCGGCCGCGAGCTCTCCCACTTGGACATCCCGAAGGGCGCGCTGCTCGGTGGTGTGTACGCCTACCTTGACGCGCAGGACCGTATGGTTCTGGTGGATGGCTCTCAGTGCCTGCTGCGCCTCTCCCACTCTGCTGACGGACGCAGCATCCGCGTTGATGAGCGTATTGACCTGAGCCGCATGCTCGCCCAGAGCGCCAATGACGCTGTGGTTGGCCTGGTACCCGACTGGTCCGGTCGCATTTGGGTTGCGACGAAGAACGGCTACATTGCGGTGATTGATTCTGCCCGCGGCACGATTCGCTCGATGCGCCTGAATAAGGCGTCGATTGCGGGTGAACGTATCGATAACTCGATTTCGGCGTGCCCGCAGGGCGTGAGTGTGGTTACTTCCCACGCTATTTATATGCTGAACGCTACCGCAACCGGTGCGCCCACCCTCAAGTGGTGGCATGCCTACGACCGCGGTAGCGCCCGCAAGCCGGGCAAGCTCGCGTGGGGTTCTGGCGCCTCCCCGACCTTCTTTGGCCCGAACGGCTCCGATTACGTGATGCTGACCGATAACTCTGATATTCAGGAGTCGGTCATTGTGTACCGCACCGATAACGGTGCGAAGGTCGGTAGCGCCGGCCTGTTTACTGCCGGTACCTCTGGCACTGAGAACTCCATGATCGGTGTGGGTAACACGATGGTGGGTGCAAGCACCTACGGCTACCCCTACCCGAAGTACCCGGAGGGTGCCGGCCCGTCGGTTCCTGCGAATGCGCTTTTTGCCCCCGGTATGGAGCGTTGGGATATTACCGACCGCGGTCTGCGTAAGATCTGGGACCGTAAGGACGTGTACTCTTCGGCTGTTCCTCGCTATTCCACCGCTGACGGCCTGATTTATACCTGTGAGCGTCGCCGCGGTCCGGCTGGTTTGGCGAATGGTGCCTACGCGTGGGCTGTCGCGCTGGACATGGAAACCGGTAAGACGATGCACGAGCAGCGCCTGCCTCAGCATGTGAGCCTGCTGCTTGGCGGTGGTGACACCCTGCAGATGGTGGGCACGATTGACCGTTACGGCACCTGGTGGCAAGGCACGATTAGCGGCGTGTACCGTATCGCGAAGGCCTAGGGGAGTAGAAAATGACTAAGAATAATCTGATGAACGCTTCTCGCCGTACCGCGTTGAAGGTTGCGGGCGCTTCGGCTGCCCTGGTAGCTGGCGGCGTGAGCGCTGCGGAGGCGGCAACTCGTTCGGGCGGTAAGCGCGCTCGCGTGACCCCGGTGACCCAGCGTCCTGGCGGACAGCGCGGCGGTGGACAGCACGGTGGCGCGGCGAGTTCTGCGCTGGTGCAGGTTCCGATGCGCTATAACGAGTCATGCATCCGCCTGGAGTTGAAGGTTGCTAACGGTGTGCAGGCTGTGTCTATGCAGAGCCAGCCTGCGCGTACTGTTGCTTTCCGGAATCTGCCGACTCGCCTGAGCATTATTAATGAAGGTAATTCGACGCTGCCGGTGGGTACTCGCCTGATGGTGCGTGCTCGCGCGCAGGATCCGAAGACTGGTTTGTTGTTGAATCCCGCGGTGACTCTTCGTGTCACCTCGGGGCAGGCGGTGCTGCCTTCGGGTAGCCTGGGTGCTTCAGCCCTGGTGGCTCCTGTGGATGCTCTGAATCTTGATGCGGTGCGCCGTAGCGAGCAGACCGGTCAAGCTGGTGCCGGCAGCGAGAACGTTCTGGAGTTGCGTACTGCTATTCCTCGCGGTCACCGCTTGGATGTTCAGCTGAATTATCAGGTGGCTTCGGATGTTGCCGGTTCTGCGTTGAAGCAGGTTCATGTGAGCGCTGTGCTGGATATGGCGGCAGCTGGTTTGTCATCTTCGTTCTACGAGGTGCAGAGCTCGGCTGTGGTTGCTTCGCTGAACTAGCAGTTGGGCTGACCCTGTGAAGGATAGGCACGGCGGGGGAATGGCTCCGTTGTGTGTTTTTATACCTTATATATAGGCGCCTGTTCAAAAAGGTATGTTGAAAGGTCGGAGTCGTTCCTGGGAACGGCCCCGACCTTTGCATTGTCTAGTCTGCCGGCATGGGTGGCAGCTGGTTTTTCTTATGCGGTTTCGGTCTTTTCATGCTCGCCGAATGCTACCTTGACCGCGTGGTGCAGTGCTTCACGCACCATGGCGATGGCGGGGTTGGCGGCGGACTCTCGGCGCACGGCGGTAAAGATTTTGCGGCAGGGCTTGCCGGGTAGCTCTACGATGCGTAGCCCCTCGGTGGTGGAGAGGGAGGAGAGGATGAAGCCGGGCACGATGGTGACGGCGAATCCTGCTTTGACGAGGTTGGAGTTCGTAATCATGTCATTGGCGCTGTAGCGGATGACCGGCTCGAATCCTGCGGTGCGGCACTGGTTGAGCGCCCAGCTGCGGGAGGTGTTCTGTTCCATTTCGAGAACCCAGGGCAGTGCGTGCGCCTCCTCGATTGAGGTGATGGTGGAGGTGCTGGGCACAATCAGGCTGAGCGGGTCTTCGGTGAGTAGTTCGGAGTGCAGTTCGGGGTATTCGGGGATGTGGTGGTGCGGGTAGGCTTCGGAGAGCACCATGTCGTATTCGCGGCTTCGAGTCAGGGAGGTTCCGGTTTCGGGGTCGATTTGCAGTACCTGCAGGGTGAGTGAGGGTGCGTGTTCGGTAAGGTAGCTGAGGGTTTCCGGTAGCAGTGCGAAGGCTGCGGACTGGAAGATGGCGAGGCGGACCATGCCTGCGGGTTCGCCGGTGAGGTTGGCGACGGAGGTTTGCATGCGGTCGAGTTCGCGCAGGATGCTGCGGGCGCTGTCGACGATGATGAGTCCGGCGCTGGTGAGCTGTACGCGCCTGCCGATGCGCTGCAAAAGCGGGGTGCCGGTTTCTTTTTCGAGGGTGGCAATCTGCTGGGAGACGGCGGAGGGGGTGAGGCTGAGTGCTTCGGCTGCGGCGATGACAGTGCCGCGTTCTTGGATTTCGAGGAGCATCTGCATACGTCGGATGTCGTAGATGGACATATTTTCCTCCCTGGCGCGCCCGGTTGTTCTGCAGATTGTGCCTCTGAGTTCTTCCGTGGTGCGTCTCTCATCGTGGACTCTTGTCTATGGTACCGCGTGGGCTTCCGGCTGGCTCTTTTTGAGACGCCTGAAGTGGGGTGCCGGCATGTTGGCTTGTGTAGCGAGTATTTTCGCGCTGAATGTGATGATTCTTAGAGCCGAAGATGCTTTTGGGACTGGTTTTGAAGTGTTCGATTGTTACGAAATCGGTTCGGTATTTGCTTTCTGAAAGTGCTAGCCTGAGAGAGATGGATAGCGATGTCGCTACAAACTTCACCTTGTCTCTTCGAACAGGAGGTTCGGAGGGGGCGCGGGGTGAAAACCTCACCGCACAATCATTTAGAAAAACTAAATGGATTTTGGAAAAAACATTCAGTTTTTCTAATGAGGTATTTATTACCCTTTTGTGGTGAAATAGAGACATCGCCAAACGTGGTGTGCACCGCACACAGTGAGATAGTTAGGAGTCAAGGATGACCCATCCTTTCGCATCTGAGCACTACCAGAAGATGGCTCTGGAAGCTCGTCAGCTTGTTCGTCAGTGGGTAAATGAGTCCCAGTCGATCAAGCCCACCTTCGCGGCTGAGCAGCTCGCCGGTGTTCTGAAGGACCCCAATGGTCTTCCCTTCACCGTCGGCTTTGTTGATGGCGTTATTCGCCCCGAAGACGACAACGTCTCCGGCCGCAACCTCTCCCGCATTTCCGGCCTGGCACCTTCCTTCCTGCCCTGGTACATGAAGTCCGCTGTTGGCTTCGGTGGCAAGCTGGCTGGCAAGGTCGCATGGCCCACCGTTCCCGTTGCACGCCGCGTGCTGCGCGAGATGGTTGGTCACCTGATCGTCGACGCTTCCGAGGAGAAGCTGGGCGACGCAATTGCAGAGCTGACCAAGACCGGTAACCGCCTGAACGTCAACCTGCTCGGTGAGGCAGTTCTGGGTGACAAGGAAGCAGAGCACCGCCTGGCTGAGACCAAGCGCCTGCTGGCACGTGACGACGTTGACTACGTCTCCATCAAGGTGTCCGCTGTTTCCGGCCCCCACCAGCACTGGGCATTCGACGAGGTCGTTGAGACCGCTGTTCGCCGCCTGACCCCGCTGTACGAGCTGGCTGCATCCAGCTCCCCCAAGAAGTTCATCAACCTGGACATGGAGGAGTACAAGGACCTGGACCTCACCATTGAGGTGTTCACCAAGATCCTGGACCAGCCCCACCTGAAGGACCTGGAAGCCGGTATCGTGCTCCAGGCATACCTGCCCGACACCCTGGCTGCAATGCAGCACCTGCAGGAGTGGTCCGCAAAGCGCGTTGCTGCTGGCGGCGCAGGCATCAAGGTCCGCCTGGTTAAGGGCGCAAACCTCTCCATGGAAATCGTCGAAGCTGTTATGCACGGCTGGCCGCTGACCACCTGGGACACCAAGCAGGCTGCTGACACCAACTACAAGCGCGTTCTGGACTACGCACTGCGCCCCGAGCACGTGAAGAACGTTCGCCTCGGTATTGCAGGCCACAACCTCTTCGACGTTGCTTTCGCACTGCTGCTGTCCGAGGACCGCGGCGTGAAGGACCGCGTCGAGTTCGAGATGCTGATTGGTATGGCTGAGCAGCAGGCAGAGATCATCCGCCGTCGCGTTGGCCACCTGCTGCTGTACGTGCCCGTCGTGAACCCCAAGGAATTCGACGTTGCTATCGCATACCTGATCCGTCGTCTCGAGGAGAACGCTTCCTCCGAGAACTTCATGTCCGGTATCTTCGACCTGGCAACCGACGAGTCCATCTTCAAGCGCGAAGAGGACCGCTTCATGCGTGCACTGAACTCCGTCACCGACGAGGTTCCCGCATCCAAGCGCACCCAGAACCGTCTGACCGAGAACGAGGACAACGTCTTCGTACCGGCAGGCCGCTTCGAGAACACCCCCGACACCGACCCCGCACTCTCCGGTAACCGCGAGTGGGGCCGCGCAATCCTCGAGCGTTCCAAGACCACCAAGCTGGGCATCGACACCCTCAAGGCTAACGAGCTGACCAGTGAGGCTGAGGCTGAGAAGCTGATCAAGGAAACCGAAGAGGCTGGCAAGGCATGGGGCAAGCTCTCCGGCCACGAGCGTGCAGAGATTCTGCGCAAGGTCGGTAAGGCTATCGCACTGCGCCGCGGTGACCTGCTGGAGGTTATGGCAGCTGAGGCTGGCAAGACCCTGGAGCAGGGCGACACCGAGGTCTCCGAGGCAATCGACTTCGCATACTACTACGCAATGCTGGCTGAGGACCTCGAGAAGATCGACGGCGCAAAGCCCAAGTCTGTTGACCTGACCCTGGTTGTTCCCCCGTGGAACTTCCCGACCGCTATCCCCGCTGGTGGTGTTCTGGCTGGTCTGGCTGCAGGTTCTGCTGTCATCTTCAAGCCCGCAACCATCACCGCTCGCACCGGTGCCCTGATCGCAGAGATCATGTGGGAAGCAGGCGTTCCCAAGGAAGTTCTGAAGCTCGTCAAGGTTGTTGACCGCGCTGCAGGCAAGCTGCTCATCTCGCACCCCGAGGTTGACCGCCTGATCCTGACCGGTGGTTACGAGACCGCTGAGCTCTTCCGCTCCTGGCGTGATGACCTGCCCCTGTTCGGTGAGACCTCGGGTAAGAACTCCATCATCGTCACCCCGAACGCTGACATCGACCTCGCCGTCAAGGACGTCGTTTACTCGGCATTCGGTCACGCAGGTCAGAAGTGCTCCGCTGGCTCCACCGTCATCCTGGTTGGCTCCGTGGCACAGTCCGAGCGTTTCCGCCGTCAGCTGCTTGACTCCGTCAGTTCCCTGCACGTGGCACACCCGCAGGACATTGAGTCCGAGATGGGCCCCGTTGTTCAGAAGCCGGAAGAGAAGCTGCTGCGCGGTCTGACCACCCTCGGCCCGGGCGAGCGCTGGCTCGTTCAGCCCAAGGAACTGGACGAGACCGGTCGCCTCTGGAGCCCCGGTGTTCGTGAAGGCGTCAAGCCCGGTTCTGAGTACCACATGACCGAGTACTTCGGTCCCATCCTGGGTATCATGACCGCTGACACCCTGGAAGAGGCAATCGAGCTGCAGAACGCACCCGATTACGGTCTGACCGCAGGTCTGCACTCGCTGGATGCTGATGAGCTCGAGCTGTGGCTCTCCAAGGTCCAGGCAGGTAACCTGTACGTCAACCGTGCAATTACCGGTGCAATCGTTCAGCGTCAGCCCTTCGGTGGTTGGAAGAAGTCCACCGTTGGCTCCGGTACCAAGGCTGGTGGCCCCAGCTACCTGATCGCTCTGTCCGATTGGGAGCCCGCACAGGCAACCGCAACCGCTGTCACCCAGTCCGTGACCGTCCGCGAGACCCTGGCTACCATCGAGAACTCCGAGCTGGGCAAGCGCGAGGACTTCGCATTCATCAAGCGCGGTGTCTCCTCTGACGCACACGCTTGGGACACCGAGTTCGGCTTCGGTCACGATCCCTCGAAGCTGGGCGTGGAGCGCAACATCCTGCGCTACGTACCCACCCAGGTTCTGGTTCGTGCAGACGAGTCCGCATCCGCAGCAGAGACCCTGCGCGTTGTGCTCGCCGGTCTGGCAGCTAACGCACCGGTTGCTCTGTCCGTCGGTAAGGACCTGCCGGTCGACGTCCGTGGCGTCCTCGAGAACAAGGGCATCAAGTACGAAGTCAAGTCGGACGCTCAGTTCCGCGAGTACCTGGCTTCGAACGCTAAGACCCCGGTTCGCGCACTGGCTGGTACCCCGCTGGAAGGCACCCGTATCCGCTACATCGGTAACGATGAGAAGTCCCTCTACACCGCACTGGGTGGTCGCCCGGACGTTGCAGTGTACTTCGCACCCGTCACCGAGGCTGGCCGTATCGAGATGCTGCCCTTCCTCCGCGAGCAGGCTGTTTCGATTACCGCACACCGTTTCGGTAACCCGAACCGCTTCTCCGAGCGCGTCATTTCTTCCCGCTAAGGCGCTGTGAGAGTTTAGCTCTCTAGCCTAAGGCTCAGGGCCCTGCACCATCATGGTGTGGGGCCCTGAGCCTTTTGGTGTGTCTGATGGCTCCCTGCTGGAGGTGAGTAATAGGGGTGCTTCTAGGGCCTTGGGAAGGGGCGCTTGTTGAGCGGTTAGATAGGATAAGGAAAATATAGTGTCATAGAAGTGGTACGGGGGTGTTTGGACGTGCCCCGCGTTACTTCTTATGTGATAATTGGTGTAGGACGTTCCGTCATCCCACATACGGAACGACACCGTGCGCGGGACGGTCCGCGCTACGCAAGAACACACTGAAAGGACACCGCTGCTATGAGCAACGTTCCCGCAGAACTCTCGTACACTTCTGAGCACGAGTGGGTTTCCGCTCTCACCGCCGAGGGCACCGTACGTGTTGGTATTACCGACCACGCTCAGGATGCACTGGGTGACGTCGTCTACGTCGACCTTCCCTCTGTCGGCGACTCTGTAGCTGCTGAGGATAGCTTCGGTGAGATTGAGTCCACCAAGTCTGTCTCTGATCTTTTCGCTCCCATTGCGGGCGAGATTGTCGCAGTGAACGAGGGCCTGGAGGATGACCCCGCACTGGTTAACTCCGATCCCTACGGCGAGGGCTGGATCATTGAGATTCGCCCCGAGAACGCTGATGACCTGGCGAACCTGCTGGATGCAGAGGCGTACAAGGCTGAGCTGGACAAGCTCTAAGTCGATAGACTCTAAGACCTTCTATAGGCCTCGGATAAGAGGTATGTAGTGGTGAGACGGCGAGACCGATTGGTCTCGCCGTTTTTCTTTTAAAATGCACACAAACGCAAATAGTTGGGCGCATTTAAGGTTCGTCTTGAAGGTGTAGGAATTCACTAAAGTGGCTTGAAGGATGACTAAACCCCTAGTGGGAGCCTCTTTCAAGTTAAATGTGATGAAAACTTCAACTATCGCGAGAAGATAAAATTTTCCTCGTAAAGCAGTCCAATATGAGATATATGTGTTCGAAGTATTGGAATTTTGCTAAAATTGGTACTGTCTCTACTGATTAATGTTTGATTGTGTGGCTATTTTTGGGTTCAAAAAGCCCCTGAAAAGGGCGAACTAAATAGCAAAATGCCTTGTGAGGCTATAAGATTGTCTCGAAGGTTTGCGGTTTATCATTTCGTGATAAACAACTAAACTTATCTATCACACTCTCAACACTAAGCAAAGATGTTCGGCACGGAGCGAGACCCCCGACCGGGGGAACGAGCCACTCACTCAAATTTCGGCTCGTATCGACATCGTCTGAACAAGTACCCGAAAGACATAGATGACCTCACGCATCGATGAGAACCTCACTAACGCTGAGGTTCAACTAGAGGACGTGGAGAACGGCGGCTCTGACCGTAACCCGCGTGACGTTAAGAGCCGGACCATTGGTCAGGTTCTTAGCCAGCTTGACCTGGAGTTCCCCGGAATTAGTGCATCCAAGATCCGCTTCCTGGAGGAGCGCGGTCTCGTGCACCCCAGCCGTACCGAAACCGGTTACCGCAAGTACTCCCAGACGGATATTGAGCGCCTGCGCTACATCCTCACCATGCAGCGCGACCACTACATGCCGCTCAAGGTAATCCGTCAGCACCTGGAGGACATGGAAGCCGGTCGCGTACTGAACTCCATGCCTGCCACCGTAAGCGAAGACGTGCTAGACACCGTCCTTGGCCCGAACGAGCAGGAAGGTCGCACCTACACTCTCCGCGAGCTGGCAGAATACGCTAACACCACCCCCGAACTGATTCGCGAGCTGATTGACTTTGGACTGCTCGAAGACGGTTCGGATGTGGAGTACACCGATTACGATGTGCTGATTGCCCGCGTTAGTGCAGAACTGACCCAGCACGGCATTCAGCCTCGTCACCTGCGCGCATTCAAGTCAGCGGCAGACCGCGAAATTTCCCTCGTGGAAATTGCGGTGGCTCCGCTGGCATCACGCCGCGACGCAGCCTCTCAGGCTCAGGCGCAGGAACGAGCCGACAAGATCCGCAAGTTGTGCTTGCAGCTGCACGCAACTCTGGTCGAATCGGCGATGCCTACCTACGAGTAGGCGCACGAAGACGCAGACTACCGGACAGTCTGCTGCTCGTAAACCCTCAGCGGTTCTACCACACCCCAAACGGGGATTTCCCTCGGGAAACACCACTGACCATGGTGATTCCCTCTATAGTCCCTACCCCTTACCAACGGGTAGCGGCCTCTAGACTTGGACGAAGCCGACGCTGGCACGCTCGGAATTTCTACCCCTTCGTCCAACACGAAGAGCTTTCTCACCAGGGGGCTCCCGGCCTGCCAAGGCTGTTCACTCAACTCAGCTGTAAATGCGTACGGACTGCTCCGTACGCATTTACTTTTTAAACTCCCCTGTGGGATGGATACCCAGAAAAAGCGAGGAGAATAGCGGGGGAGGAGCACCCCCACAGGGCGTTAAAGAGGTACGAATGAATCTGAAAAGATCATTCGCTTCGGTGGGTTCAATTTTAAGTAGAGCCCTCTATCAGTTAAAATAGATTGAACAACCGCGCCTATCGCGCATCGGTCGCACTATCGAATCGTGTTCTACGAACCGAATAGTCGAGCCAATGTGTAGTATTGAAAACCGCGTAGCTAACCTCGCAGAGGGAAGCCACGCGAATCATAGATGCAGATTCTAAGGCCTAGCCCTAGAATCTCACCCCGAAAATCGGGGCTACACCGGAACGAAGTCGACCACATTTGATAGGGCGCGGTGAATCGCATTAAACGGGTTAACGAAAAGGAGGGACCGTGCTAGAGCAGCAGGTAGCCGAAAATGCAGGCGAGGCCGCAGGCACCCATGAGGCACCCCAGGGCTTCGACCAGCCCCTGGATGGCTTCGACACCCTCTTCCCCGTAGCGCCGCCTCCGCGCGGTGAACAAGGCGTACTCTTCACCGACCCGGTCTCTGTCGTCGAGGAAAACCTCGGCTACCGTGGCGCCGTCGCCTGCAAGGCAGCAGGCATCACCTACCGTCAGCTCGACTACTGGGCACGCACCGACCTGGTTGTACCCACCGTGCGTAGCGCCTCCGGCTCCGGTACCCAGCGCCTCTACAGCTTCCGCGATGTGCTCGTGCTTAAGATTGTGAAGCGACTGCTCGACACCGGCGTGTCCCTGCAGCAGATTCGCACCTCCATCGAGCATCTGCGTACCCGCGGCATTGACGACCTCGCGAACATCACCCTGATGAGTGACGGTACCACCGTCTACGAATGCACCTCCCCGAGCGAGGTTATCGACCTGGTTCAGGCTGGTCAGGGCGTCTTCGGTATCGCGATTGGCCGCGTCTGGCGCGAAATCGAAATGAACCTCAACGGCCAGCCCGGCGAAGAGATGCACGAAAACTTCGAAGGCGA
Source organism: Rothia sp. HMSC062H08 (assembly GCF_001810775.1). Taxonomy (NCBI): domain Bacteria; kingdom Bacillati; phylum Actinomycetota; class Actinomycetes; order Micrococcales; family Micrococcaceae; genus Rothia; species Rothia sp. HMSC062H08. Next base: position 46,895 of record NZ_KV802668.1, read on the forward strand.
CGAACTTGCCGCCCGCCGTGCCCGCCGCGCACAGGCATAAAACACAAAACGTGAATCAGCCCGCGCTCACTACCTATCGGGTAGCGAGCGCGGGCTGAAGCTTTAAATGCGAGGGAATATTCAATGCTCACTTGAGAAAAAACTCAAGATACACCCCTGTCAGAGCCAGAAGAAAAGCGAAGATTCGCTAAAATAAAGGGGCATTACACCTCACTCATAAAAGGGACCTGCATGCCCCGCATCGTCAGTATCAGCAGCCTCAAGGGTGGCGTTGGCAAAACGTCCATCACTTTGGGGCTCGCCTCCGCGGCATTACACAGCGGACTCTCCACACTCGTTATTGACCTCGACCCCCACGGCGACGCCAGCACCGGCCTGGCAGTGGATGAAACCATCCCCGACGTCGCCTCTCTAATCGCTAGCTCCAATGAACGTGCCTTCGCGGAGGAAGCCGGTAGCTCCTCTTGGAACTCGCTCGTCGGCAAACCCACCCTGCTGACCAATAACCCCGTGACCACCGGTAGCGTGAAGGTGGCGCGCGGTTCGGCTCGTTCCACCCTCGTGGACCGGCAGGAAGCCGCGCCGTTCATCCGCCGATTCAAGCGCATGGTGGAGGCGGCTGCGGACGCCTACGACGTCATCCTGATCGACTGCCCGCCGTTCCTCGGAACCCTGTCTTCGATGGGCTGGGCGGTTAGTGAGCGCATCCTCTCGGTCGCTGAGCCTTCCCTTTTCTCTGTAGCGGGCACCGAACGAACCCTGCGCGCCATCGTGCGTTTTCAGCAGGAAAGCGGCATCAGCATTGACGGTGCGGGAGTAGTTATCAATAAGATGCGCCCCAACGATAGCGAACACCGCTACCGACGCGACGAAATGCGCTCCCTTTTCGGCGATCTTGTCGCAGAGCCGGTGCTCGCTGAAAGCCCCGTGCTGCAACGCGCCCAGGGTGCGGCGTACCCGATTCATTTTTGGCCCGACGAAGAATCGGTTGATCCCGCCATTGACTTCACCCGTCTGCTGGCTGGGCTTATGGCAGACATCTAATCGCTGACCTCTTAGCGCAGACATATACGCGTCACTAATCCGCGGGCTCGAATAGTTCTCAACGCTTGAGTGCGTCTTCTCAAAGAACCGCTGTGTTCTCAGCGCTGTGGTTCTTTGGGACGGCGCACCTTTCGCATATCCGTCAACATTGACACCAGATAGTGGGAATAGCCGGTAGCCTCCACGCGTTATAGTGGCAGTAACAGAAATAACCCCGCTATCGAGGGGCACGCTGGGAACGAGCCCAGCCTCAACACCAACAACGAGAGGACCACATGAGCATCGAGAACGTAGAACGCATTGACGGCGTAGCACAGTACGACCTCATCGTCATCGGCTCCGGATCCGGCAACACCCTCATCGGCCCCGAATGGGACGACAAGAAGGTCGCCCTCATCGACGGCGGTATCTTCGGCGGCACCTGCCTGAACGTTGGCTGCATCCCCACCAAAATGTACGTCTACCCGGCGACCATCGCGCAGAAGACCCGCGAGGTCAAGCACCTGGGCGTCGACGCACACGTAGACGCCGTGCACTGGGCGCAGATTCGTGACCGTATCTTTGCCTCCCGCATTGACCAGATTGTTGAAGGCGGCCGCAACTGGCGTGCCGGTCTGCCCAACGTCGACTTCTACGACCAGTACGCGCGCTTCGTCGGCTCCCACACCGTCGAGCTGACCGACGGCACCCGCCTGCAGGGCCGCCAGATTGTTGTTGCGGCAGGTTCACGCGCCGTGCTGCCTCCCGTACCCGGTATCGACTCCTCCAAGGTCTACACCAATGACAACGTCATGCGCATGGACGAGCTGCCCGCCCGTATGGTCGTCATCGGCGGCGGCGTGATTGCGGCAGAATTCTCCCACGTTTTCTCCGCATTCGGTACCGAAGTAACCCAGCTGAACCGCTCCTCCCGCCTGCTACGTGGCGTGGACGAAGAGGTCGTGGCACGCTTCGAAGAAGCCGCAAGCAAGCAGTGGAACATCGTCAAGGATGCGTCCCTCTCCGAAATCCGTGAGAACGCCGACGGCAGTGTGACCGTCGTAGCTAAGCACACTACCGAGAACGGTGAAGAACTGCTCGAAATCCCGGCAGACGCTGTGCTCGTGGCAACCGGTCGTCGCCCCAACACCGACACCCTCAACGCGAAGAACTACTTCGACGTGCAGGACGGCGGCCAGCTCAGCGTCGATAAGTACCAGCGCGTGCTCTACAACGGCGCGCCCGTACCCGGCGTCTACGCCCTCGGCGACGTGTCCAGCCGCTACCAGCTCAAGCACGTGGCAAACCACGAGGCACGCGTTGTGCAGCACAACCTCAGCCACCCCGAGGACCTGCGTGCCAGCGACCACCGCTACGTACCGGCTGCCGTCTTCAGCAACCCGCAGATTGCTGTGGTCGGCATGACCGAAGAGCAGGCGCGCCAGGCGGCTGAACGTGAAGGCTTTGAGATTACCGTCAAGGCACAGAACTTTGGCGACACCGCCTACGGCTGGGCAATGGAAGACAAGATTGGCCTGTGCAAGCTCATTGCCCGTAAGGACAACGGTGAGCTGCTCGGTGCACACCTGGTCGGTGAAGAGTCCTCCGTGCTCATCCAGCCGCTCCTGCAGGCAATGAGCTTCGGCATGGATGCGCGCACCCTCGCACGCGGCCAGTACTGGATTCACCCGGCACTGACCGAAATCGTTGAGAACGCGCTGCTCGGTCTGGAATTCAACGAGCCCGCCAACTAACGCCGGCTAGATAACGCCCGGAAGCCGAATGCTATGGGCGGTCAACATACACGAGCCAATATACGAGAGGAGGGGGTCGTACCACAGCGGTACGACCCCCTCCTCTCGTTTCGGTAGCTAGAGCCGGTTAGGCGTTGTCGCTTTCAGACTTCTTCTCAGCCTTCTTAGCTTCTGTCTTTTCAGCCGGAGCTTCAGCGGAAGAATCCTCAGCCTTCTCAGACTTATCGGACTTCTTAGCGTCGTCCTTAGCCTCAACCTTCTCTTCCTGAGGCTTCTGCATCATTTCGGCGGTCTGCTCACGCAGCTCCTCAAACTTCTCAGCCGCCTGCTCGCGCAGCTCGGCAAGACGCTCCGCCTGGTGGTCCGCATACTCGTGCAGACGCTCGGCAGCCTGCTCACGCAGTTCAGCGAACTTCTCAGACTGCTCCGCCGCGTACTCCTGCAGACGAGCCAAAGAATCCGACGTGCTATCAGAAACCTTGCCGTACATTTCGTCCACGTAGGAGGAGAAATCCTGCAGCACCTTCGCGCGGCGAATCTTGTGCGAGGGGGTCAGATAGCCGTCCTCCTCGGTCAGATCGCGGTTCATGATGCGGAACTCGCGGATACCCTCGGCGCGCGAGACCAGCTGATTCGCCTCGTCCACAATTCGCTGCACGGCGGCGCGTACCGCCGGATGCACGGCCGCCTCCGGGATGGACAGTGAGCGCGGCAGCCCCAGGTGCTCGAGCTGCTCGGGCAGGGTATCCGGATCCAGGGTCACGAGGGCCGCGATGAAGGGCTTCTCATCCCCCACCAGCATGGCCTGGGAGACCAGGGGAGAGGTACGCAGATGGTTCTCCGCAATGCCCGGAATGACGTTCTTGCCGCCGGCGGTGACGATGATTTCCTTCTTGCGTCCCACAATCTTCAGCAACCCGGCCTCGTCGAACTCGGCCAGGTCGCCGGTACGGAGCCAGCCGTCCTCGGTGAACGCCTGGGCGTCCTCCTCGGGGTTCTTGTAGTACCCCTTCATGACGCCCACACCGCGCACCAGTAGCTCGCCGTCCTCGGCGATGGTGCCCTCGGCACCTGGAAGAAGCGGGCCAATCCTACCGATCTGATACGGGGTGATACGCCCGGCCGCGATGGGAGCGCAGGTCTCAGTCAGGCCGTAGCCCTCGATGACCTGCACGCCCACCGCGTGGAAGAAGTGCGCGAGGCGCTCGCCCAGCGGGCCGCCTCCGGAGACCGCGTAGTGTAGCTGCCCGCCCAGAGCCGCACGCAGCTTGGAGTACACGAGACGGTCGTACAGGGCGTACTGCGCCGCGAGCTTGAAAGATACATGTCCGGTGACCTTCGCCTTCGACCAGGCAATCGCGATGTCCACCGAGCGGTCGAAAAGAGCTTTGTTGAGAGAACCGCCCTTCTCTGCCTTGGCCTTGGCCCCCTCATACACCTTCTCGAAGACTCGGGGGACCACCAGCAGCATGGTCGGCTTGAAGCTATCAAGGTCGGCCGCGAGGTTCTTAATGTTCGGGGAGTGGCCGATAACCACACCGGCGTCCAGGGCCAGCACCTGAATCAGGCGAGCCAGCACGTGGGCCAGCGGCAGGAAGAGAATCGACGAGTTGCGGGGGTTCGCAATTTCGCTTTCCACGAAGCGCGTGTTGGCGCTCAGGTTCAGGAAATTGCCGTGGGTGAGCGGGCAACCCTTGGGGCGGCCGGTCGTGCCGGAGGTGTACACAATGGTCGCGAGGTCGTCACAACCGGCTGCGGAACGTACCTGCTCCAGCCGCTCATCGCTTACCTCGGAGGCGCGAGTGCTCAGGGTATCGAGGTCACCGTTCTCAATGACCCAGCGGTGCTTCAACTGCATGGGCTCCTGGGTCGTGGAGGCGAATTCCTCAGCCTCCGCGATGCGCGCCAGAAGCTTCTCATCCTCGACGAAGATGGCGACAGCCTCAGAATGGGACAGTGCCCACGCAGCCTGAGCGGCAGCGTTCGTCTCATATACCGGCACGGAGACAGCACCGGCATACCAAATCGCGAAGTCAATGACAGTCCACTCAAAACGGGTGCGGCTCATAATACCCACACGGTCACCCGGGCGGATACCGGAGGCAATCATGCCCTTAGCCAGGTTGGTCACCATCTGGTGGAACTGCTGGGCGCGAACCGGCTGCCAGTTACCGGGAGACATCTGGCGACGGTACAGCACCGGGTTGGAGCTATCGGCACGGTGTCGCTCAACAATGCTTGTCAGGTTCAGCGAGGGGTCGACAAGAACCTCAGCGGGAGTGGAGAAGACTTTCATAATGCGCCTTTCAAATCAGGGCGTCAGCTCGGGGCGGTCCGGGCCGCGGGCTGTCCTCGATCTCTCGAGGTGCCGTGATGGCTTTCTGATGGTTCTGCCCACCGCGGCGGGTGATGCATTCGCCTGTTTGCAGCGGGTGGAACCTTCAGAATTTAGTGGTTTAGGGATGCGACAAAAGCTTGAACAGTAGAGAGAAGATACTCGGCGTCGTAGTCGAGCGTTGCCACATGGTAGCTGCGGGTCAGCCATCTAAATTCTACAGGAACTGAACAATGTTCGAGAAAATATTTGTGGGAGCTATCCGACACAGTATGATCGCCCAGTGAACGCAAATACAGGACCGGCGACTTCAACTGCGGAATCAGAGCACGAGTCTCAGCGCCCAAAAGATGCAGCTGATGCACCGCCGCCGTCGGAACCAGCGAATAAGCACCCTCGCTCACACCCGGAACCGCAATATCGGAACCGATTGCCTTAAGGACCGGCAGAACTTTCGAGACCTTACCCGCGTGGCGCATCATCGGGTTCACATCCACCATGTAGGGGTTAATCAGCACCGTGCCCGCCACCGGCAGACGCGCCGACAGATGAGTCGCCACCGTGCCACCCATCGACATACCAATGACCACCACCTGCAGACCTTGGGCGGTCAGGCGACGGTACCCCTGCTCAGCAGAAGCCAGCCACTGCTCATAGGTGCTATCGCGCAAGTCTTTCCAATGAGTACCGTGACCGGTCAGCAACGGCATCTCCACCGCATACCCGAGCTCCATAAAATGCTGAGCCAACGGGCGCATGCTATGCGGTGAACCCGTAAAACCGTGCACCAGCAAAATACCCACAGAATGCTGCGCCGGGTCAGGACTAAAAGAAACGGGGGAGTGATCGAACGCTTCCTGGTCGCCCTCGAGGCGACGCGCCAGGGAGTCCTTAACATTTTGGGTTGCTAGAAGCCTGCGCTCGCGAGCCTTGCGGCGCATCCGCTTGAGCGGCTCCAACGAGTTATCAAAAATGCTCATGGTCCTCCTTCGCCAACCTGCGAGAATATGAACGCAGGTGCAGGCTCTATAGCGTACCCCGGTGGGGCGCCACAGATACAGCGCCGATGCCGGTATATCGCCTCCAGCGCACCCGAATACACCGGTGCGCAGAAAAATCGTTCCCTTTCTTTTTAATTATCGCGCGTTCCCTCGTGCCTCTCCAGACACGCTAGAATTGAGCCGGGAACATTCAGAGAGGAGACCCCATGCCTAACACCGCCCTCTATTCAACGCTCAAGATTCTTGGCTCCCCCCTGTTGCAGAGACTGTACCACCATGACGTGGTGGGCCTAGAGAATCTGCCCGAGGGCCCCTACATCGTCGCCAGCAACCACCTGGCGTTCTGCGACTCTATCTTCATTCCTCTCGCCATGCCGCGCACCGTGAACTTCCTCGCCAAGAGCGACTACTTCACCACCCCCGGTGTGAAGGGTCGTGCTATGGCGGCGTTCTTCCGTGGTGTCGGTCAGCTTCCCATGGACCGTTCCGGCGGCCAGAAGAGCCAGGAATCCCTCAACGCCGGTGCGCAGGTCCTCAAGGACGGCGGCGTGATTGGCATCTACCCCGAAGGCACCCGTAGTCCCGACGGACGCGGCTACCGCCCCAAGGTCGGTGTCGCCCGCCTCGCAGTTGAAGCAGGCGTGCCCGTAGTGCCCATCGGACAGATCGGTACCGACCTGATTCAGCCCTCCGGCTCGAACCGTATCCGTCTGCGCCACGACGGCAAGCCCATCCAGGTGCGCACCATTATCGGCAAGCCCCTCACCTTCGAGGAATACACCGACGGCTCAGACCTGAGCCACCGCGTTCAGCGTGAAATCGCCGACCGTATTGGCTCCGAGATCCGTGCCCTCAGCGGCCAGGAATACGTGGACGTGTACGCCGACCGCGTCAAGAAGCTCATGGCTGATAAGAACATGAGCGCTGAGGCGGCAATCGCACACCTGCAGCACTAAACATTGAGACAGCACCCTGAGACAGCTCCAGCTCCCTGGGACAGCTCCCCGGGCGCCCACATACGCCAGAGGGCGGGATGCGGTACGTGCCGCCTCCCGCCCTTTCGTCTGCCGTTGTACGACGGTGCTTTTCAGCCTGTTGCTGCTCATCTCAACCCCCTGAACACTAACCCGCTGACCACCGACACCGGGACGCTATCTAAACATGTGAGATGTACCTGACCTCGGGGTTAGGTGTTGAAGCAAGCAAGAGTACAATTGGGTCTATTCAGTCTGAAGAATCGCAAGACAGCACGCCGTACGCGGCGCGCCGAGCACCCGAAACGCGGCTGAATCAGAAAACGCACAAGACCATCCCGATGGAGTGAAGATGAGCAATCAAAACCTCAACACCTCGCAGGCCACCGACCACGGCCTAGACACCTGGCGTCAGCTGCACATTGACCAGCAGCCCACCTGGAGCGAGCACGAAGATTTTGAGAGCACCATCGCCGAGCTGAACTCGGTACCGCCGCTCGTCTTCGCCGGTGAAGTCGACGCCATGCGCCAGGCACTCGGTGAGGTTGCTGAAGGCCGCGCATTCCTGTTGCAGGGCGGCGACTGCGCAGAAACCTTCGCGGGTGCAACCGCCGACAAGATTTCCGGCCGCATCAAGACCATCCTGCAGATGTCTGCAGTGCTCACCTACGGCGCCTCCATGCCCGTGGTGAAGATGGGCCGTATGGCGGGCCAGTTCTCCAAGCCGCGCTCCGCAGACATGGAAACCCGCGGCGACGTCACCCTGCCCTCCTTCCGCGGCGAGACCGTCAACGGTTTCGACTTCACTCCCGAAGCTCGCGTACACGACCCCAAGCGCATGCTGCGCGGCTACCACACCAGCGCATCCACCCTGAACCTGGTGCGTGCCTTCACCAAGGGCGGCTTCGCAGACCTGCGCGCCGTACACCAGTGGAACCGCGGCTTCACCTCCAACCCCGCCCACGAGCGCTACGAGAAGACCGCCAACGAAATCGGCCGCGCCCTCAAGTTCATGGAAGCATGCGGCGTGAACTTCGAAGCCCTCAAGACCACCGACATGTACGTCGGCCACGAGGCACTCGTGCTGGACTACGAGCGTGCCCTCACCCGCATCGACTCGCGCACCCACCTGCCCTACGACACCTCCGCACACTTCCTGTGGATTGGCGAGCGCACCCGCGGCATCGACGATGCACACGTAGACTTCCTCTCCAAGGTCCGCAACCCCATCGGCGTGAAGCTGGGCCCGACCACCACCGCTGAGGATGCACTCGCACTGATCGACAAGCTCGACCCGAACCGCGAGCCCGGCCGCCTGACCTTCATCACCCGCATGGGTGCGAAGAACATCCGCGAGAAGCTGCCCGCAATCGTTGAAGGCGTGCAGGCTGAAGGCGCGAAGGTCGTCTGGGTTACCGACCCGATGCACGGCAACACTATCTCCGTGCCCTCCGGCTACAAGACCCGTCGCTTCGACGACGTGCTCGACGAGGTTCGCGGCTTCTTCGAGGTGCACGAGGCTCTGGGCTCGTTCCCCGGCGGTATCCACGTGGAGATGACCGGCGACGACGTGACCGAATGCCTGGGCGGCTCCGACGCTATCGACGAGGCAGCACTGGCTGACCGCTACGAGTCCCTGTGCGACCCGCGTCTGAACCACTCGCAGTCCCTGGAAATCGCGTTCCTGGTCTCCGAGTACCTCAAGAACCGCGCATAAAACGTTCATACGCCTCGCCGTACTAGTCGGTGAGAAATAGCAGAAAAACAATGCCCGGGTCTTCACTCATTGTGAATGAAGACCCGGGCATTGCGTTTAACCTGTGCACCACACAGACGAGGACGGAGTGCACAGACGAGGACAGAGCGCTCGAGGGGGAGCACTACTAGAAGGTCAGGAACGCCTCAATATTGCGCCACCACTGCGACTGCACCAGTGAGGTCGCAAGCCACCAACCGGTAAAGCTCGAACCCATGCCCAGCAGAATCAGCGCCAGAGCCCAACCGCCCACCGCCATACCCGAGGGCGGGGTCCTAAACTGCTTGGCGGGCAGGCGAGGATCCTTCTGCGAAGACTGCTCGGATTCCTGAGAAGAAGCGGCCTCCTCTGCCGGTGAAGCCTCCGACGCGCTCGCCGCCCCCTTAGACTTCGAGCGACGCGTGCCGGAGGGACTCAACGAACGCTCCGCATGGATTGGGGCGTACTCGCCATGAGCCGAGATGAACTCCTGCTCCGTCTGCGGGCCAATGCCAACGGACTGAGTCAGCGGGCCCTTCGCCGCGGCGGTACGGCGGCTCATGAATGAGCCCAGACCACGCTTGCCGGATTTGCCCTTTGAGCCTTCCTGCTCCTGATCAGTGTCAGAATCGTCATTATCGGAGGCGGAACTCACCAGAGGCGGAATGCCCTGGCGGTTGAGCACGGAGTCCTCAGCATCCACGTCGGCAAGGTGCACGCCCTGACCCGCCGTCGAAGCATCGTACACGAGGCTGTCGGGGGAGTACACATCGTAGGCGAGCAGATCGCGGGCATCGCTAAACGCGCTAATCGGGGTGTTACGCACCATCTGCGCGGCACCGCTACGCTCCGCAATATCGGCAACAGCCTCCCATAGAGGAAGCTCCGGCTCCGGGCACGAGGGGGCACGCCAAGCACGCTCAGACTCACCCAACGACTCAGAAATCTCCAGCAGAGCCGTGAACAGCTCGGTCGCATCCTCCGGGCGGGCGTGAGGCTGCTTGCGGGTACACCACGAAATCAGCCCCGCAATGTCGCGGTCTGCACCCGGCGCCACATCGGTCAGCGCGGGCATCTCAATATTGGCGTTGTGGTAGAGCACCTGCTGGTCGTTCTCCAAACCCACAAAGGGCAGACGACCTGAAAGCATGCGGTACATCATCACACCGAGTGCAAAAATATCGGCTTGCGCGCCGACCTTCACCTTCGGATCAAGAACCTCCGGCGCTACGTAGGCGGGGGTGCCCATGGGGGCGCCCGCATCCACCTGATCGTCACGGCGGGAGAGACCAAAGTCCGTCAGCTTCACCTGGCCGTTAGCGTCGAGAAGAATATTGCCCGGCTTAATATCGCCGTGCAGGTAGCGGTTAGCGTGCACCTCCGAGAGCGCCTCCACGACCGGAATGAGGATATCCAGAGCCTCACCCAGGGACAGCGCATTACGCACACGTAGCAGCTGGCTCAGCGTACAACCGTGCACGTACTCGAGCACGATATACATGACCATCTGACCCGAAAAATATTCGGTACCCGACGAAATCACACCCACTGTATGCCCGCCGCCACCCACCTGGCGCATCGAGCGCTCCTCACGGTGGAACTTCTGACGGTTCGCTGCATCCTCAGCCAAAGCGGGGGAGAGAACCTTGAGAGCAACCGGGTTATTCGACCACAGGTCCAGCGCATAATACACCTCGCTCATGCCGCCGCGGCCAATAAGCGAACCCACCTGGTAGTGACCCTCAATAATGGCGCCACTGAGCCACTGCGAAGAACCAATAGCGGTATCCGGGGCAGCGGGACGAGTGGCGGGAGGAACAGGAGTATTTGCAGAAGAACGAGGGTTCACAGGAGAAATCCGGCGTGGGCTGGGAGTATTCATACGTCTCAACATTTTAGCCCGCCCACCTGGGCAGAAGCGATGCCAAAGGGCGCCGGGCAGGTGAACACTCAGCGAATTCTTACAAAGTGCCGGTGGACCCGACTCCACCGCAAGAACAACGGACAGGGCACAAGAACGAAAGATATATGGCAAGGCTCCAAAGCCTGCGGCGGGTCAAAAGTGGTAAATACGTGCCAGCTCTGGCACTCTTAAAAGGTGACTAACGAAAATATTGCTCAGACCTTCGCCCTCGTCGGCGATTGGGTAACCATCCCCGAAATTGCGCAGGCACTCGACCTGAAGGTGACCCGCGTTCACAACCTGATTTCTGACGGTACGCTCATCGCTCTGCGCGACCCGGAAACCAACGTGCGCAAGGTACCCGCACTGTTCATGAACGGTTCGCGAGTACTCGAATCCCTCAAGGGCACCCTCGCTGTCCTGAAGGACTCCGGCTTCAGCGATGAAGAAGCTATCGTGTGGCTGTACACCAACGACGACTCTCTGCCCGGCCGCCCCATCGACGCGCTGATTGACGGTCGTAAGACCGAGATCCGTCGCCGTGCGCAGGCACTGGCTTGGTAATCTGGCTTGGTAATAGCGGCTCAGTACTATAGCTAAATAGGTTGAGGCGGCATACTTCGGTATGCCGCCTCAACTTGTTTAACGTTCTAACTGTGTTGAACCTCTACGCCTTGCGACGTAGCGCATCTATGCCTTGCGACGCAACGCACGGCCCACAATATCGGTCAGTGCCGCATGCGTCAGCTCGTCCAGGTTCATCGCCTCCAGCGCCTCAAACACAGCCTGAGACTTCTGCTCAATCAGCTGCTCATGCTTGGCGAAAGCGCCCGAAGAAACCATCAGATCGCGGATGCGCTCCACCTGCTCATCGCTCAGCTCGGGGTTGCCCAGGCTATCGTGTAGGAGTGCCGCATCGCTCTCAGAAATAGCGGCGGAGGTGAGCGCCACCAGCACGGTACGCTTACCCTCACGCAGGTCATCGCCAGCAGGCTTGCCGGTCACCTCGGGCTGGCCGAAGACGCCCAGCTCGTCATCACGCAGCTGGAAGCCCTCACCCAGCGGCAGGCCGAACGCACGGTAACCGGCAAGTACCGGGTGCTGCTCGCTCACGGCACATGCACCGCTCTCCAGCGCGGCAGCCTGCAGAGCCAGAGCACCACCAATCGTGAAGGGGTGCTCGCACGAGTACTTGGCGGACTTGAAACGAATCACGTTCAGGGCACGCTGCAGAGCCGCCTGAGCGTCCTCGGTTTCGAGAACCTCGGAGTAGACGTCCAGGTACTGACCCGCCAGAACTTCGGTGCGCATCCGGTCAAAAATAGTGCGTGCAGGGGCGCCATAAATCGCTCCCTCACCCAGGGACGCGAAAACCTCGGCAGACCACGCCAGGGTCAGATCGCCGGCAAGAATACCGCCGGTCAGACCGTAGTTGAAAGCATCACCGCGCCAACCATTCTGCTCGTGCGCCGCCTCGAAACGCTTGTGCACGGAGGGAGCGCCGCGGCGGGTATCGGAGCGGTCGATAATGTCGTCGTGAATCAGTGCGGAGGTCTGGAACAGCTCCACCGCCATGCCGGCCTTCACAATAGACCAGGATGCGCGGTTCTCGGTTACGGGTGCGCCGCCCGCACCTCGCCAACCCCAGTAGCTCAGCAGGGCACGCAGGCGCTTGCCGCCGGTGGAGAGGGACTCGATGGCCTCCAGCAGGGGCAGGGTTTCGGGGGAGATACCCTCGAGTAACTCGCGCTGGCGGGCAAAAAACTCCGCCATGAGAGTGTCAAAAGCGTGCAGGTAGGCTCGCTGCTCTTCAGCAATGCGCTCAGCGAGGTGCGCAGAATCCGCCTGGATATTCGGCGCCGCTACGGTGAGGCTCTCGGTCGCCTGGGGAGTGGGTGCTCCGGAAGGAGAATGGGGAGTCATACTATCCTTGCTGATGGTCGCTGTGTACGGTCCTGATGCGGTGCGGTGTGCACTTCTTCTAGCTTAGTGGAGAAAAGTCCAAGAGAACGCATTTACGAACATGTTTACGATAGATTACTCCCATTTTTCGTAGAAATGTGCTATATTTTCGGTAGGTGGGCGTAGAAGCTATGAGAGGAGGCGACATGGGGCAGGCGCGAACCGGCAAGAACAGCGGCGCAAGGAACGGCCGCGTCATTATGCACCTGGACATGGACGCTTTCTTTGTCAACGTCGAGCTCCTCGAAAACCCCGCTCTGCGTGGCGAACCCATTATCGTGGCGCCGCTGGGACCCCGTTCGGTTGTATGCTCCGCTTCCTACGAGGCGCGCGCCCACGGGGTGCGCTCCGGCATGCCGCTTAGCCGCGCCCGGAACCTCAGCCCCAACGCCACCGTCCTGCCGCTGCGTGGCGACTACCGGCACTACTCCCGTGCCGTCATGGCAATCCTGAACAATCTGAGTCCCTACGTTGAGCAGGTTAGTGTGGATGAAGCCTTCGTGGACCTAACCGGCGCCTATCTGCACGGCCACGATCCCGTCGCCCTGGCGCAGCGCGCTCGCGACCGCATCGCGCAGGAACTCTCCCTGCCCTCCTCCGCGGGGGTTGCGCCCAATAAACTGCTTGCCAAAATGGCGTCCACCGGTAGTAAACCGAACGGGCTGTGGGTCATTCCACCCGAGCGCGTTCAAGAATTTCTTGACCCGAGAAAAGTCTCCGACCTGTGGGGAGTGGGTGCGAAGAGTACCGAGCAGCTCTCCCGATACGGTATTCACACCATCGCCCAGATGAGGTCCATGAGCCTGGACTGGCTCAAAGAACGCTTCGGTACCGCCCAGGGCGAGCACCTCTGGGCCATGGCGCGCGGCATTGACGAACGCCCCGTAATCACCGAACGTGAAGAGAAAAGCATGGGTGGCGAGCACACCTTCGAGACGGATACGACCGATGCCCAGGAGGTGAGCGCTGCTATTCGGGAGCTGAGTCTCAAACTGGGAAAGCGCCTGCGCACCGCCGGGAAACTCGCCGGAGGGCTCAGCCTCAAAATCCGCTACAGCACCTTCGAAACGCACACCCGCGCTATTGCCCTGAACGTGCCCGTAGACTCCGGCATGCAGATTGCTTCCTTGGCATTGGAAGCCTTGCGCGCAGATGAAATCTTGGTAGGGCAAGCGGCGCCCCGCGCCCTGCGACTTATCGGCGTGCGTGCCGAAAAGCTTGCCCGCGCAGAAGACGGGGTGCAACAAACTCTCTTCGACTCCATCGAGAGTGGGGCAAACTCGCGCTCCATACAAACTGGCTCCGCACAACGACGCGGCGGGGGAGCTGGTAATAGTCCGCAGAACGGTACTCGCACAGGGGCTGGTATTTACTCGGGGTCTGGTATTCACTTGGGATCTGGCGCGCGCCTCGTGAAAAGCGGCAGATGGTCCGAGGTGGAGCATGTCATGGACGCCATTCACCGCAAGTACAGCCGCGAAAGCCTCAAACCCGCCTCCGGGGTGGCTGGGCCGGAACAGAAAGCCGAGGAAAAGGCTGGACAAAAAGCCAAGTAAAAGACTGGGCAAAAGGCTGAGGAAGGGAACTATGCTGAGGAAAGCTCCGCCGAAAGGATGGCACCCTCCGCAGAAGACCTTAAGGCGCTTCTGCCTGAAAAGAATGCGCCAACCCCACCCGGCGCGGTACCATGGGAAGCATACGACGGGAAGAAGCGCTCACCGCGCCAGCTGATGCACTAGCTAACCCGGCTGATACCGACGTCATCTTGAGCAGAGACACCTCAAAGGAGAAAACGATGGCACTGTCCGAGCGCGAACAGAAGGTTCTGGACCAGCTTGAAGAACTCATGAGCAATGAGGATCCGCACTTTGCCTCCTCCATGTCTTCAACCGGCAATACTGCGCCGGTTTTTAGTGCTCGCCATTTGGCTCTCGGTATTCTCTTCGTTCTCATCGGCCTGGGCATCATTATTGGCGCGGTCGCATCTAACATGATTTGGCTGGGCGTATTCGGCTTCCTCTTCGCGGCCGGTGGCGTGTACTTCGCAACCACCAGCAAGAAGACCCCGGTGGATTCCTTCCTCGGCGGTAAGGCAGAAGGCGCAGCCCGTGTGCGTCAGCGCGAGCAGAAGGATCAGTCTTCCTTCATGAACCGCCTGGAGAACCGCTGGGACGAGCGTAATAACGGCCAGCTCTAAAGCATTTAGGGTGCAGAAGCTTCGCGGCTTAGCTCATAGAGCTGACCCCCGATGCGAACATCTCAAAACTCAAGACTGATTAAGCGGAGGTAAGAATTCTCTTACCTCCGCTTTCTTGTGCCCATTTTCTGCACTCAGTTCCCGGTGCCGGGTGTTGTGCCCCGAACCGTGAACAGACCCGAACGGTGAACAGACCTGAGCCCCCTCGAAGCAGGCAATCTGAGGGTTGCACACTGAGCGGGAATACGCCCGAAGCTGTGTAGAAGCTGTGCGGCAGCGTTAAAAATGCAGAAGAGAGCATAAAAACACTAAAAGATACTCTGCCGGGTGGGGTAGGTGGTGGAAAGTGGGGTAAAGTGGAGGGGAAAGCTGAAAGTCAGTCCTATCGCCGTGCCCTCAAACAGACGGCGGAGGCGTCGGCCCGGCACACCCCGCCACCGGCACCTACAGGATGTGTGGAGCAACCACGCTCCCGCAGGCTTCAGCACAACGGCACACATCAGGGGCACACATCGGGGAGGTGAAGTGAATGTTCTTAGGTACCTACTCACCACGAATGGACGCCAAAGGACGCATCATCCTTCCCGCCAAATTCCGTGAGGAACTCTCAGCAGGCCTCGTTCTGACCCGCGGTCAAGAACGATGCCTGTACGTTTTCCCCGCCGCAGAATTTGAACGCATCCACGAACGGATGCGCACCGCGCCCCTGCCCGGACGAGCCGCCCGAGACTTCCTGCGAGTCTTCCTCTCAGGAGCCTCAGACGAACTGCCCGACAAGCAGGGACGCATCACCATCCCGCCGATACTGCGCCAATACGCAGGACTGACCGACAACCTCGTCGTCATCGGATCCGGTACCCGCGCAGAAATCTGGGATGCAGCCGCCTGGGAGGAATACCTCGCCCGCACCGAAGCTGAATTCGCTGCCCTCGACGAGGACCCGTTCAGCCCGCTACTCTAGTCGGCACCCCGCCGGTGCGATGGCTACCGCCCGGCATCTCTCTACCACTACCGCACCACTCTTCCGTAAGCTTTCCCGCAGGACAAACTCTCACAGGAGCACCCATGAGCGTAGACCACGCCCCCGAAACCGGTACGACCGCATCCGGCGCTGCCGCCAAGGTCACCGGCGCATCCATTGAGAACCTCTCCCAGCGTGAAGCCAGCGAACGCCACGTGCCCGTCATGCTGGACCGCTGCATTAACCTGCTGGCACCCGGCATTGAACGCGCCGTTGAGGAGCGCGGCACCGCCTACGTTATTGATGGCACCCTCGGTATGGGTGGCCACTCCGAGGCGCTGCTCGAACGCTTCGAAAACCTTGTACTCATCGGTATTGACCGCGACCTGCAGGCGCACGCCATTGCCGGCGAACGCCTGGCACGCTTCGGTGACCGCTTCGTACCCGTCCACGCCGTCTACGACGAAATTGACCGCGCCATGGAAACCGCCGGCGTGCAGGGCATCGACGGCATCCTGATGGACCTGGGCGTCTCCTCCATGCAGCTGGACGAACGCACCCGAGGCTTCGCCTACTCCTACGACGCGCCCCTGGACATGCGCATGAACTCCGAAGATGAGCTCACCGCCCGTATTGTTGTCAACGAATACAGCGAAGACCAGCTGCGCCGCATTATCCGCAACTGGGGCGAAGAGAAGTTCGCATCGCGTATCGCCCGCGCCATCTGCACCGCCCGCGCCAACGCGCCCCTGGAAACCACCGGTGAGCTCGTACGCATTATTCAGAAGGCTGTGCCCGTCGCCGCGCAGCGCACCGGCGGCCACCCCGCCAAGCGCACCTTCCAGGCGTTGCGCATCGAAGTGAACCACGAGCTTGAAGCCCTCGAACGCGCCGTACCGGCAGCCCTGGAGGCGCTCAACCTCGGTGGTCGATTCGTCGCCATGAGCTACCACAGCCTCGAAGACAAAATCGTCAAGAGAGCACTGACCGCGGAGGCAACCTCCAAGGCACCCAAGGGCTTCCCGGTAGAGCTTGAAGAACACAAGCCCACCGTCAAATTCATTACCCGCGGCGCCGAACCGCCTACCGACGAGGAAATCGAACAGAACTCCCGCGCCGCCAGCGCCAAGCTGCGCGCCGCCGAGAAGATCCGCATCCCCGCCAAGTAGAAGACAGAAAGCGAAGAAGAGTGAGCACCCAGCACGCATCCCAGCGCCCCACCCGCACCCAGGGCGCCCCGCGGAGTCGACGCGCCGGTTCCTCGCGCCCTGCCGCCGGCACCCCCGGCGCCGTTGGCTCTACCCGCGCATCCTCTACTGGCTCTACCGGCGGCTCTACCGGGGCGAGCCGCACCTCCACCCGAGCCCACTCCGGCCGCACCCGTACCGCGCGTCTGGAGCCGGTCACCGCCTCCCAGCCGGTGGTCCGCCCCGTCAGCACCGCCGCATCTCACGGTGGTAAGCGCACCTCAACGAACGCGAGCCGTGTTCCCTCGAGCGTCCGTGCGGCAGCACGCACCGAAGAAGCACGCGAAACGAAGCCCAAGCAGCGTAACCCGCTGTCCACTGTGCGCCGCCGAGCCCGTAAGCTCAGCCCGCCCACCATGCTCGCTGTTTTTGCGGCAATTCCGCTGACCCTGATTTTTATTCTGCTGCTTAACGTGCTGATTGTGACCCGACAGTACGACATGGTGGATTTGCGCGCGCAGGAACAGCGCCTCGTGCAGGAGAACCAGGCGCTGCAGCAGGAGATTGGTTTCAAGGAAGCCCCGCAGGATTTGGCGATACGCGCCAGTACCCTGGGCATGTTTGTGAGCTCTTCGCAGGCGACCCTGAACCTGCAGTCCTCCACGATTGAGGGCACCCCCGCCCCGGTGGCAAGCCCGACCGGTGCTGAGGGAAACAAGCAGGAGAATCTGATTTCGCCTCCGGCAGCTGGCTCGAACGAAAGCTACGCCAAGAGCATTGTGGACGCGGACAAGTCCGTTCAGCAGCGCCACGGCCAGGCGAGCGCGGCGGCTAAGGCATCTGCAAGCGCCTCGGCGAGCCCTGCTCAGCAAACTAACTCAGCTCAGCAGGCCAACCCCGCACCGGCGAATAGCGCCCCTGCTAGCCCGGCTGCTTCCGCCGCACCGAGCGCCGCTCAGCAGCCCGCAGCTAGCCCCGCGGCAAGCCAGGTTGCACGATAAACAATATTGACCACAGGATGCGTAGCATCACCGATAGACTAGACCAGCGAAAGGACCACCGCATGAGCTCCGACGCGCGTAAGAACGCGAACGAATCGGCATCCGGTCAGCCGGATCTGACCCGCCGTGGCTTCGTCGCAGGCGCCGCAGCCACCTGCGCTCTGGGCGTTATCGGTGCGAACCTGTTTATCCGCCAGGGCTTTGACCCCGGTGCAGTGGCGAATGCGTCCCGTCAGAAGCGTTTGCGCTCCCAGGTGCTGCCTGCTGTGCGCGGTCAGATTCTCGATATCAACGGCAACGTCATGGCGCGTACTGTGCAGCGTTATAACCTGACTGCTGACCAGAGCGCCGTGGCGACCTTCAAACGCTACAACGAGGATCGCACCCAGAAGGTTGAGGTCACCCCCAACCAGCTGGTGTACGAGATGGTCGATATTCTCAAGACCGTTGACCCGGGCATTACCGACGAGTTCATCAAGTCCAAGCTGGACGGCACCTCAAAGTACTCGGTGATCAAAGCAAATATCACCCCGGAAATTTTCAATAAGATTGATGCCCTGGGTGCGCCCTTCATCTACGGTGAGGCGTTCTCTCAGCGCCTGTACCCCAACGGTAGTGTGGGCGGTTCCGTGGTCGGTAAGTACAACATTGTTGAAGAGGCAGACGGCAACGGTACGGGCGGTACGGTGTCCCGTAACTACTCCGTGGGCATTGAGCGTGTCTTTGAGAAGGAGCTTGCCGGTACCCCCGGTGAGCGCACCTACGAGATTAGCGCTGATGGCGTGCGTATCCCCGTAGCGAAGGAAGAGCAGCGCCTGGCGGTGGACGGTAAGAATATTCGCCTAACCATTAACCGTGATGTGCAGTATTTTGCGCAGCAGGTGGTGCGTGCCCGCGCCGAGGAGCTGAAAGCTGAATGGTGTACCGCCATTGTTATGGATGTGCGTGACGGCTCCATTTTGGCTCTTGCTGATTCCTCCACGATGGACCCGGGCGCGGCAACCATTGAGGACGCGGCGGACATGACCCCGCGCGCTATTTCGCAGAGCGTGGAGCCCGGTTCGACCGAGAAGATGCTAACTGCTTCGGCGCTGATTGAGCAGGGCCTGACGACTCCGACTAGTGTGTATGATGTGCCCGCGACCCTCACGATTGACGGCCAGACTTTCAAGGATGCGTTTGAGCACGGGGCGCAGCGGCGTACTTTCTCGGGCATTATTCATGACTCGATGAACACCGGTACGGTGCTGGTCGGTCAGAAGCTCAGCAAGGAAGAGCGCTACAACTGGTTGAAGAAGTACGGCGTCGGCGAGTTTACCGGCATTGAGCTGACCGGTGAGGAGCAGGGTATAATCGCTGATTGGCGTGATTGGGATGGCCGTCAGCAGTACACTGTGCTGTTCGGTCAGGGTGTTGCGCAGACTCCGCTGCAGACCGCCATGATTTTCCAGGCGCTGGGCAATAAGGGCGTTCGTCTGAAGCCGCGCATTGTGGACGCGATCATTGACGCCGACGGTACCGAACATAAGCGTGCCGTAGAGCCTGGCGAACGCATGGTCAGCGAGGAGACTGCCGCTTCCTGCCTGACTCTCATGGAGAATGTGGTGGAGCAAGGCCACGCCCGTCCGGCGAAGGTGACCGGCTACCGCGTGGGCGGTAAGACCGGTACTGCGGAAACTCCGAGTGAGAAGGGCGGCTACGACGGCAACACGACGTCCTTTATTGGTGTGGCGCCGATTGAGAACCCGCAGTTCTTGGTGGCGGTGACCATGCAGCGTCCTGAGGGTAGCGTGGGTGCGAACGGTACGACGGCTGAGTTCTCCAAGATTATGGAGAAGACCCTGCACACCTATAATGTGCCGCGTTCTACCGGTGAACCGGAGTTGATTCCGCTTTTTGCTGAGGATAGCCCCAATAAGACGAGCTAAAGGCGAGCGGGGGAGAGGTTCCCGGTAGCTGATTCGTGATGAAGAAGCCCCGGGACTGAACACCTGTCGAAGCCTAAAGCCCGTAGAATATTGAATGACCCTGTGTGCCTTGAGCGCATTGACCATACAGAGCTCACCGCTTCGGACAGCGGAGAGGAAAGAAGGACGATGGATACCGCATCTCACGCACCCGGCCAGAACCTGCTGGGCGGCGACGCTCAGACTCTGCGCCCGAATTCTGTGCGCCCGGTGAGTTTGGCGCACCTTCGCGAACATCTGCAGGGATTGGGTGCTCAGGTGAGTTCCCAGCTGGCTAGTGGCGTTCAGGGTTCTGAATCCGGTGATTCTGTTGAGGTTACCGGTATTAGCATGGACTCCCGAGGCGTGCGTCCGCAGGACCTGTACGTGGCTCTGCCCGGTGCGAAGGTGCACGGCGCACAGTTTGCTGAGGCTGCGTTGAAGCTGGGTGCTTCCGCTATTTTGACGGATGCTGCCGGTGCGCAGCTGCTGGGCGAGGCGCCGGTGCCTGTCCTGGTGACGGAGAACCTCCGCGAGTACGTGGGTCCGTTGGCTGCGCTGATTTATGGTTCGGCGTCGTTCCCCGCCACTCACCGTTATGCTGTGACCGGTACGAACGGTAAGACCACCTCCACCTACATGCTGGAGTCGGTGTTCCGCACCGGTCTGGGGGTGAAGACCGGTCTGATTGGCACTATTCAGATTCTGATTGATGGTGTGTCGGTTCCTTCGAAGATGACCACCCCGGAGTCTCCTCACGTGCATTCTTTGCTGACGATTATGGGTCAGCATCAGGTGCGTTGCGCCGCAATGGAGGTTTCCTCACACGCGATTGATTACCACCGTGTGGACGGCGTGAAGTACGCGGTTGCTGGCTTCACGAACCTGACTCAGGATCACCTGGATCTGCACGGCACTATGGAGCACTACTTCGACTCGAAGGCTCAGCTGTTCACCCCCGAGCGTGCCGAGCTGGCTGTGATTACTGCTGATGACGAGTGGGGCGAGAAGATGTTCTCCGCCGCTTGCGAGCAGATGGGTGCGCAGCAGGTGCACCGTCTGGTGACTGCGCGCGGTGCCGGTCTGGCTGAGGTGCCCGCAGAGTTTGGTGCCCGCGACTGGGCTGTGGTGAAGGTTCAGCGTGAGGGTCTGGGCCACCGCTTCCACGTGGCTAATGGCACCGGTGAGAGCGTTGAATGCTACACCGGTCTGCCCGCTGATTTTAACGTTTCGAATGCTGCGCTGGCGGCGCTCATGGCGTACCTGGACACTGACTCCGCTGAGCGTGAGCGCCTGTTGCCCGAGCTGGCGTCCGGTTCGGCTCTGACTCCGGTGGTGCCGGGTCGTATGCAGCTGATTTCTCTGGCTCCGCACGCGATTGTGGACTTCGCCCACAACCCTGACGGACTGACCCGTGCCCTGGAAGCAATGGACCGCCCCGGCGACGGCAAGGTCATGATTGTTTTCGGCGCGACCGGTGAGCGTGATCAGCTCAAGCGCCCGATTATGGGTGCGATTGCGGCACAGTACGCAGATATTGTGGTTGTGACTGATGACGACCCGCACGGTGAGGCGCCCGAGCCGATTCGTGCCGCCGTTGAGGAGGGCGCGCAGAAGGCTGAGAACCGCCGAGCCACCCAGATCCTGAATATTTCTCCGCGTGCCGCCGCTATTGATGCGGCAATTGCCCTGGCGGGCGAGCATGACGCCATCCTGATTGCTGGCCGCGGCCATGAAACCGAACAGGATGTTGACGGCGTGGATATCGCCCTGGACGACCGCGTTGAAACCGCCCGTGCCCTGCGTGCGCACGGTTTCGAGATTCTGCCTGACTACCAGCGCATGCTCGAAGAAAGTGACTCTAAGACCGCTGAAGGTATGGTGAAGAATGATTAAGCTCAGCGCCGCCCAGATTATTGAGGCAACCGGCGGCACCGCTATCGGCCTGGAGGGCCGTGAGGAGCAGGTGTACGCAGACTTCGCCACCACCGACTCCCGTGAGGTGCAGACCGGTACCCTGTTCGTGGCGAAGCCCGGTGCGGTCACTGACGGTCACAGGTTCATCCCCATGGCGTTTGAGCGGGGCGCGACCCTGGCGCTGGTCGAGCGCGAAGTACTCGACGAGCAGGGCATGCCCTACCCGAGCATCCAGGTGCCCGATGTGGTGCTGGCGATGGGCGATTTGGCGCGCTATTCCATTGAGCAGATGCGCGCTCAGGGTGAGCTGACCGTTATCGGTATTACCGGTTCTGCAGGTAAGACCACCACCAAGGACCTTCTTGCCGCCATTTTCACCCCGGAGGGCCCGACCGTTGCCCCGGTCGGCTCCTACAACAGTGAGGTGGGCGTGCCCCTGACCGTTTTCCGTGCGGATGAGTCCACCCGCTACCTGGTCATTGAGATGGGTGCGGACCGTGTAGGCAACATCGAGTACCTGGCGAATATTGCGCACCCCGATCACGGTGCAATCCTGAAGGTTGGTACCGCGCACGCTGGCGAGTTCGGCGGCGTGGACAATATTGAGCGCACCAAGGGCGAGCTGGCTGAGGGCGTTCAGCCGACCGGCTCCCTAGCTCTGAACGCTGACGATGAGCGCGTGCTGCGCATGGCCTCGCGTTCGGTTGCACCCATTACCTACTTTGGCGTGGGCGAGAAGACCGACGCGAACGGTCAGCCCTACGAACGCTACGTGGCGGCGCTGAACCTGCGCACCACCGACGCTGGCTGCCCCGAGTTCACTCTGCGCCTGCCCGACGGCAGCGAGTACGAGATTTCCTCGCAGCTGATCGGTGAGCACCACGTGCACAACCTGCTGGCTGCTGCGACGATCGCCTACAACAGCGGTATTTCGGGTGAGAAGATTGCTCGCGCGCTCAACAAAGCGGCGGCAGCTTCGAAGTGGCGTATGGCTCGCACCGACCGTGCCGACGGCGTGACCGTCATTAACGACGCATACAATGCGAACCCCGAGTCGATGGCTGCGGCGCTGCGCACTCTGGCGCAGCTGGGCCGCACCGTTGACCCGGCGACCGGTCAGCCGCACCGCACTTGGGCTGTTCTGGGCGCCATGCTGGAGCTCGGCGACGCCTCCCTGGAGGAGCACGACCGCATCGGTCGCCTCGTGGTACGCATGAACATTTCTAAGCTGATTGCTGTGGGCGACGAGACGAAGCCCACCTACAATGCGGCTCACCTGGAAGGCTCCTGGGGTAATGAGGCGACCTGGGTGAAGACCCCGGAGGAGGCAGAGCAGATTCTGCGCGCCGAGGTTCGCCCCGGCGACATTGTGCTTTTCAAGTCCTCGAACGGGGCGAAGCTGGGCATTCTGGGCGACCAGGTTGCTTTCGCCGAGTACACTTTCGGCGCTGAGGAAGAGCAGGCACCGACTTGGCTTTCTGCCGGTGACTTTGTTGAAACCACCGATTTGAGCGACCACCTTGCCGCTCACCTGGACGGTGCCGCTAATGGCGACCGTACTTCGACCGAACAGACCACGAACGAAGGGTAGCGCTTTATGATTACCGTGCTGATTGCTGGAATCTTCGGATTCCTCATCTCCCTCACCGCGCTGCCGGTGTTCATCAAGAAGATGTCGGCCCTCAACCTTGGCCAGCTCATCCGTGAGGAAGGCCCGGCAGCCCACCAGCACAAGGCGGGCACCCCCACCATGGCGGGTCTGATCTTCATCCCCGCGGCGATTCTCGCCTACTTCTTGACCCTGGCGGTGAGCGCACTGCTCTTCGGAACCGCGCCGGTACCGACCGCTACCGCGTGGCTGACCATCGCCTTCACCCTGGGCATGCTCGGTGTGGGCGCGGCGGACGACATCATGAAGTTCCGCAATAAGGGCAACGAGGGCCTGACCGAGAAGCAGAAGACCATTGGTCTTCTGGGCGTGACCCTGCCCTTTGCGTACCTGGCGTTCCAGTTCCCGAATGAGTCGGGTGCTCGTCCGGCGTCGACCGCCATCTCTTTCGTACGTGACCTGCCCATTGACCTGTTCGCGGCGGGCGCGGTCTTCGGTTCCATCCTGCTGGTTGGTTGGATTACCCTCATCTCCCTGTCCGGTACGAACGCGGTGAACTTCACCGATGGTCTGGACGGCCTGGCTGGCGGCATCATGATGACCATCTTCTCCGGCTACCTGACCATCAGCATCTGGCAGTACGTACACGCCTGCTCCGCTGGCGCTGGCACCGCCTGCTACGATGTGCGCGACCCCGGTTCACTGGCGCTGATTGCCGCATCCCTGGTGGGTTCGCTGGCTGGCTTCCTCTGGTGGAACGTGTCGAAGGCACAGATCTTCATGGGCGACTCCGGTTCCCTGGCGCTCGGTGGCGCAATGGTTGCTTTCGCGCTGTTCACCCGCACCGAGCTGCTTCTGCTGGTCATCGCTCTGATTCCCGTGCTGGAAGTGTTCTCTGTGATTGTGCAGAAGTTCGTGTTCAAGACCAGCCGTAAGCGTTCGGTCGCAGCGGGGGAGAAGCCCCTGCACGCGCACCGTTACTTCCGTATGACCCCCTTCCACCACCACATGGAGAAGGTCGGCGTCAACGGCAAATACTCAATTGATAAGCGAGGCATTGCCCCCGGTACCGTCAGCAGCGGCGAAGTGAACTCCGTGTTCCGCCTCTGGGTTGTTAACGCCCTCTGCGTGCTCGTTGCCCTGGCGCTGTTCTTCGGTGACTGGTTCTCGCAGACTTCTGGAGTGATTCACTAATGTCAACTAATGAACAGCCGGATACAGCTCGCATTGAAGCGAACGCCGCCGCTATTGCGGTGAACCCGGTGTATGAGAACGAGCGCCTCGCGGAACTGACTCACTGGGGTGCGCCCTGGGCTAACCTGCGCGTGGTCGTGGTGGGCATGGGTACCAGCGGCGACGCTGTGACCGATGTGCTCGCCCAGCTGGGTGCGAAGATTGTTGTCATCGACGGGGCAGATACCCCGGAGAAGCGTGAACGCATCGACCTGTACGCTAACGCATACGGCAACGTTGAGGGTCTGTTCGGTCCCGAGCACATGCGTGCACTACCCCCCGTGGACGGTCAGGAACCCGAGCTTGTAGTGACCTCCCCGGGCGTGCGTCCCGACCACCCGGTCATGCTGGACGCTTATGAGCGCCGTATCCAGATTTGGGGCGATGTGGAGCTGGCGTGGCGCCTGAATGAGCGCAACGACCGCCCGACTCCCAAGTGGCTGTGCCTGACCGGTACGAACGGTAAGACCACCACCGTGGGCATGGTCGATTCCATCCTGAAGGCTGCCGGTAAGAAGTCTATTCAGGTGGGTAACGTGGGCATGCCCATCGTGTACGCCATTGCAGACGATGAGCCCTATGAATTCTTCGCGGTGGAGCTGTCCAGTTTCCAGCTACACTGGACCTACTCGATGTCCCCGTACGCTTCGGTGGTTCTGAACATCGCTGAGGATCACGTGGACTGGCACGGCTCCTTCGACGGCTACAAGGCTGATAAGGCTCGCGTGTACGAGCACACTCAGGTTGCCTGCATCTTCAACACCGACCATGTGGACACCCTGCGCATGGTTGAGAACGCGGACGTTATTGAGGGCGCTCGCGCGATTGGCTTCAGCTCCACTGAGATGCCTGCCGTGTCTATGCTCGGCTTGGCTGAGGACATCATGGTGGACCGCGCCTTCTTGAAGAACCGTTACAACGAGGCGTACGAGCTGGCGGTTCTGGAGGATTTGGCTCCGGCACCCGGTAAGATGCCCGCGAAGCATACCGTGGAGAACGCTCTGGCGGCTGCGGCGCTGTGCCGTGCGGCTGATATTGACCCGAAGGCTGTGGGCGCTGGCCTGCGTTCCTTCAAGACCGGTGCGCACCGCAACCAGCTGGTGGGTTATGCGAACGACATCATGTGGGTGAACGATTCGAAGGCTACGAATCCTCACGCC
Source organism: Rothia sp. HMSC062H08 (assembly GCF_001810775.1). Classification (NCBI taxonomy): domain Bacteria; kingdom Bacillati; phylum Actinomycetota; class Actinomycetes; order Micrococcales; family Micrococcaceae; genus Rothia; species Rothia sp. HMSC062H08. The sequence goes on from NZ_KV802668.1 coordinate 72,793, forward strand.
GCGAATGCGTCGATGAGCGGTTACCCCTCGCTGGTGTGGATTGCCGGTGGTCTGTCGAAGGGCGTTGAGTACGATGAGCTGATTGCTGCTCACGCTCAGCGCCTGAAGGCTGTACTGATTATCGGTACTGATACTGCGGCGTTGAAGTCGGCGTTGGCTAACCATGCTCCGCAGGTTCCGACCTACAATATGACCGCCGCTGTGGCTGATTCTTCGGACGGTATTGCCGTGATGAACGCGGCCGTTGCGAAGGCTGCTGAGCTGGCGCATCCGGGCGATACCGTGCTGATGGCTCCCGCGTCTGCTTCGATGGACCAGTTCAAGAATTATGCGGTGCGCGGTGATGCGTTTGCGAACGCTGTTGCCGCCCAGCTGGCAGACTCTTAGGACATTGCCTGTAGAGGGTGTCTTGGGTGACCGGGGTGCTTTCTGCGGGTTCTTCTCGGGGGTGGGATGGTAACGGTGTCCCACCCCTGAACCTTTTTCGTGTATTCGCCACGACGGATCCGTGGCAGTTGAGGCCTATAGGAGGGCATGTGAGTACCAGCGCATCTTCGGAGCGTTCGGCTTCTTCGGCGCGTTCGACCGCGAGTGGTCGTTGGGCGTCTTTGCGAGCCGGTTTGGAGGATTTCTCAGCGCCGTTCCGTGCTCGTGCCGGTAGGTTGTACCGTCGTGGTTTGAAGGCTGACCTGTGGGATGTGCCGGTGATGTTGCTGGTGACGACCCTGGGTCTGGCTATTTTTGGCTGCATTATGGTGTTGTCGGCTTCGAGCGTCACGATGATTTCGCAGGGCCAGTCGCCGTTCTCGCAGGTTTCGTCTCAGATCATGTTCTTGGTTCTTGGCGTGATTGCGATGGCGGGTATTACGCGTATCCCTGTTGGGTATTACCACAAGAAGTCTGTGGTGTACGCGATGCTGATTGTCGCGTTGGTCATGCAGCTTGCTGTGGTGGTTGTCGGCGTTGAGGTGAACGGTAACCGTAACTGGTTGAAGCTTGGCCCGGTGCAGATTCAGCCGTCGGAGTTTTCGAAGCTGGCGATTATTATGTGGCTGGCATGGGTGTATAGCCGCCACGGCGATATTTCTCGCAGTATTTGGCGCACGCTGTTCCCCTCGATTTATGGTGTGGGTGCCCTGGTGCTACTGATTATGCTCGGTGGCGATATGGGTACCGCCATGGTGTATGGCTTCATCTTTGTGGGCATGATGTGGCTGGCGGGTGCTTCTCGCAGCTCGCTACTGAAGATTGGCGGCGCGTTTGCGGTGTTGGCGCTGGTGGGTGTTCTCAGTAGCGCGAACCGTGTGGCTCGTATTTTCGGTATTTGGGGTTCGTGCACGAACGCTAACTGTGACCAGGCGAATTCTGGTGAGGTGGCGCTGACGACCGGTGGCTTCTTGGGTGTTGGTCTGGGCCAGTCGCGCCAGAAGTACAACTACCTGGCTGAGGCGCATAACGACTATATTTTCGCCATTATTGGTGAGGAGCTGGGTCTGCTGGGTACGCTGGCGGTTCTGCTGCTGTATGTGGGCCTGGTGTATTGCGCGGTTCGTATTATGCTGCGTACTACTGATCCGCTGGTGCGTTTGGCTACGGGCGGCATCATGATTTGGTTGACCTCTCAGGCGATTATCAATATGGGCATGGTGTCCCGTATTTTGCCGGTGATTGGTGTGCCTTTGCCGTTTGTCTCCTATGGTGGTTCGTCGCTGTTGTCCTCGTTGTTTGCGGCGGGTTTGTTGTTGGCGTTTGCGCGGCAGACTCCGTTGCGTGGCGCGACGAAACCGTCGAATATTGAGACCCAGAGTGCGCGTGAGGTTCGTCGTGCGAATGCTGAATGGCAGCGTCGTACGCCGTTGCAGGATGTACTGAATCAGGAAGAGGCAGATCGTGCGGCTGCTGGTGGCCACCTGTTGAAGGAACATAATCCTTTGAAGGTTGTTTTCGGTCCGGAGAGCACGTTGCGCCGCTGGTTGGGTTTTGCGCCGGATCAGCAGCGCGAGTTGTCTCGTATGGCTCGTGAGCAGCAGAAGGAGCAGGAGCGCCAGGCTCGGGAGCAGGTTCGTCGTGAGGAGGAACAGGCGCGCCAGGAAGCGGCGCAGGCTCGAGAAGAGGCGCGTCGTGCTCGCGAGGAGGCGCGTCTGGCTCGTGAGGAAGCTGCCCGCGTGAAGGCGGAACAGAAGGCTGAAGCTCAGAAGCAGAAGGCCTCGCAGAAGCCTGCACCGCAGAAGGCACCCGCTCAGCCTCGTACCGGTCAGCAGACTCGTGTTGCTCAGAAGAGTACTGCCTCTACTCGAGCGGCACAGGGTAAGCCTGCTCAGCCCCGTACCGCTCAGCAGCCTACTGCTCAGAAACCTGCTGCTCAGAAGCGAGTGCAGCAGCCTCGTGCTACTCAGCCCCGTAGCGCACAGCACCGTCCGTCGGGCTCGCTACCTGCGGGTCTGCAGCCGTTGCATCCGGAGGACCGTCAGCGTCGTGCCCAGCGACTGGGTAATCCTCGACAGGGCGCTCAACGTCAGGCAGCGCCGCGACAGGGCACCCAGGCAAAGGGTACTCCGAAGAACAGCGCTCAGCAGGCACCGCGTCCGGCTCAGGGCGCGGCTCGGAACTCGGCTCAGCGCGGCACCCGCAAGCAGGGCTAAACCCCGCGGAACCCGCTCCGCGAAGCCTGCATATCGGGGGCTGGCAATCGGGGAAGTGAGCTGCGGTTCGCACCTCTACCCGTGATGAATATGTGCTGAATATAAGATAAAGCCCTCGCTGTTGAGTTGTAGCTCAATGGCGGGGGCGCTCTTTTGAACAGGTGCGATAGCGTAAAATGATGCTGTACCGATGTGTTGGGAGAAAGACCTATGACGAAGAAGGCGCCCTCTATAGTCTTCGCCGGTGGTGGCACCGCCGGTCATATTAATCCGATGCTCGCGATTGCGCGTGCGGTTCGTGATCTTGAACCGAACGCTAAGATTCTGATGCTGGGCACTGCGGATAAGATGGAAGCCGAGCTGGTTCCGGCAGCTGGTTTCGATATTGAGTTCATTCCTCGTGCAGCGTTCCCTCGTAGCATTAACCGTGCCGCTTTGGCTTTCCCCGCTAAGTTCTTTGGTGGCCTGTCGAAGACCCGCCGCATCCTCAAAGAAGCAGATGCAGACGTGGTTGTTGGCGTGGGCGGCTACGTGTGCCCGCCGGCGTATCTGTCGGCGTTGAGCGCTAAGATTCCCGTGGTGATTCATGAGGCGAATGCGAAGCCCGGTTTGGCGAACCGCCTGGGTGGTACGTTTGCGGAGTTCACCGGTGTGGCGTTCCCTAATACTCCTTTCCCGCGTGCAACCCTGGTGGGTATGCCGATGAAGGATGAGATTGCCTACCTGAACCGTGAGGCGCACCGTTCGAAGGCTCGCCGTAACCTGGGCTTGGACCCGCAGAAGCCGACCGTGATTGTGACGGGCGGTTCGCTGGGTGCGTTGAGCCTGAATAATGCGGTGGCGGCGTGCCGTGACCACTTTGCGGAGTGGGACTTCCAGATTCTGCATATTACCGGCAAGGGTAAGGCTGTTCTGGATGAGAACGGCGAGTTGTTGAGCGCCCCGAATTACCGCCAGATTGAGTTCAGCAACGGCATGCAGGATGTGTATGCTGCCGCTGATCTTCTGCTGGTGCGTTCGGGCGCGGCGACCGTCAGTGAGGTTGCTGCGGTGGGTGTTCCCGCTATTTTTGTGCCGCTTCCTATTGGTAATGGTGAGCAGGCTCTGAATGCTCGTTCTCTGGTGGAGGCGTCTGCGGCTCTGCTGGTGAAGGATGCAGAGGTCACCGGTGAGTGGTTCGCCCGTGAGATTCCGGCTCTTATGGCGAACCCGGAGGAGCTGGAGCGCATGGGCGCTGCGGCGTATGAACTTGGTATCCGTGACGCGGCGCGCGTTATGGCTGAAGCAGTATTGAAGGCAGCTGAGAAGTAATGACTGAATTGATGAATCTTGAGATGGTGTTGCCGGCACCGCTGAACCCGCCGTTCCCTGAGCGTGCGAAGATGAGCGAGCTGGGTCGTGTGCACTTCATCGGTATTGGTGGCGCGGGTATGAGCGCTATTGCCGCTCTGATGCTGCAGGCTGGTGTGACGGTGAGCGGTTCTGACCGTGCAGAGTCGGCTACTGTTGAGTCTTTGCGTGCTGCGGGTGCTCGTGTGGGTGTTCCTCAGCAGGCTGAGAACATTGTGGATGTTGATACCGTGGTGATTTCTACTGCGATTCGTGAGGATAACCCGGAGCTTGTTGCCGCTCGTGCGCAGGGTCTGCGTGTGCTGCATCGTTCTGAGGCGCTTGCTGCTGTGATGGGTGAGTCTCAGGTGGTTGCTGTTGCCGGTACTCACGGTAAGAGCACGACCAGCTCCATGATTTCTGTGATGTTTGATCAGCTGGGTGCTGACCCGTCGTTTGCGGTGGGTACTGTGATTGCTGGTCGCGGCACGAACGCTCACCTGGGTGCTCAGGGCCCGGAGTCGATTTTTGTGGCTGAGGCTGATGAGTCGGACGGCTCGTTTGTGCGTTACCGCCCGGCTATTGCTGTGGTGACGAATGTTGAGCCGGATCACCTGGATTTCTATGAGACGGATGAGCGTGTCTTTGAGGCTTTCAACCGTTTTGTGGGTTCGCTGGCGCCTAACGGTGTTGTGGTGACCTGTGCTGATGATGCGGGCGCGGCTGATTTGGCGGCTCGTTCTCGTGCGGCGGGTGTGCCCGTGGTGACTTACGGTGAATCGGCGGATGCAGACCTGCGCATTAGTGAGATCACCAGCGCTGGTTCTTCCTCGTCGTCGCACCTGTCGTGGTCTTTTGAGTGCCACGGTGTGCGTTATGAGGGTGAGCAGGATCTTGCGCTGAAGGTGCCCGGTATTCATAACCAGTTGAACGCTTCGGCTGCTTTTGCATCGGCGTTGATCTCTGGTTACGAGGCTGCCGATATTGCTCGCGCGCTGGCTGAGTTTGTGGGCGCTGACCGCCGCTTCACCCTGCGCGGTGAGGTTGCGGGCGTGAAGGTCTTTGATGACTATGCGCACCACCCGACCGAGGTGTTCCGCGCTCTGGAGACCGGCCGTACCGTGGCTGATGGCCACAACCTGTACGTGATTTTCCAGCCGCACCTGTTCTCGCGTACTCGCGAGTTCGCGAAGGAGTTTGCGCAGGCCCTGTCGATGGCTGATCGTGCTCATGTGCTGGATATTTACCCGGCTCGTGAGCTGCCGATTGAGGGTGTGACCAGTGAGCTGATTACCGGTGCTGGTTTCTCTGAGGTTCGTTACGCTACCGCTGAGGACGCTATTGAGGATATTGTGACCTGCGCTCAGGCTGGCGATATTGTGATGACCGTTGGCGCTGGCGACGTGACCGCTTTGGGCGCGCGTCTGCTGGAGTCCCTGGAAATCCGTCACGGTGGCGAGTCGAAGAAGTCGGAGGCTTAGGCTGTGCCGATGAGTTCTGGTCTCTCTTCGGAGGGGCGTTCCTCCTCGCGCGCGCCGAAGGCTCCGCGTTCGCGTGCTCGTTTGCGCGCCCAGCAGGTAGCTGAGAATGCGCAGGTTGAGGCTAAGAAATCCGAGTCTGTGCAGGCTGAATCTGCGCAGTCTCAGCTGACTCAGCCGCAGGCCACCCAGCCTCAGGTTGTGAAGAGCACAGAAGCTACTGGGACTGCAAAGCCCTCGGAAGCTATGAAGTCTGTGGAGGCCGTGAAGCCTGTCGAGGCTGCATCCTTGGAGGCTTCTGCTCAGCCTTCTGGCGCGCAGTCTGCCGCTACCCAGCCTTCCGCTACTCAGCCTCCGAGCTCCGTTCGACACATGCCGCGTAAGCCGGTGGTGCATAAGTCGCACAGCCAGAACGGTGCTGATTCTTCGGCGTCCAAGAGCGCTGCGGCGGTTCATTCTTCGGCACAGTCTTTGAAGGATTCGGTGCGTTCTGCGCTGATGACCGGTCGTACTGTGTCTGAGGTTGAGCACGCGCCTGAGCTGTTTGATGTTGAGGCGTTTGAGGATTCTTCGTCGAAGATTTCATCCGCCAAGGGTGCCTCTGCTCAGCCTGCATCCTCGCAGTCGGTGAAGAGCGCAGAAAAGGAAGTAGCCGATCAGAAGGCTGCGCAGAAGAGTTCTGTTCAGAAGTCTTCTGCCGGTTCTGTTGAATCTTGCGAAGAGTCTGCCGCTCAGAAGGCTGAGGAACGCGCCGATAAGGCGGGGGAGAGGGCTGTTGAAGAGCCCCGCCCCGCGAGCCGTTTTGGTCGTTGGCGTGCAGAGCGTGAGCAGCAGCGTGCAGCGGAGATTGAGAAGGAGCGCGAGCGTGCGAGCCGTCAGGCTCACCGTGAGCGTCTGCGTCAGGATCCGGGCCTGGACGGCCTGCGTGCTGAGGAGCGCCCCCGTAAGGAGCGTGCACCTCTGACTCGTGCCCGTAAGCTGCTGTACACCGCTTCGGCGCTGGCTATTATTGCGGTGCTGTATGTGGTGCTGGTCTTCTTCTCGCCCCTGTTGGCGACTCAGAAGATTACGGTGCGCGGCGCGTCCCTGCTGGAAACCACCCAGGTGGAGCAGAAGCTTGAGCCTCTGCGCGGCGTTCCGCTCACTCGCATCGATGAGAAGAAGGTGCGTGAGCTGATCGGGCAGGATAACGTGATTCGTAGCGTGCAGGTGGAGAGCCGTCCGCCGCATGAGCTGGTGGTGACTCTGAAGGAGCGTACCGCGGTTGCGGTTGTGAAGCAGGGCGATACGTACCATACTGTTGATAGTGATGGTGTTAGCCTTCTGGAGTCGGCGACTCAGCCCGATACGTCGGTGCCGCTGGTTCGTTTCAGCGGTGATGACCCGAAGACTTCGGCTGAGTTCCGCACCATTTCTACCGCGCTTTCGGCGATGCCCTCTGAACTTCTAGCTCAGGTTAAGGAAGCCGGCGCTACGTCAACCTCAAGTATCACTCTAACCTTGAGGGATAATACTACGGTGCAGTGGGGAACCGCTGAAGAGAGCGAGTTGAAGGCTAAGGTCCTGCTCTCCCTGCGCCAGGCTATTGCTAAGCGTGCTCAGGAGGAGAAATCTTCCGAGGCACAGACGCAGAAGGTGACCGTCTATGACGTGTCCGCCCCGCGCGTACCGGTGACCCGTTAGGGGAACCATTCAGGCGCTTTATCCTCCCTTTTTGTGTAAAATCCGCAAAAAGAGGGGGTAATTGCGCTGTGTGACTAGGAACCGACAAAAACAGTTTGGTATCCTAGCAGATAAAGTCATTCTTTAGAGGAAACCTTCAGGCTTAGATTAAGCTGCGGGTCTTCCGAAGCTGGAACACGGAACAATCGAGGAATACATGGACGCTGGAACTCCCCAGAACTACTTGGCAGTCATCAAGGTCGTTGGTATCGGCGGCGGTGGCGTCAACGCAGTCAACCGCATGATTGAGGTTGGTCTGCGCGGCGTTGAGTTCATTGCTATCAACACTGACGCTCAGGCTCTGCTGATGTCCGATGCAGACGTTAAGCTGGACGTTGGTCGTGAGCTGACCCGCGGTCTTGGCGCGGGCGCAAACCCCGAGGTTGGCCGTCAGGCAGCCGAGGATCACGCGCAGGAAATTGAGGAAGTCCTCAAGGGCGCAGACATGGTCTTTGTGACCGCAGGTGAGGGTGGTGGCACCGGTACCGGTGGCGCACCCGTCGTGGCACGTATTGCCCGCTCCCTCGGCGCTCTGACCATTGGTGTGGTGACCCGCCCCTTCACCTTCGAGGGCCGTCGCCGCTCCAACCAGGCTGAGACCGGTATCGCTGCTCTGCGCGATGAGGTTGATACCCTGATCGTTATTCCGAACGACCGACTGCTGTCGATTTCGGATCGTAACGTCTCCATGCTGGACGCATTCAAGTCCGCTGACCAGGTTCTGCTCTCCGGTGTGCAGGGCATTACCGACCTGATCACCACCCCCGGCCTGATTAACCTTGACTTCGCTGACGTTAAGTCCGTCATGCAGGGTGCAGGCTCGGCTCTGATGGGTATCGGCTCGGCATCCGGTGAGGACCGCGCAGTGAAGGCAGCTGAGCTGGCTATCGCTTCGCCGCTGCTGGAAGCATCCATCGACGGTGCACACGGCGTTCTGCTGTCCATTCAGGGTGGCTCTGACCTGGGTCTGTTCGAGATCAACGAGGCTGCACGCCTGGTTCAGGAAGTTGCTCACCCCGACGCAAACATCATCTTCGGTGCGGTTATTGACGACGCACTGGGCGATGAGGCTCGCGTGACCGTGATTGCTGCTGGCTTCGACGCAGTGAACCCGGAGACCAACTCCAACGCTTCCACTGCTGCGGCTACTCAGGCTCAGCGCACCCAGGCATCCTTCGGCGGTTCCACCGCTCCGGCTGCTAACGGCTACGGCTACAACGCACCCGCTGCTGCTCCGGCTTCCACCGGCGCTGCTGGCTTCGACGTTGACCTTCCCCCGGTTGTGGAGGAAGCTCCGGCTCGCCGCGACACCCTGGACGTCCCTGACTTCCTGAAGTAGTCTGCCCGGCTGTGAACGCATAGGCGTTGCACAGCTGAGAGTCTTATGAAGCTATAGGGGAGCTGAGAAACACGCACATTGTGCTGTTCTCGGCTCCCCTTTGCTATACCCGCCGTTATACCCGCTGACATCTGATAAGGAATAGAAGATGAGCGATAACCCCAAAACTTCGCTACTTGCCTCTGCCGATACCCGCACCCTGGGTCCCTGGCGTGTGCGGGTGGGTTTCACCTCCCGCGTGGCGGGCAACCTGGGCTTGCACGTGGACGATGAGCTTGGCGGCGGTATGGATGCCTCCTTGGTGCGTACCCTCAACCACCGTGCCGCCCTGGAGGAGGCGCTGGGTACCGACCCGTTCTTCTACCTGAACCAGGTGCACGGTGTGCAGATTGCCTACCCGGAAGACTACGCGGTGGAATCCTACGCGCCCGGTGCACCCGAGGAGCGTACCGCTGAGCGTGCCCGCGCGGTGCTGGAGAACTCCCCGGTCGCCGATGCGGCGATTAGCAGTGAGGGCGTGCCCCTGGCGATTATGGTGGCGGACTGCATTCCCGTGGTGCTGGTGGGTGAGCGGGTCGCGAACTGGCAACCAATCCTGGCGGTGGCTCACGCTGGCCGCCGCGGCCTGCTTGATGGCGTGCTTCAGCAGACCGTGCAGCGGATGCGTCAGCTCGGCGCGGAGAAAATTACCGCCTGGCTGGGTCCGAGCATTTGCGGTAGCTGCTACGAGGTGCCCGAGGAGATGCGCACTGAGTCCACCGAACTGATTCCGCAGGTGCATTCGGTGACCAGCCAGCAGACCCCCGGCCTGGATCTGCCCGCCGGTGCCCGCGCCGTGCTGGAGGAGGCGGGCGTGCAGGTGAGCATGGACTGTGCGCAGTGCACGTTTGAGGAGCCCGAGGTGTATTCGCATCGCGGGTTCACGAACCGCGGTGAGAAGCCGGGCCGTATCGCGGGTCTGGTGTGGATTGAGAAGGCGGCAGAGCCTACCGCCTAGAGTTGCTAAAGATATAGCCGCTAAAGATAGAGCTGCTGAAGAAGAGAAGATGTCTGAAATGAACGTAGAAGAGAACCTACAGTACACTCCCGAACGCGCCGAGCAGCTGCTGCAGAACTACCGCCGCGTGCTTGAGCGTATCCGCGCCGCGGAGCAGGACCACAGCGCCGTGCGTACCGAGGCGAGCGCCCCGGTGCAGCTGGTGACGGTCACGAAGTTCTTCCCCGCCTCCGACGCGGCGGCACTGCTGGATGGGGGAGTGACCCTCTTCGGCGAGAACCGCGACCAGGAGGCGAGCGCGAAGGCTCGCGAGCTTGCCGCATACTGTGCCCAGCGTGAGGTGCAGCCCCCGCACTGGGCGTTTATTGGCCAGTTGCAGACGAACAAGGCGAAGTCTGTGGTCAAGTACGCCTCCAGCGTGCATTCGGTGGACCGCCCCTCCCTGGCGGATGCGCTGGCGAAGGCGTACGCAAACCAGCTCTCCCGCTTTGAGGCGGGGGAGGCGCCCGCACCCGCGGCGGCGGAGCATGGTGCGCTGACCTGCCTGGTGCAGGTGTCCCTGGCGGAGGTCGCGACCGCTGGCCACGCCGCCGAGGGCGCGCGCGGCGGTACGAGCGCCTCCGAGCTGCTGGAGCTGGTGGAGCGCATCGAGAATCACGAGCACCTGCGCTGCGGTGGCGTGATGGCGGTGGCACCGCTGGGCATGAACCCGGATGCGGCGTTTGAGAAGCTCTATGGTTTGGCCTCGCTGGTGCGTGAGCAGGTGCCGCACGCGACCGAGATTTCCGCCGGCATGAGCGGCGACCTGGAAGCGGCGGTGCGCTGGGGCTCGACCTGCGTGCGCGTGGGTAGCGACATCATGGGTAAGCGCCCGGCGCTCTAGGCCCTTTAGCCGTTAGTCTTTTCAGCTGATGGGTGTCTGCTGGCGGCGGCATAATCATCGGTGCCCTGACCGCCCGCGCGGGGTGGGCGCTGGTAATATATACATGCCGGTGCATGACGTACCGTCACGCGCACACCTTCTGACGAAGCACCACGGCAGACCCTGTACACCACAAGCAAAGAACAGCGAGAGAATCATGGCGAAGCAAAGCCGTCTGGCGGGTTTCCTCGGCCTGGAACGATACCAGGACGCCGAGGCGACGCCGGAAGAATCCCCGCAGGCTGTGCAGGCTGACACCCGCAAGGAGGCGAACGCCTCCGCAGGGCAGGCTGCTACAGTGCAGAAGACCGAGGGCTCTAACCGGCTCTCAGCACTGCCCGGCTCGGCACAGTACAGCAACAGTGCAGTCGAGCCGCAGAGCGAAACCTACCACCCGCAGGACGAACCCGCCTATACTGAACAGGAAGAGTACCTGCAGGCTGATAGCTACGATGACGGTACAGAAACCGAGTATCTGGACGCAGAAGAACCTGCCGACGGACGAGCAACCGTAGATGCAGCGGCACACGCCACCGCTCATACACCTGAAACCACAGCTGACCTGGCCGAAACCGAACAGACCTGGGACGACGCCAGCGCAGACAATTGGGAGGACACCCCGGTGCCGAATACCGAATACACCGAGCAGTACGCCGAGACGTACTCCAACGACGGCTACTACGAAGAGGGCTACGAGCCCGAAGAAACCAACGGATACACCTACGGTTACGAGGAAGAAGAGGACGAATTGCGTCGTATCACCACTATCCACCCCCGCTCCTACAATGACGCAAAGATCATTGGTGAGGCATTCCGAGAGAACATCCCCGTGATTATGAACGTGGAAGAGATGCCCGACGCAGACGCTAAGCGCCTGGTGGACTTCGCCTCCGGTCTGGCATTCGCTCTGGAAGGCCGCATTGAGCGCGTCACCGCTAAGGTGTTCCTGCTGACCCCCTCCAACCTGGAGGTTCTGGGTGTGGCTAACTCTGAGGTTCCCGCCGGCTTCGAGACCGACGGCGAATTCCCCTTCGACCAGGGCTAAGGACTGATAGATGGGTTATATTTTCGCCCTCATTACGATTGTTGTCTACGTTCTCTACATTGCGATGCTTCTGCGCATGCTCTTTGACTGGGTGCGCATGTTCGCTCCGGAATGGCGCCCCAAGGGCATTGTGTTGCTGTTCGCCAGCGGCGTGTACGCGGTGACTGACTGGCCGATGAACCAGCTGCGCCGCCTGATCCCGCCGGTGCGCGTGGGTAACGTTGCGTTGGACACCGGCTTCCTGATTCTGATTGTTCTGCTGTCTTTCCTGCTGAACATCATGATGACGATTACCGCGAAGCTGTCCTAACGTAGCCCCTCCATCGGAGAGATACGAGAACTAGGCATGAGAGCCCCGCTTGCGCTTGGCATCCTGACATGGGATGACGTGCTGGCGGGGTTTTCTGTACCCAATTTCTGGGCCGAGAAGAACCTCCCGCGAGGGGGGAGAGACGAATACAGCCGGCGTCGAATCATGCGAAATGCACCCGCGAGCAGATATCGAGCTTGATTACGGCGGGGATAGGGATAAACGCAGCGCGTGGTGAATCCCACCCTTGCGCAGAGCGAATATTTTACGATTCAACCGACGTATAACCGGGCACAGAAACCAAAGAATAGTAGAATTGGTGCCAACGACTGCATCGCGGCATAACCATGCCCTGAATCATCGGGACCCTAAAATATTGGGGCCACGCCCTATCTGGCTGGTGAATCCGCGGCACTCAACATCACCACCAAACCCCGTAGGGATACCCAGAGGAGAAGCCCATGGCAATCACCCCCGAAGACCTGATCACTAAGAGCTTCAAGATCGTCACCGAAGAGTCCGGTTACGACCGCAACGAGGTCGACGACTTCCTGGACGAGCTCGTTGTCGAACTGCGCGCACTGTACTCCGAGCGTGACGCTCTGGAGCGTCAGGTCGAGCAGCTCTCCGCAAACGCTCCCGATTCCCCCGCAGCGGCTGTGGCACCCGCACAGTCCTCGGCAGCGCCGGCAGCAGCACCTCAGGATGCAGCAGCACTGCTTGCTATGGCACAGAAGGTTCACGACGACTACGTGGCACAGGGCGAGAAGGCTAAGGCTGAACTGATTGAAGAGGCAGAGAGGAAGGCAGACGCTATGGTGAGCGAAGCTCAGCAGCAGCGCGAAGAGGTTCTCTCTCGCCTCACCGACGAGAAGGAAGAGCTGGAGATCGCTGTTGAGGCTCTGCGCGGCTTCGAGAGCCGTTACCGCTCCAAGCTGCTGCAGCACCTGGATGCACAGGTTCAGGAGCTGAAGAACCTCAAGTCCATCGAGGCTTCCGCATAAATCAGCGTGCCTAAATAAGCTAACGACGCTTTGAAGCGTATGCCGCCCGGATTCTTTCTCTTCCACCGCTATTCACCGGGGAAGATCGAAAGAACCGGGCGGTATTCTCATGCCCGCCCGGCACGGCCTAAAAACCCAGCGTGCAAAGCGGGGGAGAGCACCCGCCACATCACCGCCGAATACTCGATGCGCTACCCCTATTTGCTAAGCTAGAGGGGCACTATCGAACGCGAGCGCACTCCGCCTCCGTACCATGGGGCCTCCGTACCATGGGGCCTCCGCGCCATAGGGCCGGCGCACCGTAGGCGCAACAACCGGAACAGACCGCAGCAACCGGCACAGACTAGAGGAGAGCTATGACCAACACCCCCAAGACTGCTGAATCCTCAGTCGCACAGGCTAGCGATAACGCCGCTGAAAACACCGCCGAAGAATCTACTGGTCGCCGCGTGCGCATCCTTTCGGCTCGCTCCGCGGGTATTCTCGCGCTCGTGCTCGCCGCCGTCGTGTTCGCTATTGACCAGGGCACCAAATACCTGGTTGTTACTCAGATGCAGTTGGGGGAGCGCATCACCGTTATTGACGGGCTTCTGTGGTGGTACTCGATTCGTAACTCCGGCGCCGCATTCAGCATGGGTGAGAACGTCACCTGGATCTTCACCCTCGTCATGGTCGCCGCCGCGGCTGTTGTACTCTACCTGCTGCGCCGCACCCGAGCGCTGTCATGGGCCCTCGCGCTGGGCGGCCTGCTCGGCGGTATCTGCGGCAACCTTTTCGACCGTCTCTTCCGTGAGCCCGGCTTCGGTTCCGGCCACGTGGTCGATTTTATTTCCGTACCGAACTTCGCAATTTTCAATATTGCAGACTCCGCAATCTGCGTGTGCATGGCGTTCATCGTGCTGCTGAACTTCAAGGGCCTGAACCTCAACGGCACCCGCGCGCAGGCGCTCGCAGACGAAACCCCGGCTGACGACAAGAACGCGGAAGAGAAGAACGCCAAGTAGCTCCCCGCCCCGGCTGCATCGCCGTTACACGTGCCTATAGCCGTTCTCACACAGACGACCCCTCACACAGAAAACCTAAGCAAACACCACCCGAAGGAGAGCCGCATGAGCGAAACCACCAACGCCGCCGAAGATACGGCACGCATCCGCGCCGAATTCACCGTTGAAGGCGCGCTCGCCGGTATGCGCCTGGACGCCGCACTCGCCGGTGCCCTCGACGCGCCCCGAACCCGCACCTCCGGGTGGATTCGTGACGGCCACGTGACCGTGACCAACAACGGCAAGGCCGTGAAAATCGGCAAGTCCTACAAGCTGTCCGCAGGGGACGAGGTCGTCGTGGACGCACCCGCACCGCGCGATCTGGCGGACATCCGCCCCGAGAAGGTGGACGGCTTCGGCATCGTATACCTGGACGACGATATCGTCGTGGTGGATAAGCCCGCCGGCGTGGCGGCGCACCCCTCACCCGGCTGGCACGGCCCCACCGTGATTTCCGCGCTGATGGGGGAGGGCATCTCCGTGGCCACCTCTGGCGCGGCCGAACGCCAGGGCATCGTGCACCGCCTGGACGTGGGCACGAGCGGCCTGATGGTCGTGGCCCGCAGCGAGCGCGCCTACACCGAGCTCAAGCGCGCCTTCAAGGAACGCACGGTCGACAAGATTTACCACACGCTGGTGCAGGGCCTGCCCGATCCGCTGCGCGGCACGATTGACGCGCCGATTGGCCGTCACCCCGGCAACGAATGGAAGTTCGCGGTGGTTGAGGGCGGCCGTAACTCCATCACCCACTACGACGTCATCGAGGCCTTCGGCCCGGCCTCCCTCGTGGAGGTGCACCTGGAGACCGGACGAACCCACCAGATTCGCGTGCACTTCTCGGCGATGCGTCACCCCTGCTGCGGCGACCTGACCTACGGTGCCGACCCGCGCTTCAGCGCCGAGCTGGGCCTGACCCGCCAGTGGTTGCACGCCCACCGCCTCAGCTTCGACCACCCTGCCACCGGTGAGCGTGTGAGCTTCACCAGCGAGTACCCGCTGGATTTGGCCTACGCGCTTGACGCCCTGCGCGAGGGCCGCGTGCAGCTCGGGTAGGTACCGCATACCTAGCTCAGTCAGAGAGCCGTCCGGGCCCCGGTACCGCACGGCTCACCCCGGGGCCGCACGGCTCACCCCGGGGCCGCACGGCTTACCCCGGGACCGCCCCGCCCCGCCGACCGTCAAACGAATCGGCCGGAACACCCCCTACACCTTCAGGAGATATCCGTGGCAACCAAAGACTTTGCGCACCTGCACGTACACACCGAGTACTCCATGCTGGACGGTGCCGCGCGCCTGGGCGACCTCTTCAGCTACGCCAAGGAGCTGGGCATGAGTTCCATGGCCACCAGCGACCACGGCTTCCTCTTCGGCGCCTTCGACTTCTGGCGCCAGGCCAAGGCCCACGACATTAAGCCCATCATCGGCGTGGAGGCGTACCTGACCCCCGGCACGCACCGCACCGACCGCTCCCGCGTGCGCTGGGGCGATGGCTCGCGCGATGACGTGTCCGGCGGTGGCGCCTACACCCACATGACCATGTGGGCTGAAACCACCGAGGGCATGCACAATCTGTTCCGTGCCTCCTCCCTCGCCTCGCTCGAGGGGCAGCTGTACAAGCCGCGCATGGACCGCGAGGTGCTGCAGACCTACTCGAAGGGACTGATTGCAACCACCGGCTGCCCCTCCGGCGAGATTCAGACCCGCCTGCGCCTGGGCCAGTTCGATGAGGCGCTGCAGGCCGCCAGCGACTTCCGCGATATCTTCGGCAAGGACAACTTCTACTGCGAGGTCATGGACCACGGCCTCGACATTGAACGCAACGTGCAGGAGGATTTGCACCGCCTGGCCAAGCAGCTGAACCTGCCTTACGTGGCCACCAACGACCTGCACTACACCCGGCAGGAAGACCACACCGCCCACGCGGCGCTGCTGTGCGTGCAGTCCGGATCGACCCTGACCGACCCCAAGCGCTTCAAGTTCGACGCGGATAACTTCTACCTGCGCTCGCCCGAGGAAATGTACTCCATTTTTGGTGACATTCCCGGCGCCTGCGAGAACACCCTCGAGATTGCCGAGCGCTGCAACGTGGAGTTCAACACCAAGGCAAACTACATGCCGAACTTCCCCGTGCCCGAGGGCGAGAACGAGGAATCCTGGTTCGTGAAGGAGGTCGAGAAGGGCCTGCACTACCGATTCCCGCAGGGTATTCCCGATAGGGTGCGCAAGCAGGCCGAGTACGAGGTGGGGGTCATTACCTCCATGGGCTTCCCCGGCTACTTCCTGGTCGTGGCGGACTTCATCAACTGGGCCAAGCGCAACGGTATTCGCGTGGGCCCTGGCCGTGGTTCGGGTGCGGGCTCGATGGTGGCGTACGCGATGCGCATCACCGAGCTGAACCCGCTCGACCACGACCTGATTTTCGAGCGATTCCTTAACCCCGACCGCGTCTCCATGCCCGACTTCGATGTGGACTTCGACGATCGTCGCCGCGGCGAGGTCATCGACTACGTGACCGATAAATACGGCGAGGACAAGGTCGCGCAGATCGTCACCTTCGGCACCATTAAGGCGAAGCAGGCGCTCAAGGACGCCTCCCGCGTGATGGACCAGCCGTACTCGGTGGGCGAGCGCCTGACCAAGGCGATGCCGCCGGACGTCATGGGTAAGAACATCGCCCTGGCGAACGTGTACAACGAAGAGGATAAGCGCTACGCCGAGGCCGCCGACCTACGCGCCCTCATCGAGGATCCGGTCGATAAGGTTTACGGCCAGGTGTTCGAAACCGCGAAGGGCTTGGAGGGCCT
This sequence comes from Rothia sp. HMSC062H08, assembly GCF_001810775.1. Lineage (NCBI taxonomy): Bacteria > Bacillati > Actinomycetota > Actinomycetes > Micrococcales > Micrococcaceae > Rothia > Rothia sp. HMSC062H08. The sequence continues at coordinate 89,428 of NZ_KV802668.1, forward strand.
GAAGCGTCAGTGGGGCGTGCACGCCGCGGGCGTGATTATGTCCAGCAAGAACCTGGTGGACGTGATTCCCGTGATGCGCCGCGAGGCTGACGGCCAGGTCATCACCCAGTTCGATTACCCCACCTGCGAGGGCCTGGGCCTGATCAAGATGGACTTCCTGGGTCTGCGTAACCTGACGATTATTTCCGATGCCATCGAGAACATTAAGAACAACCGAGGCATCGACCTGGAGCTGGAGTCCCTCTCGCTGGACGATCCGGAATCCTACCGTCTGCTGGCCCGAGGCGACACCCTCGGCGTGTTCCAGCTCGACGGCGGCCCCATGCGCGCGCTGCTCAAGCTCATGGAGCCCGAGGAATTCGAGCACATTTCGGCAGTGCTCGCGCTCTACCGACCCGGCCCGATGGGTGCGAACTCGCACACCAACTACGCGCTGCGTAAGAACGGCAAGCAAGAGATCGAGCCGATTCACCCCGAGCTGGCCGAGCCGCTCAAGGACATCCTCGACACCACCTACGGCCTGATCGTGTATCAGGAGCAGGTGATGGCGATTGCCCAGAAGGTCGCGAACTACACGCTCGGTGAGGCAGACCTGCTGCGCCGTGCGATGGGTAAGAAGAAGAAGGCGGAGCTGGATAAGCAGTACGCCACCTTCCACGACGGCATGATTTCTAACGGCTACTCCGAGGGCGCCGTGAAGGCCCTCTGGGATATTCTGCTGCCCTTCTCGGACTACGCGTTCAACAAGGCGCACACCGCCGCATACGGCCTGGTGTCTTACTGGACGGCCTACCTGAAGGCGCACTACCCGCAGGAGTACATGGCCGCGCTGCTGACCAGCGTGGGCGATAACAAGGACAAGCTCGCGCTGTACCTGAACGAGTGCCGCGCCATGGGCATCACCGTGCTCGCCCCGGACGTCAACGAATCCGCCCTGACCTTCACCCCCGTGGGTGAGGATATCCGCTTCGGCATGGGCGCGATTCGCAACGTGGGCGCGAACGTGGTCGAGGGCATGGTCGCCGCCCGCGAGGAGAAGGGCCGCTACGAGTCCTTCAACGACTTCCTGAAGAAGGTGCCGCTACAGGTGTGCAACAAGCGCACCATCGAATCGCTCATTAAGGCGGGCGCTTTTGACGACCTGGGCCACACCCGCCGTTCGCTGTCCCTCATCCATGAGGCGGCGGTGGATGCGGCCGTGGCCGTCAAGCGCAAGGAGGCGGCGGGCCAGTTCGACCTCTTCGGCTCCCTCGGCATGGACGACGCCCTGGGCGACGAGCTGACCGTGACCATCCCGGACGTGCCCGAATGGGATCGCCGCGAGAAGCTGAACTTCGAACGCGATATGCTGGGCCTGTACGTTTCGGACCACCCGCTGCGCGGCCTGGAGCGCGCCCTCTCGGATGCCGCCTCGCACTCGGTGCACGACATCATCAGCGAGGACTCGCACGTGCGCGACGGCGAAACCGTCACGATTGCCGGCATGCTCACCGGCGTTTCGCGCCGCATCGCCAAGTCCAGCGGTAACCAGTACGCCTCGGTGGAGCTGGAGGACCCCTCGGGCGCGACCATCACGGTCATGTTCTTCTCCCGCGCCTACGAGACGATGGGGGCCGCCCTGGCGGACGACCTCATCTGCTCGATTCGTGGCCGCGTGCAGCGCCGCGACGACGGCAGCGTGAACATGAGCGCCCAGGAACTGCAGATCCTGGAAATCAGCGATGACGGCCGCGCCGCACCCATCACGATTGCGGTGCCCGAGTACCTGGTGACCGAGGCGAAGCTGCGCGAGCTGAAGGAGACCCTGCGCGACCACAAGGGTACTGCGGACGTGCGCATGCTCATCCGTACCCGCGATAAGGAACAGCTGGTGCTGCTGGATTCGAGCGTGCGCGTGGAACCGAACCCGAGCCTCTTCGGCGAAATCAAGACGATTTTCGGCCCGAGCTGTATTCGACGCTAAAAGAAGAAGACCTCCGCGAGGGGCGGGCAACGCTCAGGGTGGATTCCGAACGTTCTTAAACGTTGGAGTCCACCCTGAGCGTATATTTGCGTATATTCAACGTCACTATTCGGCTCAACCGCCGTCTATCGCGTTAGAATGGGTATAAATATTCTTGAGCGCTGTATATACGGGCGCCACACCGAGCGCCCAGCCAAGGAGAAACGCATGTACTGCCCCTATTGCAAGCACACCGATTCGCGCGTTGTCGACTCCCGCACCACCGATGACGGCGCCGCCATTCGCCGCCGCCGTCAGTGCACCTCCTGCGCTCGCCGCTTTACCACGGTCGAAACCACCACCATTTCGGTGATTAAGCGTTCGGGCGTGACCGAGCCCTTCGACCGCTCCAAGATTGCCGCCGGCGTGCGCAAGGCCTGCCAGGGCCGCCCCGTGGGGGAGGACGACCTCGCCAAGCTGGCCCAGGAGGTCGAGGAGCTGATTCGTGCCCGCGGCCTAGCGGAAATTAACGCTCACGAGGTGGGCCTGACCATTCTGGAGCCGCTGTCGAAGCTGGACGCGGTCGCCTACCTGCGTTTCGCGAGCGTGTACCAGGCCTTCGAGAACCTTGAGGACTTTGAAGAGGCAATTGCCCGTCTGCGTGAGGACCGCATTGCCCAGTAACTAGCTAGATGAGTAACTATCTAGCCCAGTAGCTCATGAGCTCAGCCGCTGCTATACGCGCGGTTGGCACACAGAAAGGGGCTGTTCCCGAGATAACTATCTCAGGAACAGCCCCTTTAGCCGTAGCTACACTTTACGCTTCGCCGCAGCGCTGACGCGGCCGCGGGTAAAGCGGGAAGTAAATCTTACGCTTCGCCGCGGCGCTGACGCTCAGGCAGCATACCGCCAGCCCACAGCGCCGCGCCCACAATACCGGCGTTATTGCGCAGGGCAGCCATGACCATAGGGGTACGGATGTGGTCCTCAAAGTAGGGCATGAACTTCTCCGGGTTCTTGGAGATGCCGCCGCCAATGATGAACAGGTCGGGGGAGAAGAGCATCTGAACGTGGTCGAAGTAGCGGTACAGGCGCTTACCGTACTTCTTCCAGGACAGCTCGTGCACCTCGCGGGCACGCGCGGAAGCCTGAGACTCGGCGTTGTGGCCGTCAATCTCCAGGTGACCCAGTTCGGTGTTCGGGATCAGCACGCCGTTGTTGATGAGGGCGGAGCCGATGCCGGTGCCCAGGGTGATGACAGCAATCAGACCGTCACGGTTACGGCCCTGACCGTAGGTTGCCTCAGCCAGACCGGCTGCGTCAGCATCGTTGAGACCGTAGACGGTACGGCCGCCCAGCGCCTCGCTCATGACCTGCTCCAGGTCGGTGTTAATCCAGGAATCGTCCACGTTAGCTGCGGAGAAGACCATGCCGTTCTTCACCACTGCGGGGAAGTCGATGCCGACAGCGGACTCGGGGTCCGGTGCCAGGTCGCGACCCTGCAGCTCGTCGACTACGCGGCGTACAACCTCAGCCACAGCGGCGGGGGTTGCGGGCTTGGGGGTGTCAATGCGGAAACGGTCCGAAACGAGGTTACCGGTGCGCAGGTCGACGATGCCGCCCTTAATGCCGGTGCCTCCAATGTCCACACCAATCTGCAGGTCCTTGGGGGTGGGTTCGGGCAGGTCGTTGATGAGGCCGGGCTCAGCGTAGTTAGCCATGATTTCCTTTCTTTCCTTCGCCTGAGCGGAGGAACATATCTGCGCTATCGAGTGATAATGAATAGATGGTCCGGCAGGTTAGCCGTAAAACTTAGATGCCTAAGACAACAACTTAGGGCAGGGTGAGGATGTCCGCGCCGTCAGCGGTCACCACGAGGGTGTGCTCGAACTGCGCGGTGCGCTTGCGGTCGCGGGTGACCACGGTCCAGTCGTCATCCCACAGGTCCCATTCGATGGTGCCGAGGGTCAGCATGGGCTCGATGGTGAAAATCATGCCCTCACGAATCTCGGTGTCGTAGGCGGGTGCCGCATCGTAGTGGGGGATGATGAGGCCCGAGTGGAACTCACGACCCACACCGTGACCGGTGTAGTCGCGAACCACGCCGTAACCGAAACGTGCCGCGTACTTCTCAATGACGCGACCAATCACGTTAATCTGGCGACCCGGCTTCACAGCCTTAATCGCACGGTTCAGGGACTCCTCGGTGCGCTCAACTAGCAGGCGGGACTCTTCGTCCACGTTGCCGATGAGCAGGGTCTTGTTGGTGTCGCCGTGCATGCCGTCCAGGTATGCGGTGACGTCCAGGTTGAGGATGTCGCCGTCCTCCAGCACGGTGGAGTCCGGGATGCCGTGGCAGATGACCTCGTTCAGGGAGGTGCACACGGACTTGGGGTAGCCGCGGTAATCCACGGTGGAGGGGTACGCGCCGTGGTCGCAAATGTACTCGTGGACCAGCACGTCAATTTCGTCGGTGGTGGTGCCGGGTACGCAAATCTTGGATGCTTCAACGATGGCGCCTGCCGCGATCTTGCCGGCTGCGCGAACCCGCTCAACTTCCTCGGGGGTGTACATGTTCGAGTCGTTACCCTCGTTGGCGGTGGGCTTACCCACGTACTCGGGGCGAACAATGTGCGAGGGGACCGGGCGCATGGGGGTGACGCGTCCGGGGGTCAGGCAACCGACGGGTGCTCGACCGGGCTCTGCGGGAAGATTATGCGAAGTATTCGTTTTGGTTGAAGACATAGTTTCATCTTACCGGGCGTGGGCGGGTTGTGTCCCTTGCGGGGGCGCTAAAAAGCGGCGGATACATAAGCCGTACCTTTTTCCCAGATTGTGAATAAAATTCCATACACCCTAGCGGCAAAACCGCGCGGCGGGAAGCGGAGGAGAAGACATGAGAAAAGGGGAGGAACACCGCGAGAAGCTTCGCCCGCCTCATTGCAACGAACCTGGGCGCGTGAGAAGCTAGAAACACCAACCCCTCACCGTCGAAGGAGAACCCGTGAGCGAGAAGAAAAACCGCCTGAGCGAAGCCATCGAATCGGCGGTCGAAAAGACCTTGAACTCCGCGACCGAAGCCACCAGCCCGCACCCCGAAGAGTACTGGTACAACCTCAAAACCGGCGAGGTTGAACGCGGCCAGCAGAGCGCCGTCACCTCCCTGTGGGGCCCCTTCAAAACCTACGAGGAGGCGGCACACGCCATGGACCGCGCCCGCGAACGCAACGACGCCTGGGAAAAGGACGGCGGCCTGCTCTAAAGCCTTGCTCTAAAGCCCAGCGAACGTTCTGCACGTATGCCTCTAATAGAGGCATCTAAAAGAGGCAGAAAAACAGATACAGCAAGACCCCCGCACCCGGAGCACCGGATACGGGGGTCTTTCTTCTCAAGCTTTCTTCATAAGCCTTTTCTCAGGCTAAAGCCTACTCAAAAGTGTGCTCAGCCGCCGGGAACTCACCCGAACGAACCTGCTCACGATAAGCACGCGCAGCATCCTCCATGACCTGGCCGACCTGCGCAAACTGCTTCACAAAACGCGGCACGCGACCGGAACGAACACCCATCATGTCCTGCCACACCAGCACCTGACCGGTCGTCACATTCGATGCACCAATACCAATAGTCGGCACAGCGCCCACAGCCTCATCCACCAGCTGCGCAGTCTGAGCGGTCACCATCTCCATGAGCACGCAGAAAGCGCCAGCCTCAGCCAGCGCTACCGCATCCTCACGAACACGCTCAGACGCATCACCGCGGCCCTGCACACGGAAACCGCCCAGGGCATGCTCCGACTGCGGGGTGAAACCAACATGCGCCACCACCGGAATACCGGTACGCACCAGGGCACGAACCCACTCAGCCATCGAGGCATCCGCCTCAATTTTGACCGCGTGCGCGCCGCCCTCCTTCATCAGGCGAACAGCGCTCGCCACCGCCTGCTGTGGGGATCGTTCATAGGAACCAAACGGCAGATCAGCGACCACCATGGCGCGGGATGCACCGCGGGAAACCGCCGCAACCAGAGGAATCATCTCATCCAGGGTAATGGTCAGGGTGGACTCGTAGCCGAGCACCACATTCGCCGCTGAATCACCCACCAGCAGCATGTCGACGCCGGCGCGATCAAAAATCTGCGCCGTCAGAGCGTCATAACAGGTCAGCATGGAGAACTTCTGACCGGTCGCCTTAGCCTGAGCCAGGTGAACGGTACGCACCTTCTTGACGGTGTCCAGGTCAAAAGGCTTCGATGCAGAAGCAGTCGCGGGAGCAGCCGCGGAGGTAGCGGCAGGTTGTGCCGCGTAGGGCGAAGAGATCTCGGAAGAACGCTCAGTAGTCATGCTGACTATTCTAACCCTGCACGGCTCCAACCTGGCGTACCGCCCACCACGAGGGAACAACTATGCCTAGTTCCAGATGAGGTTAATGTAGTAGGTCGGGAACGACGCAGCGGCGTTCTTATTCATCAGCTCCGGAATAGCGGAAGAAGCATCACTAAACTCACGCGGCAAATCGCGCTGAATGAGCGCCTGCTGCACCAGCGCATCCCAATACAGCTGCGTAATCGAGTAGGTGCAGACTTCCTTCACGACGTCCTCCGCGTAGGACTCCCACGCCGTCCTCGCCGCATCAGCCGTCTTTGTTGCATCATCAGCGCCGAAGAAACCCTCGTAGCCCTGAGCTAGACCCGTATCGCAGGCGCTCACCGCGTTCTTCGCGTACTGCAACCAGTAGCTACGGCTCAGCTCATCGGTGGTGTTGAAAGTAAACGCCTCATAGTCTGCCTTCAGCAGGGCGTAAGACGCCTGAATAGAACCGGCAAGCGGGGCGTGCGAAGAGAAGACAATAACGTCCAGAAGAGCAGCGATGTACTCCATCTGCACCTTCTCGTACGCGATACCGGAAGGCTGAACCGGACCAGAATGCATCTGCACCAGCGCCTCCACAGCGTTGATAAAACGCTCAACGTCGGCGGTCGCCTTCACCATCAGATTCAGCAGACGCTGAACACACTGATAATCCTCAGAGATCTGCGAGAACACGCCAAAGGACAGGATGCCACGCTCAGAAGCAGCCGCCGCCAGAATCTGGCTCGTCAACCGCTGGCTCTCCGCCTCCGCCTTCGCCACAGTCACCAGCAGGGCACCGCAATACGCCAGGGCGCGGCCATCCACCAGCTGGGGCTGCTGCCGATGCAACGGCAAAAGACGCTCATGAATCTGACGGAAAATAGCGCTCTGCGCCAGAGCCTTCTTGCCCAGCTCCTCAGTCTTCAACAGCACAGTATCCGCCGAGAAATCACGGGGCACGAAACGGCGCGCATTCGGCGCAGTAAATGGTGAATAGGGGCGGCCCATCACCGGATGCAACAGCGACATCGTGGTAAACAGCGAAAAACGAGCCGCAACCGGGTACAGCGAATCCGGGTAATTCGGTGCATCCGGCGCGTTGACACGCTCCGTGCACAGAGTCAGCCAGGTCTGCTCCACCGCCCGATTAGAAGCAATGCCAACGCCCATACCCAGGATGCTCTCACCGAACGCCTCCGAAGGAAGCTTGCCGGGGTTCATGGCACGCGCCTGCATGAGCGCCACAGCCAGCTCCACCGTATAGTTCGTGCGGCGCTTCTTGCCCGCCTCGTCAAGATTCTGGAACGGACGTACACCCGCAATCTTCTGACCGCGCGCCAGCGTATGCAGCTCCTTGCTCATCGCGAACTGCTGCGGGTTACGCTGCATCATCTTCGACACCTCGTAGGCGCTCTTACGGTTCAGCTTCTCACGGCGCTGAGCACCCTCAGCCGACAGCGCATCATACTTGCCGCGGCTTGCGTGAACATACCAGGAACGAATTACCTGAAGCGGCAAGAAGAAGAAAGTGTACTTCCACGACCAGCTAAAAATAATGACCGGAATAGCCGCGCTCGACCCCAAACGACCTGTATAACCGAGCCAAAGAAGCTCTACAAACGCACCCACCACCGCAAAGAGCGCCACGGTGCGAGTCCTAAACGCCACACGGGAGGGGCGGTCCAGCAGATAGGTTGTGCCGCCAGACTTGTTGTTCCTCATGACCAGCGGGCCAAATGCCGCAATCGCCATAATGCACGCCAGGTAAACAACGCAGAAAACAACCGGTGCCGCAATGAGTAGCAGCCACTCTAAACCGGTGGGGTCAGCCGCCACGATGCTGGTCGCCAACGGAAGCTGCGCCAATGGAAACTGCTCCGACGGAAACTGCACAGTCGAGGGAAGAATGGAATGTAGCATACTCCCATTATCGCAAGGCGACCCCGCTCCCCGCCCCGAGAACCGTCATATGCTAGGTATCTGAACCTGCTTGGCATCTGAGTAAAACCCACACCGCAGAAAAAGTGGGGGAGCGCCCCTCCTCGCATCGCCCAGAATCTGATCTACCGAGGCGCACGAAAAGAGAATTTACACAAACGAAACCTTCCACCCGCGCGACGCACAGCAGAACCCGATAGGCTAGATAACAACAGGACACACGCCGGGGCAAGGAGGCGCCAGCACCGCTGGTACACAACCCGCCGCAACCCCCTTGGAACCCCAAGGGACATGCAGGGCCTTCCGCAACAGGGTCTTCTTCACCTCGGCAGCAAATTTAGCGCGCCTCCGCCACCCGCAGACGGGTACCACGCGGATGCGCGCCCGCACCGAGAGGGCAACTCATGGACCGCCAACAGGAATTTGTACTGCGCACCATCGAAGAGCGCGACATCCGCTTCATCCGCCTCTGGTTCACCGACGTGGTCGGCACCCTCAAATCCGTTGCGCTCGCACCGGCTGAAGTAGAAAGCGCCTTCGATGAGGGCCTGGGCTTTGACGGCTCCTCGATTGAGGGTTTCTCCCGCATCTACGAATCTGACATGCTGCTGCAGCCGGACCCCTCCACCTTCCAGATCCTGCCCTGGCGCGGCGAGGAAGACTACACCTCCCGCATGTTCTGTGACGTGCTCACCCCCGACGGTGAGATTAGCGCCTCCGACACCCGCGGCGTGCTCAAGCGCGTGCTCAACAAGGCAGCGGAGATGGGCTTCACCTGCTACACCTCACCTGAAATTGAGTTCTACCTGCTCGAATCCTCCAAGCTCGGCGCCGACGGATTCCCCGTGCCCGTGGATCACGAATCCTACTTCGACCACACCCCCGGCGGCATCGTGCAGGACTTCCGCCGCAAGGCAGTGACCATGCTCGAAGAAGTCGGCATCTCCGTCGAATTCAGCCACCACGAAACCGGCCCCGGACAGAACGAAATCGACCTGCGCCACGCCGACGCCCTGCAGACCGCCGATAACGTCATGACCTTCCGCACCGTCATCAAGGAAGTCGCCTACTCGCTCGGCATGTACGCAACCTTCATGCCCAAGCCCTTCACCAAGTACGCCGGCAGCGGCATGCACACCCACTTCTCCCTCTTCGAAGGCGACACCAACGCATTCTTCGAAGCCGGTGCCGAATACCAGCTGTCCAAGACCGCACGCCACTTCATTGCCGGTGTGCTCAAGCACGCCCCCGAATTCACCGCGGTCACCAACCAGTTCATCAACTCCTACAAGCGCCTCTGGGGCGGCGGCGAGGCACCCTCCTACGTCTCCTGGGGCCACAACAACCGCTCCGCCCTCGTGCGTGTGCCTCTGTACAAGCCGAACAAGATGCAGTCCGCCCGCATCGAGTACCGCGGCCTGGACTCAGCATCGAACCCGTACCTCGCCTACGCGGTGATTCTCGCCGCCGGTCTGAAGGGTATCGAAAACGAGTACCCGCTCATGCCCGCCGTGACCGAAGACCTCGCCGCCATGACCAACGCCGAACGCCGCGCCATGGGCTACAACCCGCTGCCCGCGTCCCTGCGTGAAGCCATCAATATCACCGAAGAATCCGAGTTCATGGCGGAGGTTCTGGGCGAGCAGGTCTTCGAGCAGTTCCTGCGCAATAAGCGCGCCGACTGGGACCAGTACCAGGCTCAGGTGACCCCCTACGAGCTCAAGCACAACCTCGGAATCCTCTAACGGCTGGATCCTCTCACCTCCTCACAGGATGAGTGAGCGCTGACAGCCTCAGGGCGGTACCCGCTACCGGTAACACGCCGGCGGGTACCGCCCACAGGTGTATCAGCATCGCTTTTTATCCCGCCGAAATTTATACTCTCTACCCACAGTTCTCACGCTATGACTGACAGCTCTCACTACCCGGTCACCGGGCTCATCCGCATTGTTGACCCCGCCAAAGAACCCAAGCCGCTGACCGACATCGCCCCCGATGCGCTCGACGACGAACAGCGCGCCGAAGCCGAACGCAAAGCACAGCTGCGCCTGCACACCCGCATGATTGCCACCGGCTTCCACGACCCGTCCAAGGCAGAACGCTGGCTCAACGCACCCGAACTGAAGCACGTCTCGCAGGATGCGCTCTTTGCCGGGCTGCGCCTCGCACCCTCACCGGATATTGCCCTGCCCGCCCTCGTGCGTCTCATCGAGAAGCACCCGGCGGTCGCCGAACGCGCCAACCGCGGCGACAAAGAATTCGGCATGTACCGACTGCTCGGCGCATCCCAGGCGATTGGCGATTTTCTCTACCGCCGCCCCGAGCTCATCGATCCGCTCTTCGACACGCAGGTGTACCCGGCTGAGAGCGCGCTGATTCGCTCCCAGCACCCGGCGTCAATCCTGCCGGAAACCGACGGGGAATTCCTGACCCCCATCGCACCGCTGGATACCCCCTACCGCCGCGATATCCTCACCGCCCTCGGCGCCGACCCCCACGCGGAGCGTCCGCGCGCTGCCGCCGAACAGACCGGCAAAGACGGCTACGTGACCCTGCGCGTTGCCTACCGCGCCGCCCTGGCGCGCATCGCCCTGCTCGACGTGTGCTGTGAAGACCCGGTCGAAATGATGCCCACCATCGGTCGTCACCTCGCCGATTTGGCAGCCGCCGCGCTGGAGGGCGCGCTCGCTATTGCGCGCACCGAAGTAGCGGAGGGACTGGGGCCCGGTCTGGCGGCTCCTCGCCGAGGCGAAGCCGTAGACGCCCTGGACTTGGCGATTATCGGTATGGGTAAGTGCGGTGCCCGCGAGCTGAACTACATCTCTGACGTTGACGTGGTGTATGTGGTTGCGCCCGTGGAACCCGCCGCCGCTGGCGCCGCGCCTCATGCCGGGGCAGAGGGGGAGAGCGCCCCGCTCAAGCTCACCGAGAACGAATGTTCCACCATCGGCACGGAACTCGTGCACGCCCTCACCCGCGCCATCATGGGCCCCGCACCCGAACCCGCCCTCTGGGAAGTCGACGCGAACCTACGCCCCGAAGGCAAGGACGGCCCGCTCGTTCGCACCGTCGAATCCTACGTTCAGTACTACAAGCGCTGGGCGGAAAACTGGGAGTTCCAGGCGCTGCTCAAGGCGCGTCCCATCGCCGGTTCGGCGCAGCTGGGTGCCCGCTACGCCCGCGCAATTGACCCCTTCGTGTGGGAGTCCGCCGGCCGTGAATCCTTCGTGGAATCCGTGCAGGCGATGCGCGCCCGCGTGACCGACAACATTCCCTCACACCAGGTAGACCGCCAGATTAAGCTGGGTCCGGGCGGCCTGCGCGATATTGAGTTCACCGTGCAGCTGCTGCAGCTCGTGCACGGTCGAACTGACCCCGCCGTGCGCACCAAGTCCACCGTGGATTCTCTCGCGGCGCTGACCGCCGTCAGCTACATTAGCCGCACCGACGCCGAAGCGTTCAGCCGCGACTACAAGAAGCTGCGCGTACTGGAGCACCGCATCCAGTTGCAGCAGCTGCGCCGCACCCACCTGATGCCCGAGAAGGAAGCCGAACAGCGCGCTCTTGCCCGCTCGATTCTCTCCCCGGAACGCAACGGCACGCTCTCCGCCGAGCAGATGCTCAAGGCGTGGCAGAAAATTAAACGGAACGTCCGTTCGCTCCACGAGCGGATCTTCTTCCGCCCGCTGCTCGCCGCCGTCTCCACGCTCAGCCGCGACGAAGTGGTGCTCAGCGAGCAGGCTGCACAGGACCGCCTCGCCGCCCTCGGCTACCGCGACCCGCGCGGCGCCATGCGCCACATCAAGGCACTCACCACGGGCCTTTCCCGCAGTGCAGACATTCAGCGGCACCTCATGCCCGTGCTACTGGGCTGGTTCGCCCGCGGCGTGGACGCGGACGCCGGCCTGCTCGGATTCCGCATCGTCTCCGAATCGCTCGGCAGCACCAGCTGGTACCTGCGCATGCTCCGCGACTCACCCGCAGCCGCCGAACGCCTCAGTCAGCTACTCTCCAGCTCGCGCCCCATGACCGACCTGCTTGAGGACGCCTCCGCCTCCATCGCCTGGCTGGACAAGGTCGCCGACCTCAAACCACTGGGGGAAGAAGCGCTCGCCTCCGAAATTTCCTCCCTGCTGGCACGCCACGCGGACGCCGCCGAGGCGATGCGCGCCGTGCGCTACCTGCGCCGCCGCGAAACCCTGCGCACCGCCATGGGCTGGACCCTGGGCATCGTCGACATTGAGGACACCTGCGCCGGTCTTGCCGCCATTGACGAGTGCACGATCGGTGCGGCGCTACAGATTGCCCTGCGTGAACTCCAAACGGCACCGGAAGGCGCCGAACCCGCCGAAGCTGAGGAGACAGCGGGGGAGAAGCTACTCACCCGCATCGCCGTCATCGGCATGGGCCGCCTCGGCGGCGCCGAGAACGGCTTCGGCTCCGACGCGGACGTCATGTTCGTCCACGAACCCCTCGACGGGCCCGACGAAGACGCCGCACAGGAACAGGCGGCACGAATCGTCAACCGCACCCTGACGCTCCTCAAGCAGCCCGTCAAGCCCGCCATTCGCGCCGAACGGCCCCTCGAAGTGGACGCCGACCTGCGCCCCGAAGGCAAGCAGGGCGCTATCGTGCGCTCGCTGGACTCCTACCGCTCCTACTACGAACGCTGGGCGGAAACCTGGGAATTCCAGGCGCTCACCCGCGCCCGCCCCATCGCGGGCGACGAGGCGCTCGGACGTGCTTTCGTGGAGCTCATCGACCCGTACCGCTACCCGGCAGCTTTTGAACCCGAACAGGTACAGCAGATTCGCCGCATGAAAGCGCGCGTGGAAAACGAACGCATGCCTCACGGCGCCGACCGCACCCGCCAGCTCAAGCTCGGCCGCGGCGGACTCTCCGACGTGGAATGGCTGGTCCAGCTCGTACAGCTGCGCCACGCGCACGCCGTGCCCGGGCTGCGCACCACCTCCACCCTGAAGGCGCTGAACGCCGCGGTTGAGGCGGGGCTGGTCGAAGCCGCGGACGCTGAAATCCTCAGTGGCGCCTGGCTGCTCGCCACGAAGATCCGCGGCGGCAACGTACTGCGCGGCGTGCGCCAATCCGACACCCTACCCTCGGGACGCGCCGACCTGGAAGCAATCGCCCGCTGGTGCGGATACCCGGCCGGCAGTGCACGCGCCCTCGAAGAGGACTACCTGCGCCAAACCCGCAACGCCCGCAAGGTCTACGAACGCCTCTTCTTCGAAGAACTCTAAAAATCACAGGCGCGGAATTCATGGGGGAGGGGCGGGGAACCAATTTTGGCTCCCCGCCTCTCTTTTTCGTTCTCTTTTGAAAAAATTTTGCGGACGTTCTGCAGACATCGTGGAGGACATCGTGTGCCCGCTGCTGCCCTCACGGGAACAGTAACCACCCCAAAACCCCAAAAATGTGACCGGCACCATGAAAATAAATTTTGCTCGCGCACCTCAAAAACGAGCCCAAATACCCCGTTCTGCCCCGGAAACATGCGGAACACAAGGCATTCTGCAAAGGATTTGGCAAACACTCAAAAACCCCGTATAGTATTTACCTGTCAGCACGACGGAGCGAAAAACTCCTCGTCATGATTCAAATTGAATACGCTGATATGCGGTTGTAGCTCAGTTGGTAGAGCACCACCTTGCCAAGGTGGATGTCGCGAGTTCAAGTCTCGTCAACCGCTCGTAAGGACTCCAAGAGTTCGAACGCGTTCCCTCGTGGAGCGTATGCGGTGAGGTGGTCGAGTGGTTAGGCAGCGGCCTGCAAAGCCGTGTACGCGGGTTCGAATCCCGTCCTCACCTCGCAACAAAACAACTGTTTTGTGAGCGCGATTGGCGCAGCGGTAGCGCGCTTCCCTGACACGGAAGAGGTCACTGGTTCGATCCCAGTATCGCGCACAAATGAAGCCCTGATTCTTCGGAATCAGGGCTTTTGTGTTTAACTTTTTAGTTTTGGTTTAGGAGGGATGGTGCCCTCCTTGTTCCTACAGGGGACCCGCCCTCGCTTCGCTTCGGGCACCCTG
>NZ_KV802668.1:103802-106939 GCF_001810775.1 Rothia sp. HMSC062H08
TCGCTTCGCTTCGGGCACCCTGATGTCACTGCGGAGGACACCATTCCCTCCACTTCGTAAATAAAACACCCAGCCTCAGATTAGTAAGCGCAGGGCTTGTGTGCGCGATACCGGCATAACGAACTTAAAGGGGAGAGGGGCTGTCGCTCTTTCAGTCTTTTGCTGGCTCCGCCAAATAGGTGGGTTGAAATTGCGGCTTAGCGCCGCACCTTCCGAAAGCGACATCAGGGTGCCCGCACGGGCGCTCTCCGCAACGAAGCAAGGAAGAGCGGAGCGTCCGGGCGTGGCGGGTTCCCCTGCAGGAGCGCAGGAAGGGAGCGGCGCGGAAGCCTATACACCTCCAACGTGACCAAATGCTTTGCACACAGTACCCACCTCCGATACCCTAATGGAGGAAATCTACACTCACAGATACACCGCCGTATCACAAAGGAACACCCATGAAATTCCTCAAAGGGCTCGGCATCTTCTTCGCCGTATGCTTCGTCTTCTCCCTCTGGTACGTCATCCTCGGCGTTGTCATCATCGTGCTCATTCTGGGTATCATCATGACCATCCGCAAAAACCGGTACTTCGCATCCCCCGAATTCCAGATGCACCGGCAACGCACCGCCACACTCGCCAGCGAATACAACGAAATCGCCAGCTACGTACACGACATCCACGCCCACGGAATCTACGAACTCGGCACCTCCACCAACGGCATGTACAGCCACCTCGCCACCGTCGAGGTTCAGCAGCCCAAAACCTGGAAGACGCTGCTGCAGAAGAAACCCGAAGAACGCCACCCGCACGTCTACAAGTCCTCCCAACAGGTTGTTCTCGAAGCCGAGCGGGACCCCATCGGCAGCCTCACCAAATACTTTCGCATCGAAGCCGACCTGCAAACCCTCAAAGACGTACAACGCCTCTCCGACGATATCGCGCGCCTCGAAACCGCCGTCGACAACGTGCGACGCCGCGAAGACGACATGATCGCACACATCAACCCGCCCCACTTCATCACCAAGCACTACGCCGGCGAGTTCTGGAACAAACTCAACGTCTGCCACGTAGGGCTGACCGTGCCCTACCCCGTCTACCGGTTCGAATACACCTCACCCAATGGCAAAGAAAATCGTGCCGTCACCGTCACCCTCGACACCCCAACCCTTGACGCGCTCTCCGAAACCCTCGAACGCAAAATACGCTGGGCATGGCCCGAAGGCGGCGAACGCACCCTCATGACCGCCCAGCTGCGCCAACGCATCAAAGAACGCGACAACTACACCTGCCAAAACCCCGGATGCGGCAACTCCATCATGCGTGAACGAATCCTCATCCTAGAGGTCGTCCACAAGATTCCGCTATCCGAAGGCGGCAACAACGAGCCCGAGAACCTGCAGACCATCTGCTGGCGTTGCGTACGCGGACGGAACCTGCGGCTCGCATAAAGCCGCACCTTCCGAAAGCGGCATCAGGGTGCCCGCCCGGGCGCTCTCCGCAGCGAAGCATGGAGAGGCGGAGCGTCCGGGCGTGGCGGGTTCCCCTGCAGGAGCGAAGGAAGGGAGCGGCGCGAGGTGTCCTAAAGCTCCCGCACAGTGGGCTAGCCAGGGATTTATGTTAAAGCTGAGGTTCAAGGTATGCTTTTCCTCGGCGTCCGGGCGCAGGCCTGCAGGCTCCCGCATCCGCGCCACAAACACATCACCCCACCCGAATAAAGGGCATACCATGTCTACATCTCTGACCCGCCGCAAGCTCGTCGCCGGTGCAGCCTGGGCGGCACCCGTCGTCGCCGCCTCCGCAACCATCCCCTCCTACGCGGCATCCGTCGCCGCAACCAACGACTGCACCCTCGCCGCACACCCGGCGTACAACATCTCCGGCACCGAAGAAGGCACCAAGACCGTGCAGACCTTCGCAGTGCCCGACAATGTCCACAAGCTCCACTTTGAACTGGTCGGCGGCGCGGGCGGCACCAACAATCGTATGACCCCCGCCGGCTCCGGCGCGAAGGTCAGCGGCATCGTCCCCGTCACCCCCGGCTCCACCGTGCAGATTATCGCCGCGGCAGGCGGTATCGGTGACGGCTCCCTCACCCCCACCGCAGGTGGTGAAGGATACGGCAACGGCGGCTCCGTACCCGCCTACACCATCCCCGCCACCATCACCGCGCAGGTCGACGCCAAGTATGCGGACCCGGCAAACTCCAAGAGCCAGGTGTACGCTGCATCCGGCGGCGGCTCCTCCGCGCTGCTCATCGACGGCGTCGTCGTAGCTGTAGCAGGCGGCGGTGGCGGCGCGGGCATGACCACCTCCGCCGTGTCCTACGCAGACCCCTGGTACTCCAACTTCAACGGCCAGATCGACGCCGGTGTGGCGCCCCTCGGCTCGGACGCATCCCCGCAGTTCGATGCGGCGGGTAGCGCCTCCGCAGCGGCGGGCTCCAACGGCACCCCCGGCTACGAAGTCTACAATGCGGAACGTTCCAAGGTCCTGACCTACAACTCCGGCTTCGGCGGCGCAGCGGGTATAGGCGGTGCAGGCGGCGCGGCAGGCACTCTGCCGGCTAGCGGCCCCATCATCGGCTTTGAAACCACCAACAACCAGGTGCTATTCAGCCAGTTTGTTGCCGGTAACGCGGGCACGAGCGGCTTCGCGGGCAACGGCGGCGATGGTGCGGGCGCATACTCCTACCAGCTGGATGAGAACCCCGCCAGCGTGCACGAGAAGGGCACCTACGAGGACCGCAGCTGGGACCTGGACATCTACAACGATGAGGGTGCGTACGCGCAGAACTTCAACGGCTACCAGTCCGTGGTGTCCGGCGGTGGCGGCGCAGGTTACGGAGGCGGCGGTTCCGGCGCGGCACAGTCCGTTTCCTCGATTGTGCTGATCCAGAAGTGGCTGAACAGCCCGACCGGTGTGCGCCAGGGCCTGGGCTACACGATGCAGGGCGGCGCCGGTGGCGCGGGCGGCTCGTACATCGCCCCGTCCGTGACTGATGGCTCCATCGTTTCGGCTGAGAACGCGCCGCAGTGGATGCGCGAGCGCGGTAACGGTTCGGTGACGGTAACTTTCTGCGAGGCGGCTGCCTAAACGCTTCTCCCGCTGAGAGGCGGTGTTCGTCCTCGCTCCTACAGGGGCACCCGCCCTCG
>NZ_KV802668.1:107039-157296 GCF_001810775.1 Rothia sp. HMSC062H08
CTCGCAGAGCTCGGGCACCCTGATGTCGCTACGGACGACACCGCCTTTCCGCGCTAGGTTCCCGGCTTAGCTTGCGCTGTGAACGGCAAAGAGCCCCCACACGATTACCTCGTGTGGGGGCTCTTTGCTTGTGCTGCAGGTGCAGCCGTGTTTTCCGGAAGCGCCCTCAGGGTGTCACCCCGGACGCTCTCCACAGCGAAGCAAGGAGAGGACGGAGCGTCCGGGTGACGGGTGCCCCTGCGTAGGCGCGGAGGAAACATGCGGCGCACCTACACCTGAGTAGGAGCGAGGACGAACACCGCCATCCGCACAAGACGTAATCTCACAAGCTAGCGCTTGATGGCGTCCAGCGCCTCACGCTGAGCCTTCGCAATGCGTTTCTCAGACACCGTGTAGGCGGTACCGAGCTCCTGGGCGAAGAAGCTGACGCGTAGCTCCTCAATCATCCAGTTCACGCGGCGGAGCGCATCCGGCACGATGGTGCCGGCCGGCAGCGACTTGACCGCGTTATCGTAGGAATCCTCAAGATCCTGCACCGTGAGCATGAGCTGGTTGTCGCGGTGTAGGTTCGGGCCGAGCTTCGTCAGGCGCACCTGGGCGGCCTTCAGGTAACGCGGCAGGTGAACCAGCTGGTCGTAGCCGGTCTGCGCCACGAACCCGGGGTAGACCAGGTTCTCCATCTGTGCCTTCACGTCGGAGACGGCGTGCATGGTCGTCAGCGAGGTTGCCTTCTTGATAGCCTTCTTCAGCGCGGTGGCTTCGGAGAGGATTTCGGCGACGAGCTTGGTGACGTCGAAGACCGTCTCGATGAGTTCGGCGCGCACGTGCTCGTAGAGTTCGCTGTATTCGGCGTGCGTGAAGATGGGCGTGTGCGGCACGAGGTGGTCGAGCGCCGCGACGGTGCAGTCGCGGATGAGTTCGTCGATGGAGCCGTGCGGGTTCTGCGTGAAGACGATTTTCTCCTTGTGGGAGAGGTGTTCGCTCACGTAGCGCACGGGCGAGGGCACCTGCAGCTGGAGCAGGCGGATGATGCCGCGACGCTGCGCGTGCAGCTGCTCTGCTTCGGTGGGGAAGATGCGCAGACCCACGCTAGAGCCTTCGTCCACGAGAGCGGGGTAGCCGTTAACCGCCTGGGTCGCGATGACACGCTGTACCTTGCGGGGGATTTCTCCGTTGGGGAAGAGATCGGCGGGGAAGGCAGTGAGGCCGGTGACCTCGCGTACTCCGCCGGATGCACCCGCCTCGGCCTGGGTGCCCTTCGCCGGGTTCTTCGCGCCCTTTGCGCTGCCCGGACGAGCGGAGCCACCCGAGTTGCCCGAGCCGCCTGAGTTGCCTGATCCACCCTGCGCGAGCGCAACCATCTTCGCCATGGCCTCGTCGGATGCGCCGAGCGAGTCGGCGAGGGCGCTGCGAATCTCCTTGTGTAGCTGCTGCTGCAGGGCTCGCAGGTCCTTGCCCTCACCCAGGATTTTGTTGCGGGTGTTGCGCACCTGGAAGCCCATCTTCAGGTGCTCGGGCACGGCGTCCCAGTTGAAGGCTTCGGGTTCGACGACCACGCCGCGCAGGCGGCGCAGTACGAGCGCGAGGGAGGGGAGCAGCTCGTCGGTTGCGGGGGAGTAGTCTTCCTCGAGGGCGGCGCAGGCGGCGCGCGCCACGTCGGGTGCGGGCACGAAGTTGCGTCGAATCGCCTTGGGCAGCGACTTGATGAGCGCGGTCACGAGCTCGTGGCGCAGGCCGGGAATCTGCCAGCGGAACGGTTCGGGGCTCAGCTGGTTGAGGAAGAGAATCGGCACCTGCACGGCCACACCGTCGCGCTTGGCGGCTTCGGTGCGGGCGCCTCCTACACCTGCGGTGGGGGCGTATTCGTAGCGCAGGTCCAGGGTGAGTTCGCCGCTGTCGGTGCGCTGCACCCACTGGCGGGGGAACTGGGAGTCGTCGTAGTCGGCGGCTTCCTCGTTGATGAGTTTTTCGGGGTTGAAGTCCAGGTAGTTGTCGTCTTCAAGACGTGCCTGCTTCCACCACTTGTCGAAGGCGCGCACGTCGGTGACGTGGGCGGGGATGCGTGCGTCGTAGAAGGCGAAGAGTACGGAGTCGTCCACGCGCAGGTCGCGGCGGCGTAGGCGTGCTTCAAGTTCCTCGACTTCGGCGAGGGCGCGCTGGTTGCGCAGGTAGAACTTGTGCTGGGTGTGCCATTGGCCTTCGACGAGGGCGGACTGGATGAACAGTTCGCGGGCCGCGGCGGCGTCTACGCGGGCGTACTGTACGGGGCGGTCGGCGTAGATGGTCAGGCCGAAGAGGGTGCCCTTGGCGTAGGCGACTGCCGCGCCGGAGCTGAGGGACCAGTGCGGTTCGGAGTATTGCACGCTGATGAGGTGCTTGCCGATTTCTTCGATCCACTGCGGGTCGATGGAGGCGTTGGTGCGCGCCCACAGGCGGGAGGTTTCGACGAGTTCGGCGGAGAGCACCCAGTCGGGGCTCTTTTTGAACAGGCCGGAGCCGGGGAAGATCGCGAACTTGGTGCCGCGTGCGCCGAGGTATTCGCGGGGGCCGCGGTTGCGTCCCTTGGAGTCCTTCTCGCGTTCTTCCTTGACGCCCACGTGCGAGAGCAGGCCGGAGAGCAGGCTCTTGTGGATGTCGATTTCGTGGGCGGAGGCGTTGATGTCCCTGCCGCCGCTGGCGTGAATGTTGGCGGTGCGTCCCATTTCGCGCAGCTGGGCGAAGAGGTCCTGCCATTCGCGGATGCGCAGGTAGTTGATGTGTTCGCGGTGGCACATTTTGCGTAGCTGCGAGGAGGACAGCGCCGCCTGCTGCTCGTTGATGTAGTCCCAGAGCAACAGGAAGGAGGAGAAGTCGGAGGTGTCGTCGACGAAGCGGGCGTGCATCGCGTCGGCTTCGGCGCGCACGTCGGCGGGGCGTTCGCGCGGGTCCTGGATGGTCAGGGCGGCGGCGAGCACCATCATTTCCTTGGCGCAGTTGCGGCGGCCGCCTTCGATGATCATGCGGGCGAGGCGCGGGTCCACGGGGAATGCCGCCATGGCTCGGCCGATGGCGGTGAGGGTTGCGCTATTGCCGCGGCCCTTGCGGGGCTGGCGGGGGCGTTCGGTGAGCGCGCCGAGTTCGCGCAGCAGGTTCACGCCGTCGTTGATGGCGCGGGATGCGGGCGGCTGCACGAACGGGAAGCGGGAGATGTCGCCGGGTTCGCGGACCACGCCGATTGCGATCATCTGCAGGATGACGGCTGCGAGGTTGGTGCGTAGAATTTCGGGGTCGGTGAACTCGGGGCGTGAGTTGAAGTCTTCTTCGGAGTAGAGGCGGATTGCGATGCCGTCGCTGACGCGGCCGCATCGACCGGAACGCTGGTTGGCGCTTGCCTGCGAGATGCGTTCGATGGGCAGACGCTGCACCTTGGTGCGTGCCGAGTAGCGGGAGATGCGTGCGGTGCCGGTGTCGATGACGTACTTGATGCCGGGCACGGTCAGCGAGGTTTCGGCAACGTTCGTGGCGAGCACGATGCGCGGGCGCGATCCGGGGGAGAACACGCGGTGCTGTTCGGCGAGCGAGAGGCGCGCGTACAGGGGCAGCACTTCGTAGTTCAGGCGCGGCGACTTGAGGACCATCGCCTCGATGGCGTCCTTGGCGTCGCGGATTTCGCGTTCGCCGGAGAAGAAGATGAGGATGTCGCCGGGCGCTTCTTTGGAGAGTTCCTTAATGGCGTCGAGGATGCCATCGGTGGGATCGTGGTCGTCTTCGATTTCGTCGTCGCTGAGGTAGTCTTCCTCGTCGAGCGGGCGGTAGCGGATTTCCACGGGGTAGGTTCGGCCGGACACCTCAATGATGGGCGGCGCGTCGTCGGGCAGGATCGCCTCGGCGATTTCGCGTTCTTCGGCGTTGAGGTTTTCGTCGACGATGCCCTTGCCCGGCACGTAGCTGGGGGAGAAGTGGCGTGCGAAACGCTCCGGGTCGATGGTCGCGGAGGTGATGATGACCTTCAGATCCGGGCGCTGCGGCAGGATGCGCTTGAGGTAGCCGAGGATGAAGTCAATGTTCAGGCTGCGTTCGTGCGCCTCGTCAATGATGAGGGTGGAGTAGCGGCGCAGCAGCTTGTCGTTCTGGATTTCGGCGAGCAGAATGCCGTCGGTCATGAGCTTGATAGCGCTGTGTTCGCCTACTTCAGAGGTGAATCGAACCTGGTAGCCGACGGTTTCGCCGATTTTCTGGCCGAGTTCTTCGGCGATGCGTTCGGCGACGGAGCGTGCGGCAAGTCGGCGCGGCTGGGTGTGGCCGATGAGGCCCTTCTCTCCCAGGCCCAGGTCGAGGCACATTTTGGGGATCTGGGTGGTCTTACCGGATCCGGTTTCACCCGCGATGATGACGACCTGGTTGTCGCGGATCGCGTTCATGATGTCTTCGCGGCGTTCGCTGACGGGCAGCTCTTCGGGGTAGGTGATGACCTCGGGAATGAAGGGCTCGTAGCGGCGCGGCGCCGGGCGGTTCTGCTGGTTGCCCTTGTTGTCGCCCTGCTGGTTGCCCTGTTTGCGGGCGCGGTTGTTGGCGCCTGCGCGCCGGTTGGAGCGGGAGGCGTTGGAGTTGCCTTCGGTGACGCCGCGGGAGGAGTTCTTACGGTCTGCGTTATTCTTCGGGGCGCTGTTCTTCTGCGCACCCTTCTTCGGGGCACCGTTTTTTACCGCGTTGTTCTCAGTAGTTTTATCTGCGGTTTTTTCGGAGGATCGTACCTTTGCCGCGTGGATTGCGGCGGCCATGCTCGCCATGGTGGGGGCGGTACGGGGCTTAGCCGAGGAAGGGCGCTGGGCCTTAGAAGTATCTGCGTGTTTCTTCGTGGATTTCTGCTCAGACATATCCTATCCAGTGTACTCGCCTTGCCCGCGGTGGGCTTGGGGTGTGCTTTGTTTGTCATATTTGGGGTTGTTCGCGGGAACCCCGGGGTGGGCGGCGGGGGAATACAGGCCCCAGGAGAGCAGTTAATGTATAATAAATGACATCAAATGCTATCTACAGAATTAATAATTATTCATCTGAATTTTATGCACCGTAGATGCGAATTAACTGCGCTTCTTAACTTTCTTTCGATAGTTTCGTTCAACTGCTACAGTGGTGAATAACACAGTAACGAAGGAGTGACTATGCCATCACCAAAGACGTACCCGGCAACACGTGTTGCAGTGTTGGATTGCTGCGAAGACGGACAGCACGAAGAAATTCACCACCGCTGCGAAGAGCTCTTCCAAGCCCTCGTTCACGCGAGTCTGCGCACCCACTTCGACCGCCTCAGCGCCGAAGAAACCCTCTACCTGGTCACCGGCGACGGCGAGCGCGTACAGATTTCCCCCGAAATGTACGGACCCCTCACCTCCGTAGCGCGCGCATTCGCCGACCGTAAGGATGTCTGTGTGGTACGCCAGGACCGCCTCATGACCACGCAGGAGGCGGCAGACTACTTGGGCGTATCCCGCCCGACCGTTGTTCGCCTGCTGGAGCGCGGAGATATTCCGTTTGAGCGCATTAACACGCACCGTCGCGTTGCTTTTGATGACCTCGAACGCTACCGCCTTGAGCACGAATACGTGAACCGCCGCGTTCGCTAAACCCGCATCTGGTCGATTACTTTCTGATCAATCACTCGGGTCAGACAATACGGTTCAGACAGCGCGGTTCTAGAAAGCGCGGTTGAACTAAACAGTACGGTTGAAGAACTGCAGCATCTGCTGAACAATATCGGGGCTAAAACAGCGCGAATCCCCGTGTTCGGCATCCGGAACCAGCACCAAATCGGTAGGCACCTGCCGCGTGCGCAGCGCCTGATACACCCGCACCGATTGCTGGTACGGCACACACGAATCACTAATACCGTGCACGAGCATGAGGGCAGTGGCACCGCCGCTCGCACCCTGTGCAGAGGCACTTTCGACCTTATTCACTCGTTTCTGGGGGCGTACCGCATCAATAGGATGCGCACGCTCCCAGTTCTTTTGGGCACGCTCGATGCAGACACCCGGAACCGCCTGCTCACCCTTGGAAACGTCGATAGTAGACGCATCTGTGGGCACCGGGTAGGTGCTTCCCAACAGTCGCCATTCGGCGCCGTCATCCTCGGGGTGGTCGAGAGCGTAGCCAGCCAGGGGTCGATCGGTGAAGATGGTCCTCAAATCGCTGACCCCGTAAAACGAAGCCGCCGCCGTCACCTGCGAGCTGTGGGACGGGTAGGCGCTCGCCGCCCTGCCCTCATAGTATTCGTCGTGCTCGGGTGTGCTCGCAGAATCCCCACCGCTACCGTTACCGGCGGCGGAATCTCCCGTATGCGCAACCATCATGCTCAGGTGCCCGCCGGCGCTTCCGCCCGCTACCGCAATGCGTTGCGGGTCAATACCGAATTCGTGCGCGTTGGCGCGGAAGAAACGCACCGCCTCCTTCACATCGTGCAGGGCACCCGGGAAGAGCGCCTGATGCGAATACCGGTAGTTGATGGACGCGACCGCCCAGCCTGCCTGCTGAAAAGCGGCGCGCATGAGCGCCTGGGTATTGGGCTGCTCCCCGCCAGGGGTGCGCAGGATAGTGTCGCGTAGGGCCTGGTTGGTGCCGAAGCGCCAGGCGCCACCGTGAACCCACACCAGTAGCGGCGCGGGGGAAGAGATATCCCCGGTCGCGGGGAAGAAATCGTAGGCGAACGCCTCGCGAGTTACCGGCGACTGCGCGCCGTAGTCGGGTAGCGAGTGGGCATCGTGAAAGCCCGCCTCGCGGTAAAAACCGGAGCGGTACTCGGTGCTCTCAACGGTCGGCGCGTCCTCAACCGTCTGCGCGCTCTCAACATTCGGCGTGCCCTCAGTGGTCAGTGCGTCCTCAGCGTCCATCGCGCCCTCAACGGTCGGCGTGCTCTCAGAAGTCTGCATGAATCAGAGCCGCGTTAGGGGACCAGAACAATCTTGCCGCGGGTGCGACCCGTCGCAACCAGGGCATGAGCCTGCGCAGCCTGCGAAAAATCAAGCACCTGATCCACGTGTACCTTCAACAGGCCCAAGGACATGAGACGGGCAATCTCCTGCATCTGCGTGCGGTCCGGGTGAACCGTCAGCCACTGCGCCTCGAAGCCGCGCTCACGCGCAACATCCAGCGGGTCGGGGCTGGTCAGGGTAACAATACGACCGCCGGGAACCAACACCTCCAGCGAATCGAGGAAGGTCTGCTGACCGGTGGAATTGAGTACCACATCCATGGTCTGACCCAGTACGGCACGGAAATCCTCGGTGCGGTAATCAATGGGCTGGGCACCCAACGAGCGCACAAACTCGTGGTTCGCCGCGGAGGCGGTCGCAAAAACCTGCGCGCCAGCCTGCGCCGCCAACTGAACAGCGAGGTGACCGACGCCTCCGGCACCGGCGTGAATGAGCACGCGCTCGCCTTCCTTCAATCGCGCCACTTCGAAGAGCGCCTGGTATGCGGTCAGCGCCGCCAGGGGAGCGCCACCCAATTGTGCGCAGGGAACATCGGCAGGCACCTTCACCAGCTGATGCGCCGGGGCGAGAACATACTCGGCGTACGCACCGGCGGGGGAGGGGAAAGACACCAGGCCAAATACGCCGTCGCCCACTTTAAAACCCGTGTAGTCGCCGGCGGTGGCAACCACGGTGCCGGCAACATCCCAGCCGGGCACGAAGGGCTTGTACGACGGGTCGGCAAGCTGAGCGGCGGGCCCCAGACCCTTGCGAGTGGTTAGGTCAATCGGGTTGACACCGGCGGCAACCGTCTTGATGAGCACGTGACCGCGCACCGGTGAGGGGATAGGCACGTTTGCTTCGTGCAGAACGCTTTCGTCGCCCCATTCGGTGAGCTGAATCTGGCGCATGGTGGTCATCGGGTTACCTCCGCTGTTGTGGCTTAAAGTTCGGGTTGAGTTGAACAGTGTGCGCGTTTCCCTATTCTCTCAAGGGTGCGAGCGTTGCCACAACAGGCAGGAGGGTAGTGTCCACCCTCTGAAGTTGAAGAGGGAGCTGCCCAGCATGGCCGCTAAATAAAAAGGAGCCGATACCCGAACAATACGCCTCGGATATCGGCTCCCGTGTTCCCTCTCGAATAAGAACATCGTGCCCCTGAAAGGATTCGAACCTTCGACCCCCAGTACCGGAAACTGGTGCTCTAATCCGCTGAGCTACAGAGGCAACCCACCTATGGTATCAGATATGCGCTAGATAAACGGTCAGGCACCCGCCAATGCTTGCTAGAATAGTTTGTTATGACTCCTGAAGAACTCTCTGAAGCCATTGCGCTTGCCCTTGAAGAAACCATTTCCTCCGGCCAGCTGACCCTCGTGGAGGGCGCTGAACTGCCCGCCGTCCGAGTAGAGCGCCCCAAGTCCCGCGAACACGGCGACTGGGCAACCAACGTCGCTCTGCAGCTCGCCAAGAAGGTGGGCAAGAACCCGCGTGAGGCAGCAGCTCTTCTGGCAGAGAAGATTGGCGCCATCCCCGGTGTCGCATCCGTAGATATTGCTGGTCCCGGCTTCCTGAACATCACCCTGGACGCTGCAGCTGCTGGTGAGCTTGCCGCCACCATCGTTGAGGCTGGCGAAGCATACGGCCGCAGCGACAAGTTCGCCGGTAAGACCATTAACCTTGAGTTCGTCTCCGCGAACCCCACCGGCCCCATCCACCTGGGCGGTACCCGCTGGGCTGCCGTCGGTGATGCGCTCGCCCGCGTCCTTGAGGCTGAGGGTGCTAACGTCGTGCGTGAATACTACTTCAACGACCACGGCACTCAGATTGACCGTTTCGTGCGCTCCCTGATTGCCGCTGCTCGCGGCGAGGAGACCCCCGAGGACGGCTACGCTGGCGCGTACATTGTTGACATTAAGGACCAGATTCTGGCTCAGCGCCCCGACGCGCTTGAGGCTGAGAACCCCGAAGAGATTTTCCGCGAAATCGGTACTCACCTGATGTTCGATCAGATCAAGGAGTCCCTGGCGGCATTCGGCACCCACTTCGACGTGTTCTTCCACGAGAACTCCGTGTTCGAAGGCGGCAAGGTGGACGCCCTGCTCGACGCTATGCGTGAGAACGGTCAGCTCTTCGAGGCTGACGGCGCATGGTGGATGCGCACCACCGACTACGGCGACGACAAGGATCGCGTGGTCATCAAGTCTGACGGTAACCACGCCTACGTGGCGGGCGATATCGCCTACTACCAGGACAAGATGACCCGCGCCGAGAACCCCGCAGACGTGGCGATTTACATGCTCGGTGCTGACCACAACGGCTACGTGGGCCGTCTGAAGGCTATCGCCCAGATTCTTGGCTACCGCGCCGACCAGATTGAGGTCATGATTGGTCAGCTGGTGAACCTGGTCAAGGACGGCAAGCCCGTCCGCATGTCCAAGCGTGCCGGCACCGTGGTCACCCTCGAGGACCTGGTCGAGGCTGTTGGCGTTGACGCGGCTCGCTACGAGCTGACCCGCTACTCGGTGGACACCCCCATCGATATTGACCTGGGCCTGCTGACTTCCAAGAGCAACGAGAACCCGGTCTACTACGTGCAGTACGCTCACGCACGTACCGCCGCTGTGGCACGTAACGCTGCGGAGGCTGGCGTGAAGGTTGAGGACGGCGTGGACACCTCCCTGCTCGACTCGGCTGCTGACGGTGAGCTGCTGGCTGTACTCGGCCAGTTCCCCGCCGCTGTGCGTGATGCCGCGAAGTTCTACGAGCCGCACCGCGTGAACCGCTACCTGGAGCAGCTCGCTTCGGCGTACCACAGCTGGTACGGTGTCTCCCGCGTCGCCCCCAAGGCGGATGAAGAGGTCACCGACCTGCACCGTACCCGCCTGCTGCTGAACAACGCGGCACAGCAGGTGCTGGCTAACGGCCTGAACTTGCTGGGTGTGAGCGCACCCGAGCGCATGTAATACTCTCGTTTCAACCCCCGACCCGGTGCTACCGGGGCGGGGGTTGAGCGTATGCCGGCAAAGATAGCTAAGAAAGAGACACGATGAGCGAAGCCCGCGCCCTCTACGCCCCCGAATGGCTCACCTACCCCGAGCACCCCGAAGCCCTGTCCCGCACCATCTGGACTGATTCCTTTACCCGCAATGAGCAGGGCGAGCTCTGCATTGACGGTATGACCGTCAGCGACCTGGTTGCTGAGCACGAAACCCCGCAGTACGTCTTCTCCGAGACGACCTTCCGCGCCCGCGCCCGCGCCTACCGCACCGCTTTTGAGCAGGCTTTCGCCGCGCACGGTGCGAAGGTGAGCGTTTACTACGCCGGTAAGTCGTTCCTGTCTACCGCTGTGGCGCGCTGGGCGACCGAGGAGGGGCTGTGCCTGGATACCGCCTCCGGTGGTGAGTTGGCGTTGGCTCTGCGCGCGCAGGTGCCCGGTGCGAATATCGCCCTGCACGGTAATAACAAGTCGGAGGCTGAGATTGCCCGCGCGATCCGCAACGGCCTGGGCCGCGTGGTGGCTGACTCGGTGGATGAGCTCAAGCTCATTGAGTGCGTGTACGCCGAGCTTGCCGCCGAGCGTGTGGCTGAGGGCGAGGAGCCGTACGCCCCGGTTCCGGTGCTGATTCGCATCACCCCCGGCGTGCATGCCTCGACCCACGAATCCATTGCGACCGCGCACGAGGATCAGAAGTTCGGCATGTCCCTGCAGCCCGGCACCGCCGCGCTTGCTGGTCTGGATGAGGAGGAGCTGGAGCACTGGGGTGTTGAGGCTACCGATTCTTACGCGGCTCTGGCAGCCGCGATTCTGAACGCGACCGATTCCCTGGATTTCCGCGGTATTCACTGCCATATTGGTTCGCAGATTTTTGAGGCGGAGGGCTTTGAGCAGGCGGCTACTACCGCCCTGGAGTTCATGAACCGCCTCAACCGTGACCTGGGCGTGACCCTGCCGGAGCTGGACCTGGGTGGTGGCTACGGCATCGGCTACACCGAGGCGGATCACCCCCGCTCCATTACCGAGGTGACCGAGTCGATTGCCGCTTCCGTCGCGGCGACCTGCGAGCGCCTGGGCATGGCGATTCCGCACATGTCGTTCGAGCCGGGCCGTTCCATTTCTGGTCCTTCGGGTGCGACCCTGTACACGGTGGGCACCATTAAGAACGTGAGCATTGAGGATGAGAACGGAGAGATTCGCGTGCGCCGCTACGTTTCGGTGGACGGCGGTATGAGTGATAACGCCCGCCCGGTGCTGTACGAATCGGATTATTCGGTGACCCTGGCGAATCGTGCCCCGGCGGGGGAGCAGGTGCTCTCTCGCGTGGTGGGTAAGCACTGCGAGTCTGGCGATGTGGTGGTTCGTTACTGCTACCTGCCGGCTGACCTGCAGGCTGGCGATATTCTGGCGGTTCCGGCGACCGGCGCGTATTGCTATGTGCTGGGTTCGAACTATAACTTCTTGACTCGCCCGCCGGTGATTGCCACTGCTGAGGGTAAGCCTTCTCGCGTGATGATTCGTCGTCAGCGCGAGGAGGATATGTTGGCGCTGGATATGGGTTCGGATATCTAAGAACGGATATCTAAGAACCCATTCTGACATCATGAAAAGCCGTGAAGTTCCCGTCTCTGCAATGCGTGCCGTGAGGTGGTGGTTGCGGGCGGGGTCTTCACGGTTTTGCGTGTTCACAATATGACAGAAGATAAGGTTCACCTCATAACTGTGAGGGATACCTCATCTCAGAGAGTAAAAGTCGCACCTTGAGGCTGCTGAGCCGTCCCCGGCTCTTGATAAAGTGGTTGTTGAGTGCGTGCTCTGCGCCGCATCCACGCCGTAGCCCGAAGAGATACCGGGGCGAACCCGGAACAGACCGTAGAAAGAGACTATCGTGGCTGAAAAGATCAAAGTAGCACTGCTTGGTGCCGGTAATGTCGGTTCCCAGGCTGCTCGCATCCTGGTCGAGGATAACGCTGTCCTTGAAAAGCGCATTGGCGCCCCCGTGGAGTTGATCGGTATTGCTGTGCGCGATACTAATGCATCCCGCCACTGGAATGCGGACCCCTCGCTGTACACCACCGACGCTGAATCCCTGATTGATGCGGCGGATGTGGTCATCGAGCTGACCGGCGGTATTGAGCCGGCTCGCACTCGCATTCTGCGTGCTCTGAAGGCGGGTAAGTCTGTGGTCTCCGGCAACAAGGCACTGCTGGCTAAGCACGGCGTGGAGCTGCAGGCTGCCGCTGATGCGTCTGGTGCTCAGCTCTCCTACGAGGCTGCGGTTGCGGGTGCTATCCCGATTCTGCGCCCCCTGCGTGACTCCCTGGCTGGTGACCGTGTGACCCGCGTTCTGGGCATTATGAACGGCACCACCAACTACATTCTGGACCAGATGGACACCACCGGCGCTTCCTTCGCGGATGCACTGGCTGAGGCTCAGAAGCTCGGCTACGCGGAGGCTGACCCGACCGCTGACGTTGAGGGCCACGATGCCGCGTCGAAGGCTGCGATTGTTGCTTCGCTGGCGTTCCACTCTGACTTCACCATCGATGATGTGCACACTGAGGGCATTACCTCCATCACCGCTGATGATGTTGCTGCCGCGGATGCTGATGGTTACGTCATCAAGCTGCTGGCCATTTGTGAGCGCGAGGGTGCGGACGGCGCGAACATTCGCGTGAACCCGACCCTGATTCCTCGTCAGCACCCGCTGGCGGGCGTGCACGGTGCGTTCAACGCTGTGTTCGTTGAGGCGGAGAACGCTGGCGAGCTGATGTTCTACGGTCCCGGTGCGGGTGGCGCACCGACTGCTTCGGCTGTTCTGGGTGACTTCGTGTCTCTGGCTCGTCGCCTGGTGCTGGGCGGTCCCGGTGTTCCGGAGACTTCTCACGCTCAGTTGCACGCAACTAGCCTGGACAACGTGATTTCTCGCTACTCGGTGGGTGTTCTGGTGGAGGACCGTCTGGGCGTTCTGGCGAATATTACCCGTATCCTTGCCGAGCACGGTATTTCGGTGGATTCGCTGCGCCAGTCCACCCCGAAGGAGGGTGCGGCTCAGATTCGTATGGTGACTCACTCGGCGAAGGATTCTGATCTGCGCCGTGCGATTGCTGTGATTGATGCTCTGGACACTGTGCGTGAGGTGAACTCGGTCATCCGCGTGGAGTCCGAGAAGCATTAAGGCTCAAAAGCATTATCTATGTGCGGCACGCGCCGCTCACTAAACGTGCGATGTTCGCTTGCGGGTGCATCGCTCACTAACTAACCCGCGTACCCGCTACCGCGCCGGACCCATGGGAGGTTCGGCGGGCGGGGCGCCAAGATTGAAGGAGAAGCCAATGGCACACGTGTGGCAGGGCGTTATCAATGAGTACCGTGACCGTCTGCCCTTCGCAGATGATGTAAAGGCTGTGACCCTGGGCGAGGGCGGTACCCCGCTGATTCACGCGCCGGCACTGTCTGCTGAGACCGGTAACACCGTTTACCTGAAGTTTGAGGGTATGAACCCGACCGGTTCGTTCAAGGACCGCGGTATGACCAGCGCGATGACCGCCGCTAAGCGTGACGGCGCGAAGGCTGTTGTGTGTGCTTCGACCGGTAACACTTCCGCTTCGGCTGCTGCGTACGCTCTGCAGGCTGGTATGCGCTGTGCGGTGCTGGTTCCGGACGGCAAGATTTCTATGGGTAAGCTGTCTCAGGCTATCGCTCACGGTGCTGACATCATTCAGATTGACGGCAACTTCGATAACTGCCTGGAGATTGCTCGCAAGCTCAGCGAGAACTACCCTGTGTTCCTGGTGAACTCGGTCAACCCTTACCGTATTGAGGGTCAGAAGACCGGTTCGTTCGAGGTCGTTGATACCCTGGGTGACGCTCCCGATTACCACCTGCTGCCGGTTGGCAACGCGGGTAACATCACCGCGTACTGGAAGGGCTACAAGGAGTACTCGGAGCCTTACACCAACCGTGACGGTGAGGTTCTGGAGCCGGTTGCGACCAAGCGCCCGATCATGTGGGGCTTCCAGGCTGCTGGTGCTGCACCGATCGTTGCTGGTCACCCGATTGAGGCTCCTGAGACCATTGCGACCGCGATCCGTATCGGTAACCCCGCGTCGTGGGAGAAGGCTGAAGCTGCTCGCGATGAGTCCGGCGGCGTGATTGAGGCTGTCACCGATGAGGAGATTCTGGAGGCGCACCGCTGGCTGTCTGCCCGCGAGGGTGTCTTCGTGGAGCCGGCTTCGGCTGCCGGTGTTGCGGGTCTGCTGAAGAAGCACCGCGCCGGTGAAGCTCCCGAGGGTAAGACCATCGTCATCACCGTGACCGGTCACGGTCTGAAGGACCCGCAGTGGGCTCTGCAGGCTGTGAACGGCGTGAAGGTTGAGCCGACTAAGGCTCCCTTCGACGTGGTTGCTGTGGCAGATATTCTCGATTTGCACTAGCCTATTCATACTACGTTGTGCACTCCGTCCCGATTTTTCGGGGCGGGGTGCACCTGCATGACAGCCCTTTTTGTATCTTTCACCTATTCACTCATTACGTCACCGATCGCGAGGTTCTTCTCATGTCTTCCCTGCATATTTCTGATATTCCGGTGGGCGCGTCCGTTAAGGTTCGCGTTCCCGCTACGAGCGCTAACCTGGGTCCCGGCTATGACAGCATGGGTTTGGGTCTTGGCTTCTATGATGAGCTGGTTGTTGAGCGTATTGAATCCGGCCTGGAGTTTGAGCTCAGCGGTGAGGGTAGCGCGGATGTTCCTCGCGATGAGAGCCACCTGGTTTTGCAGGCGATGAAGGCTGGTTTTGCGGCGGCTGGTTTGGATGAGCTGCCGCCGGTGAAGCTGATTGCCGATAATAAGATTCCGCATTCTCGCGGTATGGGTTCTTCGGCGTCGGCTATTGTGGCGGGTGTGGCTGCGGCGAGCGGTCTGCTGCCGGAAGAGTACCGTCTGAGCCGTGAGCAGATGCTGCAGGTCGCCTCCGATATGGAGGGCCACCCGGATAACGTGGCTCCGGCGATTTACGGCAACCTGTCGGTGTCCTGGGGTGAGATGGGCAACTGGAAGACCTTGATTATTCCGGTGCATCCTGATGTTCACCCTGTGGTGGCTGTGCCCGATTATGAGGTGTCGACGAAGCTTGCTCGTTCGCTGATTCCTGAGGAGATGCCCCACGTTGAGGCGGTGGCGAACTCGGCTCGTGCGGCGCTGCTGGTGCGCACTCTCTCTGATGCTCCCGAGTACCTGATGGATGCGACCGTGGATTACCTGCATCAGGGGTACCGCGTGACCGCGATGGAGCCGTCCGCTGCGCTGGTTGCGTACCTGCGCGGTCAGGGTTTTGCTGCGGTGATTTCTGGCGCTGGCCCTACTGTTTTGACCTTTGCGCACGGTGACGAGCAGGTGCAGCAGGTGCAGGAGGCTATTGCCGAGTTCGCGGCGACTCACCCCTGTAGCGCTATTGTGGATTGTCGCCTGAACTGGCGGGTTCTTCCTCTTGAAATTGATACTGAAGGTGTTATAGTTACTCAGTAGGACGTTATTAGTTCGTCCTATGTTGAGGTTCGCCCGTCGTTCAATGTAGACCGTCGATACTATCCTTCGTAACGTACTTCCGTTTCCCCTGATGCCTCAGGTGCTTTGTGTATCTGAGCGGGAGCCGGCAGGGTTCGGGGGAGTGCCTTTGGATTCCACGTCTTTCTTTGTTTCTGACGCATAGGGGAAGACTTTTCTGGAGGTTCGGTTTCGCGGCGGGTGCCCTTTCAAAGTGACCAATCCGTCCTCTTCATCTCGTGTAGATGATTCTTAGAGATGATGGTTTGGGCTTGCCCACATTTGTGATAGAGCGCCTTATCTTCCGTGTGTGCCCGCTGTGTCTGAATCAGCGGGTACGGTAAGAGACGCGAACCGCCTCCAGTGCGGTTCGAGGGAGTCGAAGGTGCGGACTGCTGTTTTCTTTCGGCAGTGTCTAAGCCTTTGACCGCGCTATAGCGTTCGCCCGATCTTTATTCTGAAGATTTTCAGGGCTTATAACCAAAGGAATTGTAGTTGGCAAAGAATATTGTTGTCACCGATGAGTACGGTACGGCCGCTGCCGCACCGGAACTTGCAAACTTGAAGGTCGCGCAGCTGCGTGTCCTCGCCCAGCAGCTTGGTATCCGCGGCTACCTGAAGTTGAAGAAGGCTGAGCTGGTTCAGGCTCTTGAGGAGCATCAGCGTGGCGGCGCCGTAGCCGCTCCTGCTGAGCCCAAGGCTGAGACTCCCGCTGAGTCTGCCCAGACCCCCGCTGCTGAGAAGGCTGAAGAGTCTAAGCTGCGCCGTACCCGCCGCACTCGCGCCCAGAAGGACGCCGAGGCGCAGGCTGAGAAGACCGAAAACGCTGAGGTTGCTGAAGCCCCCGCTGAGGGCGCTGAGAAGGCTGAGAAGCGTACCCGCTCTTCCCGTTACGAGACTCCCGCTCAGAAGCGTGCGCGCGCTCGCCGTGCCGCTGAGGGTGAGGACGCATCGGCTGAGAAGTCCGAGAAGACTGAGAATAACGAGAAGCCGGAGAAGCGTACCCGCCGCACCCGCACCCGTAAGGACGAGAAGCCCGTTGAGCTTCCTCCGCTGGATGTGCGCGCTGAGCTGGCTGCTGAGCGTATCGGCGAGCGTGCGGAGCAGGTTGACCTGCCCGGTAACTCTGCTGAGCTGAAGGCTACTACCGCTGACGGCACCGCGAGCCTGGACAGCCTGAACGCTGCCCTGGACATGACTTTTGGCACCCCCGACGGTGAGAAGAGCTCGAAGCGTACCCGCACCCGTGAGCGTCGCCGCGATCAGGATGGTGAGCGTACCGAGCGCCGCACTAAGCGTGACCGCCAGGCGGAGCGTGTAGAGCGCAATGCTGAGCGTAGCGAACGTGCCGAGCGTAAGGCTGCTGAGCGTGCAGAACGCGCTGAGCGTGCTGAGCGCACCGAGCGTACTGAGCGCCGTTCCAAGCGTGACCGTCAGGCTGAGCGTGCTGAGAAGCAGGCTCGCCGCCGCGAGGAGAACGAGCCTCGCCTGAGCGAAGACGATGTGCTGGCACCGATTTCGGGTGTTCTGGACATTCTCGATAACTACGCTTTCGTGCGTACCACCGGCTACCTGCCCGGCACCAACGACGTGTACGTCTCCCTGGCTCAGGTGAAGAAGTACAACCTGCGTAAGGGTGACCACGTGCTCGGCGCGATTCGCGTGCCGCGTGAGGGTGAGTCGAACAGCCGCCAGCGTTTCAACGCGCTGGTTCAGGTTGAGGCGATTAACGGTCAGAGCGTTGAGGAAGCAGCGAACCGCCGCGTCTTCTCGAAGCTGACTCCGCTGTACCCCAAGGAGCGTCTGCGCCTGGAGACCACCCCGAAGAAGCTGGGCACCCGCGTGGTGGACCTGGTGTCCCCGATCGGTAAGGGTCAGCGTGGTCTGATTGTGTCCCCGCCGAAGGCGGGTAAGACCCTCATGCTGCAGTCCATTGCGAACGCGATTACTGTGAACAACCCGGACGTGTACCTGATGATGGTCCTGGTGGATGAGCGTCCTGAAGAAGTGACCGATATGCAGCGCACCGTCAAGGGTGAGGTTATTGCCTCGACCTTCGACCGTCCCGCTGAGGATCACACCACTGTGGCTGAGTTGGCTATTGAGCGTGCGAAGCGTATGGTGGAGCTCGGCTACGATGTGGTCGTGCTGCTGGACTCCATGACCCGCCTGGGCCGCGCATACAACCTGGCGGCTCCCGCATCCGGTCGTATCCTGTCCGGTGGTGTGGATTCTGCTGCACTGTACCCGCCGAAGAAGTTCTTCGGCGCTGCCCGCAACATTGAAGAGGGTGGCTCGCTGACCATCCTGGCTACCGCCCTGGTTGAGACCGGCTCGAAGATGGACGAAGTGATCTTCGAAGAGTTCAAGGGCACCGGTAACATGGAGCTGCGCCTGTCCCGTCAGCTGGCGGATAAGCGTATCTTCCCGGCGGTTGATATTAACGCTTCTGGTACTCGCCGCGAGGAGAACCTGCTCTCCCCGGATGAGATCAAGATTATGTGGGGTCTGCGCCGTGCCCTGGCGGGTATGGAACCCGAGCAGGCTCTGGGTGTTCTGACCAACCAGCTGCGTAAGACTGAAAGCAACGTGGAGTTCCTTCTGACGGTTCAGAAGAACGGTCTGCGTCTGGTCGACTAAGGCTCGTATCTCACGCGCCCCACCTCCTCATTGTGGGTGGGGCGCGTGAGCCGTTCGTTTTGTGCATCCCCGTTGTGAGGGGTGTGAGATGTCTAGTGCCTGCCCGTGCGGCGTAAAGTGCGGGAGATGGAAGAGAGAACAGAATGTTTGAATCTATTCAGGTTCTGCTGGATGAGCACGCTGACCTGCAGAATCAGCTGGCTGACCCCGCCGTGCAGGCGAATCAGGGTAAGGCACGCCGTGTGGGCCGCCGCTACGCGGAGCTGACCGGTATTGTGACTGCGTACAACAAGTACACTTCGCTGAAGGATGACCTTGAGGCTGCTCGCGAGATGGCTGATGAGGATCCGGATTTCGCGGCGGAGATTCCCGGTCTGGAGGAGGAGCTGGAGGTTGCTCAGGAGAAGCTGCGCCGCCTGCTGATTCCGCGTGACCCGGATGATGGCCGTAACGTCATTCTTGAGGTGAAGGCTGGTGCCGGTGGTGACGAGGCGGCTCTGTTTGCTGGTGACCTGCTGCGCATGTACATGCGTTACGCCGAGCACAAGGGCTGGAAGACTGAGATTATTTCTTCGACCAGCACTGACGTGGGCGGTTATAAGGATGCCCAGATTGCTATTAAGGGCTCCTCGAATGAGCCGGCTGAGGGCGTGTGGGCGCACCTGAAGTACGAGGGCGGCGTGCACCGCGTGCAGCGCGTTCCGGCGACCGAGTCTCAGGGCCGTATCCACACCTCCGCGGCTGGTGTTCTGGTGTTCCCCGAGGTGGACGAGCCCGAGGAAATCGAGATTAACCAGAACGACCTGAAGATTGACGTGTACCGTTCTTCGGGCCCCGGTGGTCAGTCGGTGAACACCACCGACTCGGCGGTGCGTATTACCCACCTGCCCACCGGTATTGTCGTGGCGATGCAGAATGAGAAGTCTCAGCTGCAGAACCGTGAAGCTGCAATGCGCGTGCTGCGTGCGCGACTGCTGGCTCACCAGCAGGAGCAGATTGACGCTGAGAACGCGGCGCACCGTGCTTCGCAGGTGCGTACTATGGACCGTTCGGAGCGTATCCGTACGTACAACTTCCCGGAGAACCGCATTGCGGATCACCGTACCGGCTACAAGGCGTACAACCTGGATGCTGTACTGAATGGTGACCTGGAGCCTGTGGTTCAGTCCGCTATTGAGATGGATGAGGCGCACCGCCTCGCTCAGGTGGGCCAGGAACAGAAGTAGTTCTGTATAACTTTCACTTGTTAGTGGCTTTGGGTTTGCGATAGCAGACCGGTATAGGCGCGTGAGTTTAGCTTGATTGCTGAACTCGCGCGCCTTTTTTGCGCCTATCACCGGGCGTCGAGCGGTGAATGACCAAACGCCGCGCGTGTTTGAAAGCTTCACCCTAGACTAGAGGTGTAGCTAGCGTTGCCGTGGGGTTTATCGCGGGTGAGAGCCTCCGGTAGCAGTGTTCTTTGAAAAACGAATAGAGAAAAGATGGAAGCCGATTTAGGGGTGCCGGGCAGCGTAGCCCGGCACCGGTAATTTTTGAGATTTAGATACTGATGATTTTTGGTTAGCTATTGAGCGAAAGGCAGAGAATATGGGCGTTATTGTTGACCTTCAACCGGGTGATGGAATCCTTGTCGAAATTAGTGATTTGGACGATGGTAAAGACGGACGCGAGCTGCTTGTTCTTGAAGTCGTGGGAGTGGAAGGCTCAAAGTTCTCGGCACGGTTGCTGAACCGTTCTCGCGTTGGTCAACCCTATGAGTATTGGGATGATCGGTACGTCTTTACCGGCGAGGTGAGGGAAGATGACCCACTTGATATTGTCTTGACCTGCTATGACTGGGAGGGCGAGAAGATTAGGTACCCCGTCATCTGCCGGCACGCTTTTTATCTGGGGGCAACTCTCGACCATACCTCCGTCACCATGATGACGAGAGACGGCAAAGGCCGAGAAATCGTATGCCGTATCGGTGACCATGTGCTGACCTCTGACGGCCCGCGTATTGTGAAGGTGGTCTACGAGAACGTGGTTGTGGTGAAGGACCACAACTATGTTTATCTCGGCAGGTATCTGCAGAAGAAGCTGATTTCCAACCACTGGCCGGATGCTAGGCATCAGCAGACGTGGAACTTTGGCGGGGCGGTGGCTTACATCTTACCGATTACTCCGGAGGTGGCGGACTCTCTGAACGCTCTCAAGTATTCAAAGGAATATGCGGAGCTTCAGGAGAGCCATCCGGAGTTCTTTGAAGGGGTGCATAGCGCTAGGAGCTACTGGTTCCGCTGGTATTTTCCGCCGCTGGCTGATGAGCCGTATCCTTCCGAATTGCTGAATGCTACGGCACCTCACATGGTGTTGGCGCTGGTGGATTCGGGGTACTTCTTCAGCAAATCCACCGACGTTTCCCCTCCGGACAGGATTAGCCCGTCCGATCCGTTCAAGGTTTACCCGTCCTGGTACGAGGAACGAGACGATCGGAGCTGGCTGATGCGCACCGCTACCCGTGCGGTTGTTGACCGGTTGGAGTCACTCGCGGGGCTTCTGCACCGGGAAACGAAAGAGACCACGCCGTTCGAGGTTCTTCTTTGGCATGAAGCATCCTATCTAAAGGGAACTTACGAGTACCTGTCTATCGGAATTCCCGGTGAAACATGCGGTGCAGCTTATTGCGATAGTGAGTGCACTTACTGCGGCGGAGGCGACCCAAACTATCGGGGTGAGGACCTCTGGTACTAGGGCGGAGCGTCTACGGGATATCCCCGTAGCGCATAGCGTGTAGGGGAGGGGTGGTCGTGACAGGCTGTT
Organism: Rothia sp. HMSC062H08; assembly: GCF_001810775.1. NCBI lineage: Bacteria > Bacillati > Actinomycetota > Actinomycetes > Micrococcales > Micrococcaceae > Rothia > Rothia sp. HMSC062H08. The sequence continues at coordinate 127,969 of NZ_KV802668.1, forward strand.
ACGGCTGCCCCTCCATCCTCGGCAGATGCAAAGTTTGCTGGGTTCTATTGTCTTCTTTTGGATGACGGATAGTCCGGTCTGAGAAACTAGCTACCCGCATCGACTAATTAGGGAATCGGAGGAATGGTACTCTGTGAGGTGCTACTTAGCGAGGAAATATCGGTTGTGAAAGCAAACAATACGAGCTAGCGTAGCCGCTATTTAGACATGTCCAAGGGCAATTCCTAAAAGGGGATAATTTCTAAAGGTAGAAGAGAGCATAAGGAGAGCTCATGAAGGTGAATGTGCACGACCTGCGCGGGGAAGAACTCGCGCAGGTACTCACGCGCGCCACCGCGGCACTGGCGCAGGTACCCAGCCCCCGCGTCGATGCTGAGCTCCTCGCCGCGCACCTGCTCTACGACGGTTCGCGCTCGCGCCTACAGCACGCCGCGCTCATGGGGGAGCGGCTCACCCCCGCACAGGTCGCAGAGTACGAGGCGCTGGTCGCCCGCCGCGTCTGCCGTGAACCGCTGCAACACATCACCGGCTCCGCTCCCTTCTACCGTCTAGAACTGGCAGTCGGACCGGGCGTATTCGTACCCCGCCCCGAGACGGAACTGCTCGTCGAAGAAGCCCTCAAAGTGCTGAGCACACGCGCCGATTCGGCACCCCGCGCCGATTCGGCGACCGGTGGGCTACGCATCGTCGACCTGTGCACCGGCTCCGGGGCTATCGCCGCGGCGGTCAAGAGCGAACTACCGGACGCACAGGTGTTCGCGGTGGAACTCTCCGAAGACGCCATCCCCTACACCCGCAGGAACCTGGAACCGCTCGGCGTGCACCTGGTGCAGGGGGACGCCCTCACCTCCCTGTCCGAGCTAGCCGGAACCTTCGACGCGGTGCTCTCGAACCCTCCGTACATTCCGCCGGCGAATGTACCCGCCGACCTGGAAGCCGCCCTGCACGACCCGGACATGGCTCTGTACGGCGGGGGAGAGGACGGCATGCAGATGCCCTCCGCGATTGCCGCCCGCGCCTTCGAACTTCTTACCCCCGGCGGTCTGTTCATCATGGAGCACGACGACACCCAGGAAGAAGCCGTCGCCGAGCTGTTGGCACGTGTCGGCTTCGAGGACTGCTACCCGGTGCGTGACCTGAATAATCGTCCGCGTCATAGCGTCGGTTATAAACCGCGCCCACTAGAGCCTTTAGACTAGTAAATGCACCACCTAGCCCGTGCCGGGCTGCATGAAGGCAACGCGTCCGCCCCAGTAGTCAGCTCAGTAGCCAGCTCAGAGCCGGCGAAATACGGTGAACCCCCGGAAGAGTGCTTCCACATGGCGCGTTGTGGGTGCCGGTGTCTCGCCGCATCCAGAAAAACATGAGAGAATAAGACCCGTGACTGCAAAGCTGTACCCCGTAACGACTGAAACTGAGACCCGCGAGGCCATTGAAGCTGCCCGCGAGGCGCTGAAGGCGCACGACACGATTGTGATGCCCACCGATACCGTCTACGGTATTGCCGCCGATGCTTTCTCGCATCAGGGCGTTGCCAAGCTGCTGGCAGATAAGGGCCGCGACCGCACCATGCCGCCGCCCGTGCTGATCTTTGATCTTGCTGCGCTCGCTGGCGTGGTCGACGACGTTCCGAACGATATTTACGATCTGGGTGGTCGCTTCTGGCCCGGCGCGCTGACTATGATTCTTCACGCGTACCCGTCACTGAGCTGGGATTTGGGTGAGACCCGCGGTACTGTTGCCGTGCGTGTTCCCGATGATGAGTTCGCCCTGAAGCTGCTGACTGAGCACGGTCCGCTGGCGGTTTCGAGCGCGAACAAGACCGGTCAGGAAGCCGCACTGGATGCGCAGACCGCCATGGATTCGCTGGGTGAGGATGTCGCCGTGGTGATTGATGGTGGCGCTCGTCCTAAGCCGCTTGAGTCTGAGCCGAATGAGGACGGCGTGGTTGTGGTGACTGAGCGTGACCCGGCACCGTCGACGATTCTGGATTGCACCTCCTTCCCCTACGTGGTGGTTCGTGAGGGCGCAATTTCAGTGGAGGAGCTGCGTGAGGTCGTTCCGACCATTCTGACTCGTGCGGAGGCTGACGAGCAGGCAGCTCGTAAGGTTGAGGAAGCTGAGACTGCTTCTTCTGCGCCGTCTGAGTCGACTCCTTCTGAGCGTGCTCTGGATGAGCAGGCTGACCTGGATGAGGCGTACGAGCAGTGGGACAGCACCCACACTGTGAGCGGTGAGCCTGCTCGTCGCGCTTCGGCACCGGTTGCCGGTTCTGTCGCTGCGTCTCTGCTGGGCGCTACTTCGGCTCTGTCTTCTGCTTTCAGCACTGGCGTGGATCAGGAGCGTTCGCGCGGCTACCGTGACAACACTCCGAAGCCGGTTCGTGCGGATGAGCCGCAGACCCACCCGGTTCCTGCTGATACTGCTCGCGCGCTGGTCTTTGGCGAGTCGAAGATTGAGACTGCCGCTCAGAGTGCACCCGCTCAGAGCGAGGCTAAGCCGGCAGAAGCTAAGGCTGAAGACGCTAAGACTGAGGCTACCAAGACTGAAGCTGAGGCAAAGGTTGAGTCTGAGGCAAAGACCGAGCAGAAGGACGCCCCGGAGGATCACCTCTAAACCTCTGCGAGTTATAAAGCTCGGAGCATAAAAACGTATAGGGAACCCCCGATATATCGTTCAGATATATCGGGGGTTCCCTTTCGTTATGAGTCCTACAGGTTATGCGCTCCTGGGCTGCGTGCCTCAGGTTGTGCGCTGCTAGGGGCGCACGTACGCTACCTAGTTCTTGTCGAAGCGGCGGTCCTTCTTCTTACCCAGCGCGGTGTGGGCGTTGCGCAGTACTTCACGCACGCGCGGGGTGGGCAGAAGGTTGTTGTCACGTGCCCAGGAGTCGTCGATGCCCTGGCCGAACCACATGACCTCGACCTTACGCACGGATCCTGCGAACTTGTCATTCATCAGCTCGGAGACGGTGTAGCCCGCCTTGACGGCTGCGCGGCAGAGCCACTCGGGCAGGCGGTGCGGGTGGCGGCGACCAGCGTCCACGGATGCGGAGGCAACGGTTGCGCCTTCCCAGGGCTGCAGCACGATGGTGGGTAGCTCGCCGGGGAAGGTGCCGAGCATGACCACGAATTCTGCGAGGGCGTGCACGCTGGAAACCGGGGACTTGCCGGTGCCTGCACCCGCAACGGATGCGAAGGGGGAGGAGGCCATCTTGGCGAAGAGTTCGGTGGTGCGTCGGCCGCGGCCCTGCACGCTGGTTGCGCGAAGGATGCACAGTTCGGGTGCGCAGTCGGGGTGCTCTTCGAGGAAGTAGTCCTGCAGGTCGAGCAGCGCTTCTTCGCCGAGTGCTTTGGAGAAGGAGTAGGCGCTGAACGGGTTGGTCTCTTCGGAAGCATCTAGCACGAGGCGCGGGCCCTGCACAGCTGCGGAGGAGAGGTGGATGACGCGGCGCACGCCGGTGCGCTGCGCGGCGATGGCAATCACGGCGGGAAGCAGGGCGTTTGCGCCGACGAGCGGAGGTAGATCCTGCATATTGGGCGCTGCGAGGCCCGCAGCGTTGACGACGACCTGCGCGCCTGCGAAGGCTTCTGCGAGGGAGTCGATGATGCCTTCAAGCTGGTCTGCTTCGTCGATGATGCTGTCTACGTCGAGGGCTCGGGTTGCGAGTCGAGGTGCCTCAATGGGGTCGACGCTGATACCTTCTGCGTTTAGACGCGCGACGATGGAGGAACCAACGAAGCCGCTGGCGCCAATGACTTTCCACTTGGATTCGGACATCTCTTTTACCTCTCACGAGCCCGCGTACGTTGCGGGGAAAAATGGGGTCATTTCAACTTTCCCATATTTGAACAGTTTATGGGGAATTTGTGGGTTTTTATTCGGTCTCTGGTCGTTTTTTCGCACGGGGTGCACAGCGCAAACACAGGCTGTGAAGCTGGTAGCTTGATGGATACCCAAAACTGGGTGTGCGGGTGCGTCCGCTATGCGGATAAATCAACTGAATTCGGTTGTTTATTTGTCATAAAGTGCGTCTTTTGAGGTGATGGTTCACTCTCTAGTGGAGACCGCAGGTAGAATATTTTCTTTGAGTGATATATCCACACGGTTGAATACCGCGGGCGCGAGAAACACCATAAGCGCCCAGCTCGGTATGGGTATATCGCGTACCGGCTGATTCAGGCGCATCGCGCCACGGAGGGAGAACTTATGGCAGAAAAGTACAGCGACGTGACCGCTTTTGCCCAGCCTTCTTCCGATCAGTCTTCTTCTCACAATTCTTTGAATGAGTATCCCCGCACGGTTGCCGTGGTGGTGACTTATAACCGTGAGGACCTGCTGCCGAAGACCCTTGCTGGTATCGCTTCTGGTGAGCGTGTGCCTGCGGCGGTGGTGATTGTTGATAACGCCTCCACGGACGGTACTGCTGAGTATCTGCGTGCCCTGGACTACGAGCTACCGGTGGATTGCATCCGCCTGGAGAGCAATATGGGCGGTGCTGGCGGTTTCGCGGTGGGTATTGATCGCGCCCTGGAACGCCATAACCCGGATCTGGTGTGGGTTATGGATGATGACACCGAGCCGACCGAGAACACCCTGTCGGAGGCGGTTGCCGCCTGGCTGAACTATTCGCCGGTGCCTTCGCAGCGCCCCGCGGTGGTGGCCTCTCGCGTGGTGTGGACGAACGGCGAGGACCACCCGATGAACACTCCGCGCACGATGTTTGCGGCGGGTCAGCAGCGTTATGCTCGTGCGCAGGCGGTGGGTGCCCGTCCGATTCGTAGCGCCTCGTTCGTGTCGATTCTGATGGACGCGCAGGCTATTCGCCGTAATGGTGGTTTGCCGATTGCTGAGTTCTTCATTTGGAATGATGACTTCGAGTTTTCGACTCGTCTGATTCATCACCGTGACGGCATTGCGGTGCCTTCTTCGGTGGCTAAGCACCACACGAAGACTTTTGGTACGACGAACGCTGACCCGGGTCCGCGTTTCTATAACGATGTGCGCAATAAGCTGTGGGTCTTTACCCGTTCGCGTACTCTGAACCCGCTGGAGAAGCTGCTGTACGGTGGCTCGTCGGCGCGCCTGTGGATTTCTACTGTTCTGCGTACTGATGACCGCCGCACCTACCTGGGGTATTTCCTCGATGGTGTGCGTGATGGTTTGCGTGCGCCTCGCCCGAATGCTCAGGTGCTTGAGGGCATTTACCCGCTGACTTTCCCCGGCCGCTATGGCGTGCCTGCATCCGCTGAAAGCCGCGCTGATTCTGAGAAGGCGCGCGGTTGCGTGAGCTCTGTACCCGATTTCTCGGTGCTGATGAGCGTGTACGCGAAGGAGAACCCCGCCTATCTGGATCAGGCGTTGGAGTCGAATCTTCTGAACCAGACGGTGCGTCCTTCCGAGCTGGTTTTGGTGAAGGACGGTCCACTGACCCCCGAGCTGGATGCCGTGGTGGACCGCTGGGTTCAGCGCGCCGAGAATCTGGATTGCCCGCCGATTCAGGTGGTGGAGCTGGCTCAGAATGTTGGTTTGGCGGAGGCGCTGAACGCCGGTCTGCAGGCGTGCACCTATGAGCTGGTGGCTCGTGCTGATTCTGATGACCTGTCTGAGCCGACTCGTTTTGCGCGTCTGATTCCTGCCCTGGTGCAGGGCGGCTACACGGTGCTGGGCTCTGCCATGCTTGAGGTGAATGAGAGCAATACTGCGGTGGAGTCGACCCGTGAGGCGATTGTTGATTCTGAGCGTCTGCTGCGCGCGATGGATTCGCGCAACCCGATTTATCACCCGTCCGTGGCGTTCGTGAAGAGCGCCGTGCAGCAGCTGGGCGGTTACGAGTTCGTGCCCGGCGCTGAGGATTGGTGGCTGTGGATGCGTCTGCGCGATGCCGGCTACCGTCTGGGTAATATCCCCGAGGCTCTGGTGCGTTACCGCGTGGGTGCGGGCGCGTACACGAAGCGCGGGGGAGTGGATGCCTGGTTGCAGGATGTGGCGATTCAGCGTCGACTGTACACCGGTCACGGTATTTCTAAGCTTCAGTGGGCTCAGAATATGGCGGTGCGGAGTGTGTACCGTTTTGTTCCTGAGCGGGCGCGCCGTTCGGCGTTTCGTGCGTTGTCGTCTTTGACGGCTCGTGCTTCTTCTCGTTCTTCTGGTACCGCATCTGAAGGAGGCATGTAGTGGCTCAGTTGAAACCTCACGCTCATGTGGTGATGCGGAAGGCTGCTCAGCGCGGCACGATGGTGACGGAGGGTGACTCTGGCACGATGCTGGTGAACCGCCTGTATGAGCGTAAGCCGTGGTGGTTGATTGCGCAGGCGCTGATTGATTCGAGCGCCTGGGTTCTGTCGGTTTTGTTCGCCTATATGCTCCGCTATAGTGTGCTGCTCAGTAACGGCTCGGTGTTCGATATTATTCACCCGGCGTCGTTGACGATGACCGCTACTTTGGCTGTGGTGTTGCACCTGGTCATTGGTCTGGCGGGCGTGAAGATTTATAACGGCGTGTATTCGTACGGTTCATTTGACGAGTCCTGGCGTGCCGGCGCGGCTGCTTTGAGCGCGGGTGCGGCGTTGACTGCTTTCTCCTTTGTGGATGAGCTGCTGGGTCTGCCGCATATTCCGCATAGTGTGCCTGCGATTGCGGCGGCGTTTAGCCTCATTATGATGGCGGGCGCTCGCATGGCGAAGCGTGTGTACACTGAGCGCGGTGCTGTGCGTGAGCTGACCGGCGAGCCGGTGATTGTGTACGGTGCCGGCTTTATTGGCGGCATGGTCATGGATTCGATGCTGCACGATGAGGAGGCGAAGCTTCGCCCGGTTGCGGTCTTCGATGATGACCAGCTGAAGGCTGGTACGAAGTTCCACGGCATTTCGGTGATTACGACTTACCCTGAGCTGGAGCAGGTGATTCGTGAGTCGGGTACCCGTAAGATTCTGGTGACGATTTCGGATATGTCGGAGGACTACTTCGAGTCCTTCTGCAACCGCATGCGTAAGCTTAAGGTTGAGGTTCAGCGTATTAGTAGCGCGAATGCTCGCCTGATGGGTGAGCGTCTGATTACCGCGAGCGATAACGACCTGATGCGCGTGATTCGTGGCGAGATTAACTACGATATTGACCGCGATATTCTGCGTTCGTACCTGCACGGTAAGCGTGTGCTGGTCACCGGTGCGGGCGGTTCGATTGGTTCTGAGCTGTGCCGTCAGATTAGCGAGTTTGAGCCGGAGACCCTCATGATGCTTGATCATGATGAGACTCTGCTGATGGAGACGAAGGTTTCGATTACTCACGAGTCGAGCCTGGACGATGACCGCATCATCCTGGCTGATATCCGTGAGGGTGATAACCTGCTGGAGATTTTCCGGGACCGTCGCCCTGAGGTGGTGTTCCACGCCGCGGCTTTGAAGCATGTGTCGGCGCTGGAGGCGTACCCGCAGGAGGCGTGGAAGACGAACTCCCTGGGCACCCTCAACGTGCTGCGTGCCGCGGAGGCGGTGGGCGTGAAGACGTTCGTGAACGTTTCGACCGATAAGGCGGCGGATCCGAAGACTGCGCTGGGCCAGTCCAAGCGCGTGGCGGAGCGTCTGACCGCGTACTTTGGCGAGAAGACCGGCAACACCTACGTGTCGGTTCGTTTCGGTAACGTGTTTGGTTCGCGCGGTTCGATTAAGCCGCTCTTTACGAAGCAGATTCTTTCGGGTGGTCCGATTACCCTGACGGATAAGCGTGCGACCCGTTACTTCATGCTGATTACCGATGCCTGCCTGCTGGTGATGCTTGCCGGTGCGATTGGTCGCCCGGGCGAGGTCATGGTGCTGGATATGGGCCAGCCGGTCAAGATTCTGGACGTTGCGAAGGCGATGCGCCAGGCGTATGAGCGGTATGACGTAGAGATCAAGGAGATTGGTCTTCGCAAGGGTGAGAAGCTGGATGAGACTCTCTTCGGCGGTACCGAGAAGCTGGTGCCGAGCGAGGAGAACCGGTATATTTCCCGGTCGAGTGCCCCGGCACTTGACCCTGATGAGCTCGATTATGAGCGGTGGATTCAGAACTATCGGGAGCACAGCGGCTATGAGCGTCATGGCCTGGAGCGTGCCCCTGATCCGCGTACTTTGGCGGATGCGCAGACGTTCTAATCTTTACGGAAATGACACCGGATGCTGCACTTGCGTGGCGGGTGCGGTATCCGGTGTTTTCTCTTTCTCGGGTGTAGAACATATCAGGACGCAGAATATGCAGAGCGTATGGAGAGATTCTGTACCGTTTAGTCCCGGGCTACTGAAGAGTTCTATAGAATACGAAGTAAACACACACACTACGCACACATCGTCCCTCAGCCGCGATTCTGGAGTTTGCGTCCAGGGGAGCGGCGCCAATGCTTTGGAGCTGGTATGACCTCCTTTTCTGAGCTGTTGAGTATTTTTGCTCTTGCTTTTGTTTTGGGTGCCCTTTTGCCGTTTGCGGTGCGCCCGATTTTGCACCGCTACGACATGGTGGATGTTCCTAATGAGCGTTCTTCGCATACTGCTCCGACGTACCGCGGTATGGGGTTGGCGACTGCAGCCGCGACTCTTGTGGCGTTTGTGGTGGCTACCCTGTTCGGCTGGACGTACCGTTCTGCTGAGTCTTTGCAGCTGGCGGTGACGATTGCCGCAGCGATTCTGTGTGCTCTTGCCCTGGGCTGGCTTGAGGATATCCGCGGCGTGAGCATTGTGCGTCGTGCGGGCCTGCAGCTGGTCATTGGTCTTCTGGTAAGCGTGAGCTTTGCGACGGTACAGGGCACGAATATTCTGCTGCTGATCCTTGGCGCGATTTTTATTGCCGGCTACATTAACGTGGCGAATTTTATGGACGGTATTAACGGCATTTCTGGTGCTCACGGTCTGGTGGCTGGTTTGGCGTATGCGCTGACCGGTTGGATGGTGAACCTTCCGTGGCTGGCTTTGGCTGGTGTGGCTGTTGCCGGTGCTTTTGCGGCGTTCCTGCCGTGGAATGTGCGCCCTGGTAAGAACGTGTTTTTGGGCGATGCGGGTTCTTATGTTTTGGGCGCGGCGCTGGGCACGTTGGCTGTGGGCGCGTGGTTTGCGGATGTTCCGTTCCTGTTGGCTTTTGCTCCGCTGATGACGTATCTGGCGGACGCGGGTACGACTCTGTTCCGTCGTTTTATGGCGGGGGAGCAGTGGTACAAGCCGCACCGTACTCACACTTATCAGCGTCTGACGGATGTTGGTTTCAGCCACCTTGGTTCGACCGCCGTGGTGACCGGTACGACCATTCTGGTGTGGGTGCTGCTGGCGTTTGCCTCTGATTTGTTTGCTTCGGGCGCCGTGCTGGCGGCTGTTGGTGTGGTTCTTGTGGCTCTTGCCGTGCTGGTGGTGTACCTGCGTATGCCGCAGCTCTTTGGCGGTGAGGCACCTACTTCTGCGATTGACCTGTCGAAGCGCTTTGCGGCGGATTCGAAGGGTTCGGCGCCGAAGGCGAAGTCGGCAACTGCAGAGCCTGCTACCGGCTCTTTGACCTCGGCAACTGGTGTTCCTGCGACTCCTGAGAATGTGGAGCCGACCTCGCTGCATCCGGAGCCGATCATGCCGGATTCGGTGAAGGATCGTGCGGGTCAGCCTTCTTCTGCTTCCTCTTCTTCGACGCAGTCTAATCAGAATCGTGGGGAGAAACACTAATGGCTTCTGAGCAGCCTAAATCTCAGGCTCCTGCAGAGCCTCTCTGGAGGCGCGTGGTGGACGTTCTGTGGTATCCGCCGGCGGAGCGCAAGAAGCAGCAGAAACACCGCCGAGAGCGTGCTCAAGCAGGTTTGAAGGCCTCTTCTTTCGAGAGTCAAGAGCTTTCCTGGAAATTTTTGTTCTACAGGGTATCGGCTTACTCTCTGCTGGCTTGGTTGGGCGGTATGATGAGTGCGTACCTGTTTGCGGGCCCCGTGGGCGCGCTAGGAATAACATTGGGCTTTCTGATAATCTATATATGCTTCACTCTGGGCGTATTGGTTATGTTGGTTGCTCCCATTTTCGACTGGGGTGTACCCAAATCGCTGGTGGTGAGCTACCTCGTGAAGATTGCTCTGCTCGGTCTGGTATTGATGTTTGTGCCGTTCCCCGAGAATCTGAGGCACGGTTGGACTCTCGCAGGCGCATGTACCGGCGTGATTCTGTGGATTGTTATTGAAACAGTCAGCATCGCACGACTGAGAATTCTATACTTCGACACCGATCTGGAAGACCATGGTCGGTAACGCGATTGGTGTTTGAAAGGAAATACGTTTGGCCGAAGAGAAGAAGTGGTGGGACGGAGATAAAAAGCTCCGCACTACCGGAGAATTGGTGTCTGACGGAGGGCTCTCCGGTGCAGTCATGTCGATTCTCTATCTGATCATCGGTATAGCAGTGTGGGGCGGCATCGGTTACCTCGGTGACCTGGTCTTCTCCACCACCTGGCTGGTGTGGGTTGGTGTCTTGATTGGCGCTGTCGGAGGTTTGACCCTCGTCTTTACCTACATGACCAGGCAGAATAAAGACCGCTAGGTCATTGAACGCGGACCGCTAGGTCACACATTCATCCATGTAGTTAGCATGTCAGTCGCTTAGAGGCAGACATGGGCTCTTGATAGCCACTAGTAGCAAGAAAGGACTTGCTTTGATCGAGAACGGGTTGATCCTCGCGGAAGCCTATGTGCCGCCGACCCCCGAAGACATGCATCTGCCCCCCTTCTTCACCATTGGTGATTTCGCTTTCGGTAAGCAGAACGTACTGATTCTGCTGTCCGTGGTGATTATCGCGGTCTTCTTCCTCACCGCAGCACGTAAGCGCGCCATGGTTCCCGGCAAGACTCAGTTCATCGCTGAGTCTGGCTACATGTTTGCTCGTAACTCCCTCGGTAAGGAAACCCTGGGCGTACAGCACTACAAGCCTTTCGTGCCGATTCTGTTCGCCTCCTTCTTCTTCGTTCTGGTGAACAACCTCTACGGTTCGATTCCGTTTGTTCAGCTGCCCTCCTTCTCCCACCCCGGTAGCGCCTACGCACTGGCTGGCGTAGCGTACCTGACCTGGGTTGGCGTTGGTATCAAGCGCAAGGGCCTGGGCGGCTTCTTCAAGGACATCACCATGCCCTCGGGTCTGCCGGTGTGGATTTACCCCATCCTGATCCCGATCGAGTTCTTCTCGAACCTGCTGATTCGTCCCGCAACTCACGCGCTACGTCTCTTCGCGACCATGTTCGGTGGTCACCTGGCGCTGATGGTTGCATCCAGCATGGTGACCTACATGGTTGAGACCCTGGGTGGTATCGGCTACCTGGCTGCTATTGCTCCCGGTGCTCTGGGCCTGTTCCTGTACTTCCTGGAATTCATGATTCAGTGCATCCAGGCTTATGTGTTCGCTCTGCTGCTGGCTGTGTACCTGCAGGGCTCGGTTTCCGAGGGACACTAAACTCTCTAGTTTTTTAGGTTTTCGCGTTCGTCATTGGGCGTGAATAAAGCAACCCACACGTTCACTGTGCGGGCTATTAACTCAAATCAAACTCTGTTCGGTCCGGGTATGTTCCCGGTCGAACACTGTTGAAAGGAAAAATAATGGTTGGTTCCATCACTGCGGTTGGCTACGGTCTGGCAGCTATTGGCGGCGGCATCGGCGTGGGTCTGATCTTCGCGGCATACATGACCAGCGTTGCTCGTCAGCCCGAGTCCCAGAAGACCCTGCAGCCCATGCTGTTCCTGGGCTTCGCACTGGTCGAGGCGCTGGCAATTCTGGGCCTGGTTCTCGTCTTCATCAAGTAACCGGCTCTGCCACATCCTAAACGACCCATCCCATAGAACAGGATTCCCTCCATGATTTATCTGGCAAGCGAAGGGGGAGCGGAGGCAACTTCGAACCCCCTGATTCCCGACGTCGGGGAAATTGTCATTACCCTCATCGGATTCCTGATCCTCTACTACATCGTTGCTAAGTACGTTGTCCCGGCGTTCGAGAAGATCTACCAGGACCGTAAGGAAGCAATCGAAGGTGGCCTTGCCAAGGCCGAGAAGGCACAGGCAGAGGCTGCAGCGGCTCGCGATGAGTACACCCAGCAGCTCGAAAGCGCTCGACTGGAGGCTCAGAAGATTCGTGAAGAGGCACGCGCAGAGGGCGAGGCAATCATTGCCGATGCTCGCGAGCGTGCAACCGCTGAGGCTCAGCGCATTAGCGATAATGCAGCAAAGGCTATCGAGGCAGAGCGTGCGGCAGCAGCAGTGTCCCTCCGTTCCGAGGTTGGCACTCTTGCTACGACCCTTGCCGGCAAGATTGTGGGCGAAGCCCTCAACGATGATGAGCGATCGGCCCGTGTGGTAGATCGTTTTCTTGCTGACCTTGAAACCGAGAAGCAGAACGCAGGTGCGGCTCGGTAATGGCAGGAGTATCTACTGAATCACTGAGCAAGGTGGAAGAGGTGCTGGAAGCTCACGCTTCCCTGCAGCCCCTGAACCTGGCGAGCGAGCTTTTCGCTGTGGTTGATGTTCTCGACCACAACGGCACCCTGCGCCGTGCTGTCACCGATTCTTCGCGTGATGCAGCAGCACGTCAGGGTATCGCTAACACCGTCTTCGGCGGCAAGATCTCTTCTCAGGCTATGGCTGTGCTCACCAGTGCGGTGGCTCAGCGCTGGTCCGATGATGCTGATCTGGCGAATGCCCTGGAGCGTGCAGCAGTGCTCGCCGTGACCGCATCGGCTCAGTCTCGCGGTGGCGTGGATGCCCTGGACGAGGTGCTCAACGAACTACTCACCTTTGTGCGTACCGTTGATTCCAACGCTCAGGCGCAGGAAGCGCTGTCCGACCATCAGGCAAGCAAAGAAGCAAAGAAGAAGCTCGCCGTGGCGCTCGGTGGCCCCGCCACCACCGCCGAAGGTGTGCTTCTGCTCGAACGAGTTGGCTCCAACCCCCGCGGCCGTCACGCTGCACGGGTAGCCGATGAGTTCGCAGAAATCATCGTCACGCGACAGAACCGTTACATTGCGCGAGTAACTAGCGCGATTGCGCTGTCGCAGGCACAGCTTGAACGTCTCGGTCGCGCGCTCAACGCCGTGTACGGCCGTGAGCTGAAGCTCGACGTTTCGGTGGACCCCGCCGTTCTGGGCGGTCTGCGTGTTCAGGTGGGCGACGAGGTGATCGACGGTACCGTCGAGACCCGCATGTCCGACCTGACTCGTTCCATCGGCTAGCGGCTCAAGCTAGCGACGCTGAACCGTTCGTCGCAACGGTGATTTAGAAGATACCTCGGGTAGCGGGTGCGTGGCTGATGCCTCCTTCGCAGAAGCGGCGGCATTGCCCGCCCGTTCAACCCGAATTGCAAGTTTCGGTTGGTTCCGTTGACGGAACGCAACCACAATGAGAGAGCAGGGACACAAGATGGCCGAACTGACCATCAATGCCGAAGATGTCCGTAATGCGCTGAACGAGTTTGCAGCGTCTTACGAACCCGGCAATGCAGAACGTGTTGAGGTGGGTCGAGTTGTATCGGCCTCCGACGGTATCGCTCGTGTCGAGGGCCTTCCCTCGGTTATGGCGAATGAGCTGCTTCGTTTCGAAGACGGCACCCTCGGCCTCGCACAGAACCTGGATACCCGCAATATTGGTGTGATTGTCCTGGGTGACTTCACCGGTATTGAAGAGGGCCAGGTCGTACACCGCACCGGTGAGGTCCTCTCGGTGCCCGTTGGCGACGCGTACCTCGGTCGCGTTGTTGACCCCCTCGGTAACCCGATCGATGACCTGGGCCCCATTGAGGCTGAAGGCCGCCGCGCACTGGAGCTGCAGGCTCCCGGCGTGACCCAGCGTAAGTCGGTTCACGAGCCGCTGCAGACCGGTCTGAAGGCAATCGACTCGATGATTCCGATCGGTCGCGGTCAGCGTCAGCTGATCATTGGTGACCGCCAGACCGGTAAGACCGCTATCGCGATCGACACCATTCTGAACCAGAAGGACAACTGGGCTTCCGGTGACCCCAACAAGCAGGTTCGATGCATCTACGTGGCTGTTGGCCAGAAGGCATCCACCATTGCAGCTGTCCGCCACACCCTTGAGACTCGCGGCGCGCTGGAGTACACCACCATCGTGGCATCTCCCGCATCCGACGCAGCAGGCTTCAAGTACCTGGCACCCTACACCGGTTCGGCTATCGGCCAGCACTGGATGTACGGTGGCAAGCACGTCCTCATCATCTTCGACGACCTGTCGAAGCAGGCAGAAGCATACCGCGCTGTGTCCCTGCTGCTGCGCCGCCCGCCGGGACGTGAAGCATACCCCGGTGACGTCTTCTACCTGCACTCCCGCCTGCTGGAGCGTTGCGCTAAGCTCTCTGACGACCTGGGCGCAGGCTCGATGACCGGCTTCCCGATCATTGAGACCAAGGCAAACGACGTTTCCGCCTTCATTCCGACCAACGTCATCTCCATTACTGACGGCCAGATCTTCCTGCAGTCCGACCTGTTCAACGCTAACCAGCGTCCGGCAGTCGACGTCGGTATCTCCGTCTCCCGTGTTGGTGGTGCCGCACAGACCAAGGCTATGAAGAAGGTCTCCGGTACCCTGAAGCTGGAGCTGGCACAGTACCGTGCAATGGAAGCGTTCGCAATGTTCGCATCCGACCTGGACGACGCTACCAAGGCACAGCTGACCCGCGGTTCTCGCCTGACCGAGCTGCTGCGTCAGCCGCAGTACACCCCGTACGCAGTTGAAGAGCAGGTTGTCTCCATTTGGGCTGGTACCTCCGGTCACCTCGACGACATTGAGGTTTCCGACGTGCTGCGCTTCGAGGAAGGCTTCATCGAGTACCTGCGTCACAAGACCTCGGTACTGACCGATATCGCTTCCTCCGGCAAGCTTGAGGATGACACCGTTGCAGCTCTGAAGTCCGCAGTTACTGACTTCAAGCAGGGTTTCAAGTCTGAGGGCAGCAGCCACCTCGTCGACGCAGGTCACGAGGAGCACAAGGCAGCTCGCGATAGCGACATCACTCAGGAAACCATCGGTTAGCGATTAGTCCTCGCCTTCTCCCCGCCTCAGCTATGAGGCTGGGGCGGGGCAGAAAGCAAGGAGAAAGGAAGCTCTATGGGAGCCCAGATTAGGGTTTACCGACAGAAGATTGCTTCGACGTCGTCTATGAAGAAGATCTTCAAGGCGATGGAGATGATCGCGACCTCCCGCATTAACAAGGCTCGTAACGCTGCTCAGGCAGCCGGCCCTTACGCGAACGCTCTGACCCGCGTGGTGACTGCGGTTGCGACTCAGCACGGTATTAAGCACCCGCTGATTCACAAGCCGCACGAGTTCGGAACCTACGAACACCGTCGCTCCGCAATCCTGGTTGTTACCAGTGACCGCGGTCTGGCAGGTTCGTACTCCTCCGCTATCCTGCGTCGTACCGAATCTCTGATTGAGAGGCTGCGCTCTAACGGCCAGGAGGTACAGCTGTACCTGGTTGGCCGTAAGGCAAAGGCTTACTTCGAGTTCCGTGAGCGCCCCTACGCCCGTGCGTGGGAGGGGCACACCGATGCACCTCGTGTTGAAACTGCCGTCGAAATTCGTGACGCGCTGCTCGAAGCCTACGACCTGCCCTTCGAAGAGGGCGGCGTGGACGAACTGCACATCGTATACACCGAGTTCAAGTCGATGGTTGTTCAGGAACCCAAGATCCTGCGCCTGCTGCCCATCCACGTGGGTGACGCAAAGGCTATGGGCGAGGAAATCGTTCCCGACCAGGAACTGACCAAGGCTGAGTACGAGCAGGCGGCATCCTTCGAGTTCGAGCCCTCCGCCGAGGAAGTGCTCAACGCGCTGTTGCCGCGCTACATTGCATCGCGTATCTTCTCCTGCCTCCTGCAGGCAGCAGCAAGTGAGCTGGCATCCCGCCAGCGCGCGATGAAGACCGCAGGTGACAACGCTGAGACGCTGATTACCAAGTACACCCGTTTGATGAACAACGCACGTCAGGCGGAAATTACTCAGGAGCTCTCCGAAATCGTGGGCGGCGCAGACGCCCTCGGCTCCTAGTACTTGTACGCCAACGAAGCCATCAACTGTCCAAACTTTCTAAGTAAGTGAGAAATATGACTGCCACCTACAACGAATCGGTCTCCGCACCGACTCAGGGCGCAACGGGTCGTATTGCCCGCGTCATCGGCCCCGTGGTCGACGTCGAGTTCCCCGCCGGTCAGGTCCCCGAGATTTACAACGCTCTGACCACCGAGCTGACCCTCGACGGTCGCACCCGCACCATCACCTTCGAGACCGCACAGCACCTGGGCGACTCGATCGTTCGCGCTATCTCCCTGCAGCAGACTGACGGCCTGGTCCGCGGTCAGGCTGTAGTCGACACCGGCGCACCGATCTCCGTCCCCGTTGGTGACGGCGTGAAGGGCCACATCTTCAACGTTCTCGGTGACGCACTCGACGTGCCGAACTCCGAGATCAAGGCTGACACCTACTGGCCGATCCACCGTGCCGCTCCCGGCTTCGCAGAGCTGGAAGGCTCCACCGAAATGCTGGAGACTGGTATTAAGTCCATCGACCTTCTGACCCCCTACATCAAGGGCGGTAAGATTGGTCTGTTCGGTGGTGCAGGCGTGGGTAAGACCGTGCTGATCCAGGAAATGATTACCCGTGTGGCTCGTAACTTCGGTGGTACCTCCGTGTTCACCGGTGTTGGCGAGCGTACCCGTGAGGGTAACGACCTGTGGGTCGAAATGGAAGAAGCAGGCGTTCTGAAGGACACCGCTCTTGTGTTCGGCCAGATGGATGAGCCCCCGGGAACCCGTCTGCGCGTGGCACTGACCGGTCTGACCATGGCGGAGTACTTCCGCGATGTTCAGAACCAGGACGTGCTGCTGTTCATCGACAACATCTTCCGTTTCACTCAGGCAGGTTCTGAGGTTTCCACCCTGCTGGGCCGCATGCCCTCCGCAGTGGGTTACCAGCCGAACCTGGCGGACGAAATGGGTCTGCTGCAGGAGCGTATTACCTCCACCCGCGGTCACTCCATCACCTCCATGCAGGCAATTTACGTGCCTGCGGATGACTACACCGACCCGGCGCCGGCAACCACCTTCGCGCACCTGGATGCGACCACCGAGCTCTCTCGTGAAATCGCATCGCGCGGTCTGTACCCGGCAATTGACCCGCTGTCCTCCACCTCCCGAATTCTGGACGCACAGTACATCGGTCAGGAGCACTACGACACCGCAATTCGTGTGAAGGCTATTCTGCAGGAAAACAAGGAACTGCAGGACATCATCGCGATTCTGGGTGTGGACGAGCTCTCCGAGGAGCAGAAGATCGTCGTGGCACGTGCACGTCGTATCGAGCAGTTCCTCTCCCAGAACACCTACACTGCAAAGCAGTTCACCGGTGTCGAGGGTTCGACCGTTCCGCTGAAGGACACCATCGAGTCCTTCCAGATGATCTGCAACGGCGATGTCGACCACATCCCCGAGCAGGCGTTCTACAACATTGGTGGTATGGACGACGTTATGCGCCGCTACGAGGAAATCAAGGCACAGACTGGAGCTAAGTAATCATGGCTCTGAAAGTTGAAGTTGTTTCCCGCGAACGCGTCGTGTGGACTGGCGAAGCGAAGTACGTTCGTGCACGCTCCGTCAGCGGTGACCTCGGCATCCTGCCGGGCATGATCCCCACCTGCACGCTGCTGGCACAGGACGGCGAGCTGCTCATTGAACCCGTTGATGGTGAGCCCATTAAGACCATCCTCAACGCAGGTTTCTTGACCGTCTCGAACGATCACGTGACCATCGTTGCAAAGCACGCACAGATCTAAAGCTGGTTCCCCTCAGCGGGAATTAGCCACTGTGTACACCTCGCCGGTGTTCCACCCTGAAAGGGGAGGGGCACCGGCGATTGGTGTATCCGGGGGTAGATTGTTTACGCAGAACGAGAGTGTGCACAGAAAGAACGCGTGCGCCGAAAGAGCGCGGGCAGAAAGATGATGGGCTGAAAAGGGGCGCCTCCCATGGTCGGGAGGCGCCCCTCAAGCTATGTGCAGCTGCTTAGCCTAGAGCCGTTTAGAACAGACGGTCAGCTAGAACAGACGGTCAGCGGAGTCGTCCACGCCGCGCATCGCATCGTAGTCCAGGCTCACGCAGCGGATACCGCGGTCCTCAGCCAGGGTACGTGCCTGCGGCTTAATCGTCTGTGCCGCAAATACGCCGCGCACCGGTGCCAGCAGCGGGTCACGGTTGAGCAACTCCAGGTAACGGGTCAGCTGCTCCACACCGTCAATATCGCCCACACGCTTGAGCTCAACCGCCACGGAGACGCCGTGCGCATCCTTCGCCATGATGTCTACCGGACCGATAGCGGTCGGGTACTCGCGGCGCACCAGCGAATAGCCCTCACCGAGAGTGTGGATCTGCTCTGCGAGCAGACGCTGCAGATCAGCCTCCACACCGTCCTTGATGAGGCCGGGATCAACACCCAGGTCGGTGGCGTGCTCGTGCTCAATCTTGTAGATGCGAATCATGAGGCGGTCATCGCTCTTAGCTGCCTGAACGGTCCACAGCTGCTGAACATCGGACTCTAGGTCCTCACGGATGCTCTGCGGAACGTCCTCACGCTCAGCTACCAGCAGGGAGCAGGGAGGGCTCATCCAGTTCAGGGGCTTGTAGGAACCGCCGTCGGAGTGAATGAGGACGGAGCCGTCATTCTTGACCATCAGCAGGCGGGTAGCGCGGGGCAGGTGGGCGCGGAGGCGGCCCTCATAATCTACGGAGCATTCAGCAATGACAATACGCATCCGTCCACTCTAGCAGGTACGAGTGTTTGGCTCTAGCAGGTGAGGGTATGAGCTAGGGAACCTGAGCTTGGTACAGGTCGCGGACGGGGCACAGTAGGGAGCGCGGCACAGGGCGGGGGAGTACCGCCTCAGCATGAGTACCACGCCAGTATGAGGAAGAGCGTAGAGCGAACAGTGGCAGGGCTGGTAGATAGAGATAGCTGAGCAGCGCGGTAGAATAGGGCTCATGGCACGTAAGAATCATCCCGGCAGGCGAGCATCCGGCACCACCAGCGATAAGTGGCACCGCCAAGCACCCGCAGGGCGTGATATCAGCAGGATCCTCGACCCTGCACCCCGATTGGAACGTGACCGATACGGTGACTGGCTGGTGCAATACATTCCCGCCGTCAACGCCCAAAAAACCTACACCTGCCCCGAATGCTACCGCCCGATTCCGCCCAGAACAGCGCATCTGGTGGTGTGGCAAGAAAGCCACACGATGGGCCGTAGCCGCGCCATTGATGAGCGCAGGCACTGGCATCAGCATTGCTGGCGCATCCGCCGCAAATAGGCTGAAAACTGCACTTGAGGTGCAACCCAAGACCATATTTTCGAATCCATTTCTTGAAGGAACGCAATGAGCAACACCGCCGACATCACCCGCGAGCAGGAATTCGATCCCGCCCGCTACGTCTTCAGCACCGCCGCTGAGCCCACCCCCATTAAGGCACGTACTGTGCTTCCGGCACGCCGCGAGAACTTCACCGTTACCACTACGGACGGCAAGCGCCTCGTCGGTGAACTCGCCCTGCCCGAAGGTGAAGTCAAGGCAACCCTGGTGACCTTCCACCCGCTACCCACCCACGGCGGCTACATGGACTCGCACGTGTACAAGAAGGCGTCCTTCCGCCTGCCTGCGCTGTCAAACATTGCGGTGCTGCGTTTCAACACTCGCGGCACCTCCTCGATTCGCGGCACCAGCGAAGGCGTCTTTGACGGCGGCTTTGCCGAGAAGAAGGACTTCGACGCAATCCTGAAGTTCGTACGCGAGCGCGCCCTGCCGAACCCCTGGCTGGTCGGCTGGTCCTTCGGCACCGAGCTGGTGCTCAAGTACGCGCCCGAATACGCGAACGAGTTCACCGGCGCTATTCTGCTCTCCCCGCCGCTGCACCGTGTGCACCCGGCTGAGCTGGACGAGTGGAACAAAATCTCGAACCCGCTGTACGCGCTGGTGCCCGAGCACGACGACTACCTGCAGCCTCCGGCGGCGCGTGAGCGTTTCGCGGCTGTACCGCGCACTCGGGTGATTCCCTTTGAGGGGTGCAAGCACCTGTGGGTGGGCGAGAAGTCCGTGCAGCAGGTCCTGAACACTATTGTCAGCATCGTGACCGGTGTTCCCACCGAATTGCCCACCGAGTACAGCGGCCCGGTGGCAGAAGAAATCACTGAGCTCTAAAGGTTCGGCATAAAAACACGACATAAAAACGCTGCATAAAAATATCAAGGCGGCGGCTTTGGATAGAACATCCAAAGCCGCCGCCTTCGTATCTATACGCGATGCGTGCCTCGCGGGAAGAGTAGCGAGAGCGTAGAGAACCTAGAGGGGATTCTAGAGCTGGGAGGTGACTATAGCTGGTCCTGGCGAGGAATGAACACCTCACGCACCAGAATCAGCATGGAAGCCGCCGCCGGAATAGCAATCAGTGCGCCCAGCACGCCCCAGAGCGCGCCACCGGCAGCCACCGAAATAATCGCAACACCGGCAGGGACCGATACAGCACGAGCCATAATACGCGGAGAAATCAGGTACGCCTCCACCTGCAAGTACAGGAAGTACGCCACCGCAAACCACAACGCCAGGCTCCAGCCCTGGGTCAGCAGAATCAGCGAGGTCAAAATCAGCGCAATCACGCCACCAACCAGCGGAATGAACGCCAGAATCATGACGACCAAAGCCATCAACTGCGGGAAGCTGAAGCCCACAAACAGCATAATAAAGAACGCCACAAAAGCATTCAGAACAGCAACCAGAGCCTGACCCATCACGTAGTTACCCACCGACTCGGTAATCTTGTCGGTAATGTACTTGACGCGCACACGCTTAGACGCCGGCGCCAGGCGCACACCCCACGCCTTGATAGTGTCCATCGAGGTGAGGAAGTACAGGGACAGGAACAGCACAATAATCACGCCGGTCACGCTCTGCGCCAGGGTAGAACCCGCAGATACCAGGCTCGACATGAAGCTATTGACCTGCGAAGAGGAGAACGTTGTCTCCAAGAACTTCGGGATGTTCTCATTCACCCAGGTGCTGATATTAAAGCGCTGATCAAGCTCGTGGTACCAATCAGAATCAATCGTGTTCTGATAAATACCCGGCGCATACTGGATAAATTTAGAAGCCTGCTCGCTAATAACCGGGCCAATCGTCATGACCAGACCGGTCACGGCGCCAGCAAAACCAGCAAGCACAGCAATCACGCCGATACCGCGCTTAATGCCCCACGACTCCAGGCGGCGCACAATCGGATCCAGACCCAGAGCAATGAAAATAGCGCCGGTCACCCAACCCACCAGGGCACCCACATTATTGAAAATGTAGTAGGCGAAGAGCGCCAAACCCACGCCAACGGTCATGAGGAAACCAAACGCGACCGGGTTGTGCATCATGGAGGTCTTACCGTTGCCGACCACCTTCGGTGCGGGAGGCGCATCCTCAGAAGCGGCGGGAACCACCGGAATGGTATCCGTAGGAGGCATAGAAGCGCGGCGGCGGTTGGAACGCACCTGGCTAATGCTTTCGGTCAGCTCGCTGAAGGTCTCCGTTAGCTGATCGGTGAGGGATTCCTTCTTGCGCGTCTCGGGGGACGATGTCGTCTCTGCGGGAGCTTCTGAGGCTTTCTTCTCGCTCATGCTCTTCCTTTCCGAATCATTCCGGGTATTTTTTCTCTACTGTGCCATTCTACCGGCTGGTTTACTTTGTTACGGCGTCCACGGTGAATCCCAAGGACAGGGGAGTGCATGTGGGAGAGATATTTGCGGGACGGATCGGGCAATAGCCCAAACGCTATCCCCGGCATGAGCTCAGAGCGTAGGCGACAGAGAACGGGCGCTCGCAACGGTGCGTTGTGGGGATAATAGAGGAAGGAACGCGTGAAGGATTTAGCCCGCACGCAACAATAGGTACAGAACGTAAAGGAGCCCAGGATGAGCATTATTTTTGATCCGGCAGACCGCGGCGCATCCCAGAACGCGGCACAGGGTAACGTCGCGCAGGGTGGTGCAGCGCAGAACGGGGTAGCGCCGGAGATTCCCGCCTCCGTACGCAACGCCATGGAGCTGAACCCCAACGCAGCGGCACAGAATACTGCGGCAGCTGCCGGTGAGCAGACCCCCTCCGCTCCCACCTGGCGCTACGAGGTCAACACCCCCGAAGAGTTCCAGAAGTTCGTGCAGCTCTCCAGCCAGGGCGCCGTGATCTTTGCGCTCTACGCGCCGCACTCACCCTCCTCCCTGCAGATGCTCGAAGGCGTGCAGAAGCTCGTTGATTCCGCCGCAGGTAGCATGATTTGCGCCGCCGTGGACGTCACCAAGCTCCCCGAAGCTGCCCAGGCATTCGGCGTGAGCGGCGTGCCCGCGGGCGTTGCCGTTCTGGCGGGCCGCCCGGCACCGATTTACACCGGCCCGGTCAGCGCAGAAGACCTCGGCGATGTGCTCTCCCAGGTTCTGCAGCTCGCGGCACAGTACCAGCTGCCCGGCGGCTTCGACCCGGTCGTTCCCGACGACGAAAAGCCCCTGCCGCCCCTGCATGCCGAAGCCGTCGCCGCCCTCGACCGCGGCGACCTGGAAGGTGCCCGCGCCGCATACCGCAAGGCAATCACCGAGAACCCCGGCGATAAGGAAGCGAAGCTCGGCTTGGAACAGGTTGAACTGCTCGCCCGCGTGAAGGACCTGGACCTGGCAACCGAACGTGCGGCGGCCGCGGCAGACCCCATGAACATTGAGGCGGCATTCAACGTAGCCGACCTGGACCTGGTCGGCGGCCACGTGGAGGACGCGTACAACCGTCTGCTGCGCCTGTTCAGCGCGGTAGGTCCCGACGATAAGGCGCGCGTGCGCGAGCGCCTCGTGCAGCTCTTCGACGTGGTGGGTGCATCTGACCCGCGCACCGTCAAGGCGCGTGCGGCACTGACCATGGCGCTGTTCTAAAAACAGCTGTCACCCCGGAAACGTCATGAGCCGGTCTAGCTAGCTCTGGCTAATCTAGGCGGCTGAAACGTTGAATACGGACGGGCTATCGTCTACCCCCGCACTCGGCTGCGGGGTAGGCGGTAGCCCGTTCTGTTTTGCGGTTTTTGGCGGTTTTGAGGGTGGGGAGAGCTTATCGACTCAACCTGTCTGATAGCGCGGCTGGATGGTATCTATAGCACTCCGGAATGTCCATAATATGCGTTGTGAGTACTTAATAATGCAGGTTTCATCACCAAACCTGCTAGACCTCATGGGGGGGGGTGGTAGGGTGAAAATATGAACACTAGTCACTTTCCCCAGGACCCGAACCCGCAAGAACCAGGTTCACCGCAGAACCCGGTACAAGAGACCACAGTAGAGGCAAACCCCGCCGCGGTAGTACCTCAAGCTATAGTTCCCGCGTCGGTAGCACCGCAGCTACCCGTCACCCCGCAGGCCGCACCGACCGCTGGCGCCCGCCCCGCCATCGAAATCCGCGGCCTCACCAAGGCATTTGGTCAGAAGGTCGCCGTCGACCGCATCAACCTGGATATCCCCTCCGGATCCTTCTACGGGCTGGTCGGCCGCAATGGCGCCGGTAAGACCACCACCATCTCCATGGTCACCGGCATGCTCATGCCCAGCGAAGGCACCGCATACGTGCGAGGCATCGACATGTGGGCCGACCCGCTCAAGGCCAAAGCACACCTGGGTGTGCTGCCCGACGGCGTGCACCTCTTCGACAAGCTCACCGGCGAGCAGCTCATCACCTACTCCGGCTACCTGCACGGAATCGATAAGGAAACCGTCGCATCCCGCGTCAAGGACCTGCTCACCGCAATGGACCTGACCGACGCTGCGGGTCGTGCCGTCGCCGACTACTCCGCCGGTATGACCAAGAAGATTGCGCTCGCCGCCGCTCTCGTTCACGCGCCCTCCGTGCTGATCCTGGACGAGCCCTTTGAGGCGGTCGACCCGGTTTCCGCCGCTAATATTCAGGACATTCTGCGTGGCTTCGTTGCCTCCGGCGGAACTGTCATTATCTCCTCGCACGTGATGGACCTTGTCCAGCGCCTGTGCGACCACGTAGCCGTCATGGACTCCGGCCGTATTCTCGCCGCCGGAACCGTCGACGAAGTACGCGCCGGCGTGAGCCTTGAAGAACGATTTGTGCAGCTGGTCGGTGGCCGCACCTCCTCGGAAGGATTGTCATGGTTGGGCACCTCGTCTCACTAAAGTGGCAGTATGTGCTCGCTTCCTTCCGCCGAAGCATCTGGGCGCTCATCGGCCTGATTTTTGCGGCGCTTTATGCGGGCGGTATGCTCTTCGGCCTCGGCTCCGCATACGTTATCGCTAACTCGGAGGTACCCGAATACGGTCAGCTCGGCGCCCTCCTTGTAGGCACCGTTGTGGCGCTCGCCTGGGCTATCGTCCCTATCTTTTTCAGTGGCCTGGACGGCACCCTGGACGAGAGCCGATTCGTGCTCTTCCCCATCAAACCCTCCACCCTGCAGAAGGGCCAGTTCCTCGGCGGGTTCGTGGGTATCCCCGGTATCGCCAGCATCATTGCCGTGCTGCTGGGCGCTATCGCGTTTATATCGCAACCGCTCGCGCTGGTCGTGTACCTCATCTGCTGCGTGCTCGGCCTTGCGAACCTCATGGTGTGGGCGCGCCTCGCCAACCGCCTGGGCATGGCGCTGAACGATAACCCGCGCATCGCCAACACCCTGATGATCGTTGCCATGCTACTGATGATGAGCGCCGGCTTTATCTTCGGTGGAACGATAACCTACCTGACCAAGCACTGGGAAGAGGTGCTGCCCTACCTGCCGTGGCTCAGCGTGACGCCCTTCGGGTCGGCATTTGCGGTGCCCTACTTTATGGCGACCGGCAATATGGGCACCGCCCTTGGTTGCCTGGCTCTGACCCTCGTCTACCTGGCTGGCGGATGGTGGCTGTGGGGTAAGAACCTGGCACGCTCCATGGCGAATGTGGGCGGTAGCGCGCACCACGCGAGCGCAGCTGAAGTCGCCGCGGGTGATTTGGGTCTGTTGGCACGGTTCCCCGCAACCCCGCGTGGTGCCGTGGCGGCACGAACCCTGCACTCATTTCTGAAAGACAACCGTCTGCAGCTGCTGACCGCAAGCACCGCCATGCTTTACCTGATACTGACGGTGGCTATGCCCCTGTTCCTGAGCTCTGTAGGCTCCTTCGAAAGTCGGGCCAGTTTTAACGGCGTCAACGCGGCTGAAGCTAACCAGATCATCAATAGCGGCGTGATGCAGCTCTTCGGATTCTGGATGTACTTCTGCACCGTCTTCACCGGCTACTACATGTGCTACCTCGTCTCCTACGACAACACCGCATTCAGCCTGCACGTGCTCTCCCCGCTACGCGGTATTGACGATCGTCTCGGCCGTCTCTGGGGTTACAGCATCCTGATGGTTCCGATCGTGGTGGTGATGGTGTTCGTCGCCTCAGCGGCAAATGGACACCTGGAGCTTTTCCCCATCGTGCTGATGCACCAGCTGGGCGTGCTCGCCGCAGCGGCTGGTATGGGCAGCGTGATGGACACCTTCATTAGCCCGCCCGTGGCGCCTCCGGGTGCTAACCCGTTCAAGAACCCGAAGAACAATGAGGGCTTCGCTAATCAGTTGCTGCTCATGCTCACCGTAATTCTGGTGATGCTCAGCGCGCTACCCGGCGGTATCTCTGTTGTTGTGTACATTTTCGTGACCCAAGATCTACTAACCCTCGTCTACGGTGGCTTGATTCAGCTGCTGATTGGTGCCGCACTGCTCGTGGGCGGCGTGGCATGGGGCGGTCACCGCTACGACAAGGTCAGCTCCAAGATGCTGGAGCGTGTGGCACGCTTCCAGGCGAACTAACAAGAGTCGAAGCTCCAGCACATCAGGAATAAACGAGAGGGGTTCCGTGTTAGGTACTAAGCCTGGCACGGAACCCCTTTTCTGTGCCGCCCGAACTTCTAGCGGAAAGAAGCTCACCGCAATACCTAAGAGTCTATGGTTGAGCTGTGGCCTGCCTCCATATTGACCACCCGGGGGCTCAGCACCTCCCAACTGCTACTAAAATAGAGAAGGCGCCGATCACCCAACCGTGCAGCGGCACCCCTCACCCTATGTATCCCACCTCATCATCAAGGAGAAACATGAGCTCGATCGAAGGCATCGAAGACCCCTTTGGCCCCGGAACCGCAGGCGGTACCGCTCTGCTCGAACGCGAAGAAACCCAGCTTTCTGAGCCCGGCGACCACGAGCGCTTCTCCCACTACGTACGCAAGGAAAAGATCCTCGAATCGGCGCTGACCGGTGAACCCGTGCGCGCCCTCTGCGGCAAAATGTGGGTACCCGGCCGCGACCCGCAGAAGTTCCCCGTCTGCCCCCAGTGCAAGGAAATCTACGAAGGCCTCGCACCCGGCAACGACGGCGACAACGGCTCCGGCGAATAATACGCGCCAGGCGACACGCCTCAGACAACACAACCTGGGCGATACGCCTGAATAAATACGAATAAATAACACGCCGCAGCAGCAAGACTCAACGGCCCAACACCGCTCATGAGACTTTGCTGACGAGCACCAAATTCTTGCACCACAGCCCGGCCCAACCCGCGGATGTGGTGCTAGAATTTAACCTCGCTGTGCCCGGCGGGCATCAGCCGTCCCGAGCCTAACCCGCCGCAACAGCAGATGCAGACGAGGAAGAAGGAGAGAATGAGCGCACCCGCAGAGGAACCCACACTATTCGACAGTATGGTGAAGCCGAAGCTCTCCCCGGCATACCCCGACCGCGCCCCCTGGGGTACCTCCGTCAGCCTGCGCGCCTGGCAGGCAGAAGCCATGCAGAAGTACTTCGAAACCAACCCCCGCGACTTCATGGCAGTCGCAACCCCCGGCGCGGGTAAAACCACGTTTGCGCTGACCCTCGCCAAGGAACTATTCAACCGCGGCACGGTCCGCCAGCTCATCGTTGTGGCGCCGACCGACCACCTGAAAAAGCAGTGGGCAGATGCCGCCGCGAAGGTCGGTATTCCCATTGACCCGAACTTCAAGAACGCGGATGTGACCATCAGCCGCCACTACAAGGGCGTGGCGCTGACCTACGCGCAGGTGGCGAATAAGCCGCAGCTGCACGCCCGCAACACCGAGGAAACGAAAACCCTCGTGATTTTTGACGAGATTCACCACGCCGGTGATTCCCTTTCCTGGGGTGACGGCCTGCGTGAAGCGTTCGACGACGCGACCCGCCGCGTGGCGCTGACCGGTACCCCGTTCCGTTCGGACACCTCCCCGATTCCGTTCGTCACCTACGAGGTCGACAATGACGGTATCCGCCGCTCCAAGGCGGACTACTCCTACGGTTACGGCCCCGCGCTCAAGGACCACGTGGTGCGCCCGGTCATCTTCATGGCGTACTCGGGCCAGATGCGTTGGCGCACCTCCGCGGGCGAAGAAATGGCGGCAAACCTCGGCGAAGGCTTCACCAAGGACATCACCTCCCAGGCATGGCGCACCGCCCTGGACCCCAACGGCGAATGGATTCCGACCGTGCTCGCCGCCGCCGACAAGCGCCTGACCGAGGTGCGCCGCACCGTGCCCGACGCCGGCGCGCTCGTCATCGCCACCGACCACGCGGACGCCAAAGCCTACGCCGAACAGCTTCAGAAAATCACCGGCGAATATCCCACCGTGATTCTCTCTGACGACCGCGAAGCCTCCGCGAAAATCGACGAATTCCGCGAGGGCACGCAGCGCTGGATGGTCGCCGTGCGCATGGTGTCCGAAGGCGTGGATGTGCCCCGCCTCGCCGTGGGCGTGTACGCCACCAGCACCAGCACCCCGCTATTCTTCGCGCAGGCGATCGGCCGTTTCGTGCGTGCCCGCAAGCGCGGCGAAACCGCATCCGTGTTCCTGCCCTCGGTGCCGCAGCTGATGATGCTCGCCAACGACATGGAAGTAGAACGCGACCACGCCCTCGACCGTGGCACACCCCAGGAAATCGACCCTATGGTTGAAGGCCTGGACGATCACCTGCTCGAAGAAGCAAACCGCGAGGAGCGCGCCTCCGAGCAGCTGGCACGCGGCAAGTTCGAGGCGCTCGGCTCCGAGGCGTCCTTCCACGGTGTGCTGTTCGACGGCGCCGAGTTCGCCTCCGGCAACCTTGCCGTGGGCAGTGAGGAGGAGCAGGACTTCCTGGGTATTCCAGGCCTGCTGGATGCCGAACAGGTCGGTACGCTGTTGCGAGCGCATCAGCGTGAGCATGCGGCACGCCGCCCGGCGACTGCGGCACCTTCGGTGGTGGATCACCGCCAGTTGAAGGAGCTACGCAATAAGCTGGCGAAGAATGTGGCGGCGTGGTCGATTCGTTCGGGTCAGCCGCACGGCGTGATTCATAATGAGCTGCGTAAGATTTGTGGCGGCCCGGCGGTCGCGCAGGCTTCTGCTGAGCAGATTCAGGCGCGTATCGATAAGCTATCGGACTGGTTCGTGGGCCGACGCTAGAACGTGAATAGAACATAGGGGAAAGCCCCGCGAGTGTGTGCGCTCGCGGGGCTTCTTGCGTATGTAGGGTAGCTGTAGTTCTTTGAGTGATTTTTACCTGAAGGTTTTCTCAGGTGCTTAAAAGCACATGCGCGGAAAAATAAGGCGACTAGATGGTGGGAATGTGTGGTTCTTGGAAAGTAGATGTTGGTTTTTGTTTCCTAATTTGAGAAAAACATCGTCTGAAGGTTGTTTATGGGAGGTGTGCCAGAGGGATTTAAGGGTGGAATATGTGTGAATAAAAGTTCAAGCATTGGTTGAATAACGCAGGTCAAAGTGGGTTTATGGAAGATTGTGTGCGTTTTTCGCTTGAAAAACTCATACGGGGGGGGGGGTATGCTTTCTCCAAGTGTTGGGTTTCCCTGTGCTTTTGAAGCTGACCTATGTGTTTTTGATCTTCTGGGCGTGCAGGGGCTGACGCTTGTATAGAAACATCATGCATTCACTCTCCTCTGCACGCTATCTTCACTTTTGTGTGTGCGTTTGCCCTGCGTGGATTTATCGGCCGCGTTCTTGGTGAGAGTGAGTGCCCAAGATATCACTCTCGAAGGACATACATGTCTACTAACATTTCTCGCCGCAAGGTTGTTGCTGGCGCAGCATGGGCTGCTCCGGTTGTTGCAGCATCCGCTGCAGTTCCCGCTTTCGCATCTTCTACTGAGTGCGCGTACGCATCTGCTCCCAAGTTCAACATCTCTGGCCAGCCTTCCGGCGCTAAGAACACTCAGAAGTTCACCGTTCCCGCTAAGGTTGACAAGATTCGCTTC